>JBDHSN010000080.1:0-13775 GCA_039808105.1 Rhodospirillales bacterium
CTGCGGGCAGCGGCGCTCGATCGCCTCGACCAGCAGCACCCGCTGCGCGGCTGCCATCGCCTGGGCGAACGCCGCGTCCTCGGCCGGCGGCTGCGGCCGCTCGAAGGTCAGATCGAAGGCGATGACGTCGGCACCGCGATCGACCAGGGCGTCGATCAGCCGGCCGTGCAGCGAGCGCGGCCACTCGCGCGGCTTCTCCGGCACCCCCAGCGCAATCGCCGAAGCCTCATCGAGCGCCACCACGACGACATTGGGGGGCGGTTCCACCGCCCCCCGCAGCCTGAAGAGCCACTGCAACCCGATGTTGTTCTCAAGCAAAAAGCCGATCGCTGCGACAGAAATTACCATGCACGCTGGTCCTATGTAACGCCACGCATAGTGCAACATGCGTCAGTCTTGGCAACGTTTCAGTAGTCCCTAGCCAATCTTCTTACAATAGTAGTAAGATCCGTTGAATGCGGGAGCATACCCTTTAGGACATGAGAACAATGCGGATGCCGCCATAGGTGCCTCTCTAGCGTTATATTGTGCATTGGGAGCTTGATGTAATGCTTCTGCATCAGCAGAATTCAAATCATCATCTTTAACGACCGCCGATATTAGACGAAAGCCGTTAGGAACATCACTGCCATATGCAGAAATAATAGCTGACGTATCTTCTTCACGCTCTTTAGACATTATGTCTACTCCTTTGGTTGATGCATAATCTGAGGTAACGATGAACGTAAGTTAAAGCAATATAATTCAATATGTTAATGTTAATCGACAAAAAAAGGCACGTTCAGGGATATATGGTGAAATGTGCGGGCGGACGCTATTGACAAAAAGTTCGCGAAAGGAATCGTCCGTGTAACTAAAATGTTCGTTTGTCAGATTCGTTACTTCAAAACTTATGATTCCTAATCTCTTCGGAAATCTGTATCCCATTCCGACATCGACTAAAAAAAAGCCATCATCTTTATCATTATTGACCAAGGGAGAAAGGTTAGAATTGCGAGTCGTATAGGTTTGATGAACATATGTCACGCCTGCTGTCGCAAATAGACCCCATGGGGCAAAGTAACTTATCCCGACTGGAGTGCTGAATGTATCTAATTCTTTGACATTTATATTATCACTATGAAACTGGTCATATTGTAACTCACTAGTTAATGCCCATTGCTCGCTTGGTGTCCAATAAATATATCCACGGTATAGATTATCATTTTGGTTAACAAAGGTAACACTACCATCATATGCTGAAGTGAAGGGCGTGTCAAGTTGTCTCCAGTCAGCTTCAAAGCCTATCATTACATTGTTTGCTACTCGCATATCTGCACCAACGGAATATGTAGTGGATCGCGTACCGTCAGGATCATCAAAAAACTGGTTAAATCCACTCACTTCCGTCGGCTGTACAGTCTGACCAGTCGCCAGGGCCGGCTTAAGAGTTCGGAATGCTGCAGCTCTTAGCGTCAATGGCTCTAAAGGGCTATATCGCACACCTATTTTCGGACTAAAGTAGTCAATATCGTACCCTTCCCTTCTAAAATCGTCATACGTCAATCCAATGGTAGTAGTTAAGTTATCGAAGATATCATGATTAATATATGTATATACACTATGCTGTATTGTTGTCCAATTCTGTGTGGCTTCGAGAACATCAGGTCCTCCACGAAGCCGGAGATTAGTATCAGTGTTATTAAATAATGCACCTAATACAACACTGCTATGAGCATCTTGAATAATTGCTTGTGGTTCTGCTTGTGCTATACGATTACTCACGCGGAAATCAGACGAATCTTGAAGTATGTCTTTATTGTGTGTGGAACCAGCAATGATAGATGTAAGAAAAGTTACGAATGGTAACGGAGAATATCGCAAGCCAAACCGGCCTATGTCCTGATCAAAATCATTATGAGATGTTTTGCTGAAGTTATCATTATCAAAATTTAAAATCAAATTGCCCTGCTCGCTTCGCCTACGACGGTATTCGCCCTGTATATTAAGCTCTGGCGTTATCGCAACCTGTGAAAAAATATCAGAAATAGTGTGGTTTACGCCGAAATTTTCCCGAAATCCGTCACTTTGGTAGTTAAACTGACCAGCACTAATTGAATATTTATCGTATACACCAGATAATAAAACCTCACCAGCACGAGTCCAGTTGCTGCCAAGAAGTCCAGAAAAATCAAATTGTGCCCTATTACGCTCAAATAGAGCATTATATTCATTAAATCCCGGACGTGAGGGGCCACCTTGTGTTACAATATTTAGATTTGTCTCGGAGAGAGTCGGCTGTACCGGATTTATGTTTATGTTCTGTAGAAGTTGTGCTTGCAGTAACTGACTTGCGGCCGCAATATCCCGGCGTGGCATCGTCGCGTAGACGTCCGCTAGGAAGCGGTGGGCGGAGGAACTCGATGGATCGAGCGCCAAGGCATCGGTCGCCGCGTTGATGCCGGCGTACTCGAAACCGAGGTCGTTATAGATGCGGCCGAGGCTGGCGCCGCGGGCGGCCTGGTCCTGATCGAGCAGCTCACGCGAGCGGAACACCGCGCGGTTGTCGTTCAGCGCCATCGACTTCTGCAGGTCGTGCAGCGCCTCGACCGGGCGGTTTTCGGTCTGCTTGAGGATGGCATCGTAGAGCCACGGCGTCGGATCGTTGGGATCGAGCTCCTTGGCCAGCGCGTACTGCTCCGACGACAGGTGGTCGCGCTTCTCCTCGAAGTAGGCCTTGCCGAGGTAGCTGCGCAGCAGCGAGTTGTTGGGATCGAGCAGCACGGCGCCCTCGATCTGCTCGCGGCCGTCGCGCAGCGCGCCGCCGCGGATCAGCGCGAGGCCAAGGCCGAAGCGCGGCTGCGGGTCAGCCTGGTCGCGCTCGATCGCCGCCCGGAACGCCTTCTCCGCCCGCCGCCGGTCGAACTCGGCCAGCGCGGCGAAGCCCAGCACCGTCTGCACCCGGGCGAGGTCCGGCGCCAGCTCGCGGGCGTGCCTGGCGGTCTCCACCGCGCGGTCGCGAAAGCCCAGCATCAGCCACAGCTCCGACAGCCGCGCCCACGCCAGCGCGTTGTCCGGCGCGTCTTCGACCGCCTGCTGCACCGCATCGCGCGCCGCCGCGATCTGGAAGCGCGCCTGCTCGGCGAACGACAGCGCGATCTTCGCCGCCGCCGAGGTCGGCGCCAGCGCCACCGCGTGCTGCGCCAGTTGCAGCGCCTGCTCCTGCTGGTTGCGGCTGACGGCGATCACCGCCTGCACGGCGTAGGCTTCGGCATTGCCGGGATCGAGCGCCAGCGCCTGCTGCAGGTCGGCGTCGGCCTCGTCGACGCGGCCGACGGCGAGCAAGGTCTGCGCCCGGTAGAGGTAGAACGCCGCGTCCCGCTGATCGGCCGGGATCGCCTCGAAGCGCGCGAATGCCTCGGTGGTGCGGCCCTGCGCCGCCAGATCGACCGCCTGCCACAGGTCGGGCGGCAGCTGCGCGGCGGCGGTGCCGATGTCGAGCACCGGTGGGAAGTACATCGCCCACTGCACCGCATCGAACGGCCGCACCAGCAGCGTCTCGGTCGGCGCGGCATCGGCCGCGGCGACCGAGGAGCGGCCGTTGGTGATGGTCGCCTCGCCGAAGCCGTTGCGGGCGACCACCTTGCCGTTGAAGACGCCGATCTCGGTCTGCTGGTCCGCCACCCGGATGATGAACTCGGTGCCCTCGACGGCGGCGTTGACGAACGGCGTATCGACGTTGAGCGAGCGCGGCTGGCGGCTGAAGAAATAGGCGGCGCCGGACAGCAGCCCCAGCCAGGTCACCGGCTTTTCTGGCGGGCTGATCATCCGCAGCATGGTGTTCTGGTCGGCGCGGATCCTGACCTGATTGCTCAGGCTTGCCTCGATGCGGCTGCGCTCGCCGACATAAAGCACGTCGCCCTCGCACAGCGGCGCGTCCAGCCCGATGTGCTGCCAGTTGCTGGAGCCGGCTCGCTGCACCTGGACGTCACCCTGGACCGAAACCAGCGTGCCGACGGCAGAAGGACAGTCGGCGGCAGCAGCGGCGCCGATCGCGGCAATGGCGAAACCAGCGCTGAACAGGAATACCTGAAAAGTCGCGCAGGACGGCAGCGACATCCCCTTGACCGCGTCCCTATATCCACCCCGAAGGGAGCTTTGCTCCCCGCTTGGAGCCAAGCTCCGCCTTTCACGGGCGGATGTCAACCAGCGGTTTACCTTCTCGCGTGGCGCGGGATGACAAGCCCGCCGCGTGTGGCGCGGCGACCACCGCAACCCTGCAAATCCGGCCTCGGTTCAACACCGGAGCGGCCCGGCGCCGCCTGCCGGACGTGTCTCGGACCAGCTTGGTCGCGGCAATAACCCAGAGCCGGAGACGATTATTGTTGGCCCCTGCGGTCGTCCTTTCGCCTCGGCGGCGGGTTCACGAACGGGGCTGCCGGCACCATCTCCTGATGCACTGGCTAGCTGGCGCAACGAAGGTCTGAAGCCGATGTCCGAAGCCACCGAGCAGGTCGCGGCGACGTTCAGCCGGTTTGCCGCCAGCTATGATGCGATGCGGCGCCGGCTGATCCCCTGCTACGACGCCTTCTACGGCACCGCGCTCGACCTGATCGGCGAGGCATGGCCGCATGGTCCGCGGCGCATCCTCGATCTCGGCGCCGGTACCGGGCTGCTCGCCGCGCTGCTGCTGGAGCGCTTCCCCGGCGCCAGCATCCACCTGATCGACGCCTCGGAAGCGATGCTGGTGCAGGCGCAGCAGCGCTTCGCCGGCGCCCCGAACGTCGGCTTCGCCGTCGCCGACATGGCGGTGGACGACCTCGGCGGCCCGTGGGACGCGGTGGCATCGGCGCTCGCCATCCATCACCTCGACGATGGGGGCAAGCAGGCGCTGTTCGCGCGCGTCCGAGCGGCGCTGCGGCCGGGCGGGATTTTCGTCAACGCCGAGCAGGTGCTGGGCCCGACCGCGGTGGCCGAGGAGCGCTACGCCCGCCGCTGGCTGGCCGACATCCGCCGTCTCGGCGCGCCGGAAGATGAGATCGCCCGTGCCGGCCAGCGCATGGCGCACGATCGCTGCGCTTCGGTCGAGGATCAGCTGCAGTGGCTGCGCGCGGCGGGCTTCACCGACGTCGATTGCAGCTTCAAGGCCTGGCGCTTCGCCGTGCTCAGCGGCCGGGCGCCGGCAGAGCCGGCGCCTCAGCCTGCGCCGGCCGCGCGCTAGACACAGTTGAAGGCGACGATCGGCAGGGCGTAGCCGCGGGTGGGGTTGAGGTCGCCGGCGCGAACGGCGGTTTTGCCATACTTGGCGCAGTGCTTCTCCGCTTCGTCCTGCATGTCCCAGCCGCCGACGAACGGCTCGCGGAACCAGATGCCTTCGGCGTTTTTGCCGACCTCGGTGGCGCCGCAGCCGGCCAGAAATACCAGCAGCAGGGCGGCGGGAACCGCCGGCAGTGCGCGCGTCAACACCTCAAAGTCCTCCCCTCCGGCCAGCGGCGGTGGCACGATACCGGCGGCGACGACGGCGATCCAGCGCCGCGCGCGGGGAGGGCGGAGTGGCGATGGAGCTTGCGGTCAACGGGTTGTTCCTCGCGGTCACCTTCGCCATCGCCTGGCACGCGATCCGCTTCCGCGACGCGGATGGCAATCCCGACTTCGTCCGCCTGCTGTTCGGCTGCATCGCCGCCATCTTCTTCGTCAAGGTGCTGCTGCAGGACGTGCTCGGCACCGCGCGCTTCTAGTCTCGTCGCCCTGCTTTCCGGCTCGCATCGCCCGCATCGAGACGGCATATTTGCAGCCATGAGCAAACTTCCGATCCGCTTCGGGCGCCGGCTGGCGCTGCTGCTGCTGTGCGCCGTCCTGGCGCTGCCCGCCGCCGCCTGCGGCCGTAAGGGCCAGCCGGAGCCGCCGCCCGGTTCCGACTTCCCCCGCACATATCCGGCACGCTGAGCGGACCGCCGCGATGGACCATTTCTCCTATCGGCAGAGCCAGCTTTACGCCGAGGACGTACCGCTCGCGGCGATCGCCGAGGCGGTGGGAACCCCTGTCTACGTCTATGCGACCGCGACCTTGCGCCGTCACTACCGCGTCTTCGCCGAGGCGCTGGCGGCGCTGTCGCCGACCATCTGCTATGCGGTGAAGGCCAACGGCAACATCGGCGTCATCGCCACCCTGGCGCGCGAGGGCGCCGGCGCCGACGTCGTCTCCGGCGGCGAGCTGGCGCTGGCACTTGCCGCCGGCGTGCCGGCGGCGCGCATCGTCTTCTCCGGCGTCGGCAAGACCGCGGACGAGATGGCGGCGGCGCTGCGCGCCGGCATCCTGCAGATCAACGTCGAGAGCGAGCCCGAGCTGGAACTGCTCGATCAGGTGGCGCAGAGCCTCGGCGTGCGGGCGCCGGCGGCGTTACGCGTCAACCCTGACGTCGATGCCCATACCCACGACAAGATCTCGACAGGCCGGCGCGAGGACAAGTTCGGCATCGAGTGGACCGCGGCGCACCGCCTCTACGCCCGCGCGGCGGCGCTGCCGGGCATCGATGCCGCCGGCATCGCCGTCCACATCGGCTCGCAGCTCACCGACGTGGCGCCGTTTCGCGAGGCGTTCCGCCGGGTGCGCGATCTGGTGGCGATGCTGCGCGCCGATGGCCTGCCCATCCGCACCCTCGATCTCGGCGGCGGCCTCGGCATCCCCTACGGCAACGAGGGGCTGGCGGTGCCACCGCCGGCCGACTACGCGCACGCGGTGGCGAGCACCGTCGGCGATCTCGGCTGCCGGCTGATCTTCGAGCCGGGCCGGATGATTGTCGGCAACGCCGGCGTGCTGCTCACCCGGGTGGTGCGGGTCAAGGAGGGCTCGACCCGCACCTTCGTCATCGTCGATGCCGGGATGAACGACCTGCTGCGGCCGGCGCTGTACGAGGCGTGGCACGCCATCGTGCCGGTGCGCGAGCCGCAGCCCGGCGCCACGCCCCGCGCGGTGGATGTGGTCGGGCCGATCTGCGAGACCGGCGACTCCTTCGGCAGTGCCCGCAAGCTGCCGCCGGTCGTCGCCGGCGAGCTGCTGGTCATCCGCACCGCCGGTGCCTATGGCCGGGCGATGGCCTCGGCCTACAACGCCCGGGCGCTGGCACCGGAGGTGCTGGTCGATGGCAGCGACTGGGCGGTGGTGCAGGAGCGGGTGGACATCGAGGCGCTGCTGGCGACCCAGCGGCTGCCGCCGTGGCTGACGGCGACGCCGGGCTCGGTGCCGGTGCCGTTGGTGGGGCAGTCCGGGTGATCGGCCGCCGCCGTGCGGCCGCGATGCGGCGCGACTTCGGCAGCCGGCGCTACCGCCTGCTGCTGCTGCTGGCCGGCGCGGCGGTGCTGTGGGAGCGGCTGTGGCCGCGGTTATGGCCTTTCGTCTGCATCATCGGCGCCTTCCTGGCGGTGGCGCTGTTCGATGTGCTGCCGCGACTGCCCGGCTGGCTGCACACCGCGATCCTTGCGGCATTCGCCGTGGCGCTGCTCGCGGCGCTGGCCTGGGCGTGGCCGGTCCTGCGCCCGGTCCGGCGCGCGGCGGCGCGGTCGCGGCTGGAGCGCGACAGCGGGCTTGTCGATCGGCCGCTGGCGGCGATGGAGGATGATCTCGCCGCCGGCCGTGACGACCTGCTGGCCGAGGCGCTGTGGCGGCATCACCGCCTGCGGATGGCGGCCATGGTCCGCCAGCTGCGGGTGCGCTGGCCCGACGCCGGGATGCCGCGTCATGAGCCGTGGGGCATCCGCGCCGGCGTGGTGCTGCTGCTCGCCGTCGCCGTCGTCGCCGGCTCTGCCGATCCGGGCGCCCGGCTGTCGCGGGCGCTGGACTGGCAGGCGGGGAGTGGCGGCGCGGAGGCCGCCGTCGAGCTGTGGATCACGCCGCCGGCCTATACCCATCTGGCGCCGATGTACCGCAGCACCGCTCGGGCAGCGGAGGCAGCCGGCGCCGGCGCCGGTACGCTTGACGTGCCCGCCGGCAGCACGCTGCTGGCGCGGGCGACGGGTGTGCGCCGCACGCCCGATCTGATCGTCGCCGGTACCGCCGTGCCGTTCGCCAGCCTGGGCGAGAGCGACGGCAGGAGGGCGTGGCGGGCGGAAACGGTGATTGCGGCGGGCGACCGGATCGCCGTGCGGTCTGGCCGGCGGGAGCTGGCGGCATGGCCGGTCACCGTTGTCCCCGACAGCCCGCCGCGGCCGGGCTTTGCTGCCGCGCCGCAAGCGGAGGCGGACGGGCTGCTGGCGCTATCGTACCATGCTACCGACGATTACGGCGTCACCGAGATAACCCTGACGATCGAACCTGACCCGGCGGCAGCGTCCGCCGGTGCCGCCACGCCGGTGCGCGTGGCGTTGCCGCTCACCGCGCCCGGCGCGCCGGAGACGGCCGGCACGGCGCTGCAGGACTTCTCGGCAAATCCGCTGGCCGGGCTGCCGGTGCTGCTGCATCTGGAAGCCCGCGATGCGGCCGGGCAGGTGGGGATCAGCGAGCGGGTGGCGATGGTGCTGCCCGAACGCGAGTTCAGCCACCCGGTTGCCCGCCAGTTGGTGGCGATGCGCAAGCGGCTGGCCGGTCCCGCCCCTTCGGCGCGGGAGCGCGCTTCGGTTGCAGCGGAATTGGGCGAGCTGGCCGGGCAGCCCGACGCGTTTGCCGGCGATGTCGTCGTCTCGCTGGCGCTGTCGGTGGCGCAGGCGCGGCTGCGCCTGGACGAAACGACCACGGGGGTGCCGTCGGTACGGGACCTGCTGTGGGAGACGGCCCTGCGTGTCGAGCAGGGCGACGTGCCGTTTGCCGAGCGGCAGCTGGAGCAGGCGCGGCAGGCGCTGACCGAGGCGCTGCAGCGCAGTGCCTCCGCCGCCGAGATCGACCGGCTGGTGGATGCCCTGCAGCAGGCGCTCAACCGTTACCTCGCCGCGGCCGCGGCCGAGTTGGCGCGGCGCGGCCAGCAGGCCGAGCCGTTCGGCGCGGAAGCCCAGATGCTCCGCTCCGACGACCTGACCGACATGATCGAGGCGGCCCGGGAGCTGGCCCGTTCCGGCAGCCGGGACGCCGCGATGCAGATGCTCGCGGAACTGCAGCGCATGCTCGACGGGATGCGGGCCGGCTTGCGGACCGGCGATGGCCCTGCCACGGCGGAAGCGCGGGCGATGATGCAGGCGCTCCGCGATCTCGGTGAGCGGCAGCAGCGGCTGCTGAACGAGACCTTCCAGCGGTTGCGCGACCAGCAGAGCCGGCAGACGGGCGAACGGCCGGCGGCGCGGGATCGTTCGCATGCCCCGGGACCCGTCGCGCCGGGGCCGACGCAGCTCGGCCCGCAGTCCGACGATGGGATGTCCCGGCTCCCAGGGTCGCGCCCCGGCGGCGCCGGCAAAGGTGCCGGGGCTGCCGAGCAGCAGGCACTGCGCGGCGAACTGGGCGACCTGACGCTCCGCCTCAACGAGGCCATCGGCGGCATACCGCAGGCGATGGGCGAGGCCGACCAGGCGATGAAGGGGGCGGTGGACGCGCTCGGCCAGGGTCGGCTCGGCGAGGCGGTGCCCAACCAGACGCGGGCGCTCGACGCGTTGCAGCAGGCGATGCAGGAGGCGGGTCAGTCGCTGGCACAGCAGCTGGGTGGCGGCCTGATGCTGGGTCAGGACGACGGCGGCGATATCTTCGGCCGCCGTCCGGGCGGCCGCCAGGGTTTCGTCAGCGGCACGCTGACCATCCCCGACCGCGGCAGCGTGCAGCGGGCCAAGGAAATCGTCGACGAGTTGCGCCGGCGCGCCGCCGAGCGCACCCGTCCGGCCGAAGAGCTGGACTACATCGACCGGCTGCTGCGCCGCTTCTGAGGCGGGCGGCCGAGCAGCAGCATCGCCACCGGGCCCAGCGTTCCGACGGCGGCGACGGAAAGAAAGGCGAACCCCCAGGAGGACGCCGTCGCCCCGCCGCCGCTGGCATCCAGCACCACGCCCAGCACCAGCGGGCCGATACCGGCGCAGCCGAACCCGACGAAGGCGTGCACCGCCAGCGTGGCGCCGCGCTGGCCGGGTGCCGCCGCCTCGATGGTGCCGGCGGTGAGCGCCGCCGAATCGAGCTGGATGACGGCGGCGTAGAGCAGGGCGACCGCCGCCAGCAGCGGATAGGGCAGCCCGGCGGCAAGGCCGAAGCCTGCGGCAGCGACGACGGACAGCAGCATCACCAGGGTGATCACCCGGCGGCGGCCGAAGCGCACGCAGATCTCGTTGCCGAGGATGCTCGCCGCCATCGCCACCAGCCCGCTCAGCGTTGCGATCATCGTCGGTGAGCACAACGGCGAGCCGCAGCCGCCGGTATCCAGCGTCAGCCCGAAAACGAGAAACGCGACCAGCCAGGAGCGGACCGCGAACAGCTCCCAGCAGTGGACGCCGTAGCCCAGGACAAAGGCGAGCGCCCGGTGATTGCGCAGCACCGGGCGGAAGTCGAGCAGCGCCGCCGGTGCCGATGCCGCCCGCTCCGGCGTCACCGGGGCGAGGAGGAAGGGGACGACGGTGGCGGCGAGGGCGGCCAGGGCGCAGACGGCAAAGGCGGACCGCCAGCCGAAGGCGGCGGCGGTCTCGCCGGCGACGAAGAACGACAGGGCGGTGCCCAGGCTGAAGCTCGAGGTGTAGAACGAGACCGCCCGCGAGGCGTGCGCGCCGTAATAGCGGTCGACGAGCGCCCGCACGCCCGGCAGGTAGGTGGCGGCCAGCCCGGCGCCGGCCAGGACGCGGAAGGCCAGCGCCGACCAGAAGCCGCTGGCCAGCAGCGCAAAGCCCGCCGCGGCAACGGCGGTGGTGAGGGTACCGCCGAGCATCACCAGCCGCGCGTCGATGCGGTCGGTCAGGGCGATGACCGGCGGCGCAACCCCCGCGTAGCCGGCGAAATAGAGGCCGGCGATCCAGCCGGCTTCCGTCTTCGACAGTCCCCACTCGGCGACGAAGGTCGGCAGCAACGCCGGGAAGGCGAAGACACCGGTCATCGTCAGCGCCAGCGCTGCACACAGCCCGAAGACCAGCCGGGAGCCGCTCACGACCGTGGCCTTCCCGTCCCCGCGCCGGCAGTGCCGGTCGCCGGGAATGCGGCCGGTGGCCGCGCTGGCGTCAGCTCATGCCGCACTCAGATGTGGATGGCGCGGCCGGCAACGGCGAGGGCTGCCTCCTTGATCGCCTCGGAAAGGCCGGGGTGGCCGTGGCTGGAGCGGGCGACGTCCTCCGCTGAGCCGCCGAATTCCATGGCGACGACCAGCTCCTGGATGAGATCGCCGGCCTCCGGCCCGACGATATGGGCGCCGAGGATGCGGTCGGTCGCGGCGTCGGCGAGGATCTTGACGAAGCCGTCGGTCTCGGCGTTGCAGCGCGCCCGGCTGTTGGCCGTGAACGGGAACTTGCCGACATTGTAGGCGATGCCGTCGGCCTTGAGCTGCTCCTCGGTGCGTCCCACCGCGGCCACCTCCGGCCATGTGTAGACCACGCCGGGGATCGCCTCGTAGTTGACGTGCCCCGACTGTCCGGCGATCAGCTCGGCGACGGCGACGCCTTCTTCCTCCGCCTTGTGCGCCAGCATCTTGCCACCGATGACATCGCCGATGGCAAAGATCCCCGGCACCGACGTCTGGTAATCGTGATCAACCGGGATGAAGCCGCGGTTATCGACGGTGATGCCGACCTTCTCCAGGCCGAGACCCTCGGTGAACGGCCGGCGACCGACCGACACCAGCACCTTCTCGACGGTGAGCGTTTCGGCGTCGCCGCCTTTCACCGGCTCGATGGTCAGCGTGACGCCGTCCGCGCCGGGCTCGGCCTTGGTCACCTTGCTGGCCAGCTTGAAGCTGAGGCCCTGCTTCTGCAGGATGCGCAGCATCGTCTTGGCGATCTCGCCGTCCATGCCGGCCATGATCTGGTCGAGGAACTCGACGACGGTGACCTCGGCGCCCAGCCGCCGCCAAACCGAGCCGAGCTCGATGCCGATGAAGCCGCCGCCGATCACCACCATCGACTTCGGTACCGCCGGGAGCGCCAGCGCGCCGGTGGAGCTGACGATGCGGTCCTCGTCGATGGCAACGCCGGGAATGGCGGCGACGTCGGAGCCGGTGGCGATGATGATGTTCTCGGTCGCCAGCGTGCGCGCTTCGCCGCCGTCTTCCGGGCTCACCCCGACTTCCTCGGGGGAGACGAGTGTGCCGAGGCCGAAGACGTGCTCGACCTTGTTCTTCTTGAACAGCCCGGCGATGCCGGAGGTGAGCTGCTTGACCACGGTGTCCTTGCGCGCCTGCATCACCGCGAGGTCGAAGCCGAGATCGCCGGTGGCGATACCGTGGCGGGCGAACTCCTTCGCTGCTTCTTCGTAGAGGTGGGACGACTGCAGCAGCGCCTTCGACGGGATGCAGCCGACGTTGAGGCAGGTGCCGCCGAGGGTGGCGCGCTTTTCGACGCACGCCGTGCGTAAGCCCAGCTGGGCCGCCCGGATGGCGCAGACATAGCCGCCCGGTCCGCCGCCGATCACCACCACGTCGAATTGATCATCGCTCATTCCTGCTGCCCTCGCCTCCCCGGAAACGGCTGAGACAGTAGCGCAAAATCAAGGGACGTGAGAAGTTTTCGCGGGATCGGCGAGGCTGAAGCGGGTGTGCCGCAAGGGGGATGGCGGGCGACCGCTGCAGGGGTCCCGCCACCCCCGGAAAACGGCCGGCCGGGGCTACTTTGCTCCCGGCTTGCCGTCGCCGTCCGGATCAAGCTGCTGGGCCGTCGCCTCGATGCGCACCTTCGAGGTCCCGTCATCGAGGATGCCCAGGCGGCGCGCCGCCTCCTTCGAGAGGTCGATCTTGCGCCCCGCTGCGTACGGTCCCCGGTCGTTGATTTCGACGTTGACCTTCTTGCCGGTATCGAGATTGACGACGGTGACGTGCGAGCCGAGCGGCAGCTTCTTGTGGGCCGCGGTCAGGGCATTCTGGTTGAAGCGCTCACCGCTCGCGGTCTTCTTGCCGTGGAATGACGGGCCATACCAGGACGCCATGCCGGTCTCAATAAAGGCCAGGTTTCTGCCACCGCGTTCCGCGTACTTCCAGCCACCCAGGGCGAGTACTGCCAGCAGTGCCACCGCTACCGCCAGCACACTCCAGCGCCGCTTCGCGAGCATCCTGCCTCCTCCGCTATTTTTCCCGATGGACCTGCGGATCTTCACCATGAGCATGGGCAAGGCCCTGCTTTTCGGCTTGGCGCAGATCGGCGCCTTCAGCGCTGTCCAGGGCCTTCAACGCCTCTTTCGCCTTCTCCTCGACACCACCTTTCTCGACGAATTGCTTCGTCCGCTCGTTGTATTCCTTCGCCGCCGTGCGGCTACCTTCACCTTCGTTGCGATCTTCGTCTGCCATTTCTGGTTTCCCTATCCGTCAACACGAAACGGCAAACGCCTGGTGCACGGCGAAGGTTCCGGCTTGGCAATGCCGGCAAGCAAGGGTGAGACCAGGATGTCTCAGCCGAGGACCGCGGCGGCGGACATCGCCAGCCGCCCGTCCGGGCCGTGCGCCGCCAGCTCGACCGCATCGCCGCTGGCCGTCGCCATCACCCGGAACGGCGCCAGATCGAACAGCGGCGCCTCGCCGCGAAAGGAGAAGCGCGCCACCGGCCGGCCGGCATTCTGCCGCAGCAGCTCGATCAGCAGCACCGCCGTCAGCGGACCGTGGACGACGAGGCCGGGGTAGCCTTCCTCGGCCATCGCATAGGGGCGGTCGTAATGGATGCGATGGCCGTTGAAGGTGAGCGCCGAGAAGCGGAACAACAGCACCGGG
>JBDHSN010000081.1:0-13719 GCA_039808105.1 Rhodospirillales bacterium
TTCAGCGCGCCGACGATCAGCCCGCGCACCAGGGCGGCATCACGGAAGCGCACTTCCGTCTTCATCGGGTGGACGTTGACGTCGACCAACTCGGCCGGCAGCTCGAGGAACAGCGCCACCAGCGGGTGGCGGTCGTGGGCGATCAGGTCGTGGTAGGCGCCGCGCACCGCGCCGTGCAGCAGCCGGTCGCGCACCGGCCGGCCGTTGACGAACAGGAACTGCTGCCCCGAGGTGCGGCGGTGCAGGGTCGGCAGCCCCGCCCGCCCGCTTAGCCGCAGCCCCTCGCGCTGCGCCTCGACCGCCACCGAGTGCTCGCCGAAGTCGCGGCCGAGGATGGCGGCGAGGCGCTGGCGGCGCGCCGCCTCGGCGTCGCCGGAGAGGACGGCCGGCCACGACGAAAGCGTCCGGCCGTCCTCGCTGAGCGAAAAGGCGACCGCCGGCCGCGCCATCGCCAGGCGCTGCAGTGCCTCACTGACGTGCGCCACCTCGGTCTGCCGGCTCTTCAGGAACTTCAGCCGCGCCGGCGTCGCGAAGAACAAGTCGCGCACCTCGATACGGGTGCCCGGCGGATGCGCCGCCGGCCGGACGGCGCTCACCGCACCGCCGTCCACCGCCACCGACCACGCCTGCGCGCCACCCGCGGGGCGGCTGGTCACCGTCAGCCGGGCGACGGCGCCGATCGACGGCAGCGCCTCGCCGCGGAAGCCGAGCGTGCTAATCCGGCCGAGGTCGTCATCCGGCAGCTTCGAGGTGGCGTGGCGCTCGATGCTCAGCGCCAGCTCGTCCGCATCCATGCCGCAGCCGTCGTCGGCGACGCAGATCAGCCCCCGGCCGCCGTCGCCGAGGACGACATCGACGCGTCCGGCCCCGGCATCGAGACTGTTCTCCACCAGCTCCTTGACCGCCGAAGCCGGCCGCTCGACGACTTCGCCGGCGGCGATGCGGTTGACGACGGTCTCGGGGAGCCGGCGGATGCGCATCAGCAGCCCTTGCGCAGTTCCTTGTAGGCGTTGATCAGGCCGTTGGTGGAGGCGTCGTGGCCGGTCACGTCGCCGGCGCCCTTCAGCTCCGGCAGGATCACCTTGGCGAGGGCCTTGCCGAGCTCGACGCCCCACTGGTCGAACGAGTTGATCTGCCAGATCACCCCTTGCGTGAAGATCTTGTGCTCGTAGAGGGCGATCAGCATGCCGAGGGTATGGGGATCGATGCGGCGCACCAGGATCGAGTTGGTGGGGCGGTTGCCGTCGAACACCTTATGCGGCGCCAGCGCGTCGATCGCCGCGGCATCGAGCCCCTGCGCCTTCAGTTCCGCGCGCACCTCGTCCTCGCTCTTGCCGCGCATCAGCGCCTCGGTCTGGGCGAAGAAGTTGGAGAGCAGGATCGGATGGTGCTCGCCGATGCGGTTGTGGGTCTGCGCCGGCGCGATGAAGTCGCACGGCACCAGCCGGGTGCTCTGGTGGACGAGCTGGTAGAAGGAGTGCTGGCCGTTGGTGCCGGGCTCGCCGAACAGGATCGGCCCGGTCTTGTAGTCGACGCGGCCGCCGTCCTTGCGCACGTACTTGCCGTTGCTCTCCATGTCGGCCTGCTGCAGGTAGGCCGGCAGCCGGTGCAGGTACTGGTCGTACGGCAGCACCGCGTAGGTCTCGGCGCCGAGGAAGTCGGTGTTCCAGATGCCGATCAGCGCCAGCAGCACCGGCAGGTTCTGCGCCAGCGGCGCGGTGCAGAAGTGGGCGTCCATCGCCCGGCCGCCGGCAAGCAGCGCATCGAAGCGGTCCATGCCGACGGCAATCGCGATCGGCAGGCCGATCGCCGACCACAGCGAGAAGCGGCCGCCGACCCAGTCCCAGAAGGCGAACATGTTGGCCGGATCGATGCCGAAGGCGCGCACCTCCTTCTCGTTGGTGGAGAGCGCGACGAAGTGCTTCGCAACCGCCGCCTCGCCCAGCGTCTCCACCAGCCACGCCCGCGCCGACAGCGCGTTGGTGATCGTCTCCTGGGTGGTGAAGGTCTTCGAGGCGACGATGAACAGCGTCGTCTCCGGCGTCAGCGGCTTCAGCGTCTCGGCGATGTGGGTGCCATCGACGTTGGAGACGAAGTGCACATTGAGCCCCGGCTGGTGGTAGGGCTTCAGCGCTTCGGTGACCATCACCGGGCCGAGGTCGGAGCCGCCGATGCCGATGTTGACGACATCGGTGATGGCAAGGCCGCCATGGCCGCGCCAGGCGCCGCTGCGCACCGCATCGGAGAAGGCGCGCATCTGCTCGCGCACCCGCACCACCTCCGGCATCACATCGACGCCGTCGACGAAGATCGGCTTGTCGAGGGTGTTGCGCAGCGCCACGTGCAGCACGGCGCGGCCCTCGGTGGCGTTGATCTTCTCGCCGGAAAACATCTTCTGCCGCCAGCCGGCGACGTCGGCCTCCTCGGCCAGCGCGACCAGCAGCCGCATCGTCTCTTCGGTGATGCGATTCTTCGAATAGTCGAGCAGCAGGTCGCCGAGCCGCACCGAGAAGCGGGCAAAGCGCTCGGGGTCGGCGGCGAACAGATCGCGCATCGTCGTTGCGGCCTGCGCTTCCTTGTGCGCTGCGAGCGCCTTCCACGCCTGCGAGCTGCTGATCGGCGGCATGATCGTCCCCTTCCCCGTTTGGTCTTGATGGCGCAGTGGCGGGCCGACGCCAGGCAGGCGGCGGCCGCCGGCGGACATTAGCAAAGCGCGGCGGCCGCGGCCACCGTGCGGGTGGCGTTCGACGCGGAGGCGCCACCAGCGCTGTCGCGCTCGCCCGTCCGCTCCGGTGGCGGCGTGCTCCCTCTGCTCCGGATCGGGTGCATTCGAACGCCGCCTCGCATACCACACGCGACCGCCGGTGCTGAACCTTGGCGGCAGGAGCGCGGACGTACGCAAAAACAGCAGGGCAGTTCCGTTGCGAACGCCTTACACCCCCAGGCCGCGTGCAGCAGAGAATTATGACTCGCCCCATAAAGGGGGCGGCAGCGCCAGGCGGCAGAACTTCTTTCCGCTGAACTGCCGCGGTAGCGCATGGTGGTGAGGAAAAGATGATGCGATACACCTTATTTGGGGCTATCGCCAGCTTGGCCATTGCTGGTTGTCTGATTGGTGCCGGTCAATTGCAGGCGGCGGAACTGGTGAACGCGCAAGCGGCCACTCCCGACTGTGCGGCACCGGGCAGCCTGATCTGGAAGCGCCAGTCCGGCACCAGTGGTCGCGACACCGGCAGGATCGCTGCGATCGACGCCGGCAACAACATCTTCGTCATCTCGCTTTGGAGAAATGGCGTTGTCACAAAGTACAGCCCGTCCGGGCAACGGCTGGCGACCCGCAACACGAGTGGCCACCGTTGGGACGCAGCGACGATGGACGGGCAGGGCAACCTCGTGAGCGTCTCCCGTGGTGATCCTGGTGTCAGCAAGTACAGTGCGACCGGCGCGACGCTATGGACCCGGCCTCTCGGTGATTTCCGTCCGAGCAGCGTCACGACCGACGCGGACGATGACATCATCGTGATCGGCGCGGACGGCGAGAACAACGCATGCTGCCCGGCAGACATCTTCATCAACAAATACAGTTCGGAAGGTGATCTGCTATGGTCTGCTCTGGTGAAAAGATCTCTGGATCATTTTCATGAATACATGACCGGCTATTCGGTAGCCGCCGACGCTGAGGGCAGCATCGTCATCGCCGGTGAGGCGTATACCGACGGATCGCCAACCCTGCCGTTTCAGCTCGTTTTTCTCGTTAAGTTCAGCCGCGACGGGCGGCTGCTGTGGGAGCGCCACTTCGGCGCCGGGAGGTTCAACTGGGCGGGCGCGGCCGCGGTCGATCCTGCCGGAAGCATCCTGGTGACCGGCGCCACCGATGGCCCCTTCGGCGGCTCGTACCGGGGCGGCACGGATGTGTTCACCGCGAAGTTCGACAACGCCGGGCGGCTGCTGTGGAAGCACCAGATCGGAACCCCCGCCGACGACAAGGCCGGCTGGCTCGCGACGGACGGCGCCGGCAACATCGTCATCGCCGGCTCCACCGAAGGGGCGCTCGGCGGCTTCTACCACGGCGAAACCGACGTCTTCGCCGCCAAGTACAGCCCTGCCGGCAAGCTGCTGTGGAAGCGGCAGTTCGGCACCGCGTCGGCGGAAGACGTGGACGGCGTGGCCGTCGGACCCGACGGCAACCCGGTGATCAACGGTCAGACGACGGGCGCCTTCGGCGGTCCCCACCGCGGAGAAGAAGATGTCTTCATCCTGAAGCTGCACCGCTGAGCCCCACCGCGGCCGCATCCCGGGTGAGTCCGGGCTGCGGCCGCACCGCCCCCGACTTCCCCTGCCTGGAGCGATTCCCAACCGGACAGCTCACTCGCTACAAACTCCGGTCACATCACGAGCTGACGACACCGGCCTTTTCGAGGGTTGACAGGGCGCATCGGCACTGCCAGCGTCCGCCGCCATGGCACCCGTCGTCGCCCGGATTTATCGCTACCCGGTCAAGGGATTGAACGCGGAAGCGCTCACCGCGACCACCCTGCAGCCGGGGCACGGGCTGCCGCTGGACCGCGTCTTCGCGCTGGCGCCGGCAAGCGCGGTGGTGGATGCCGTCCCCTCCGAATGGGTTTCGGAGAGCCATTTCGTGACGCTGGCGCGCCACGAGCGGCTGGCGGCGGTGGACGCCCGCTATGAGGCCGCCACCGGCGTGCTCGCGCTCTATCGCAAGGGCCGCAAGGTAACCCAGGGCAACCTCGCCACGCCGATCGGCCGGGCAATGATCGAGGAATTCTTCCGCGCCTACCTGAAGCACGAACTGCCGGCGCCGCCGCACCTGATCGGCTCGGTGGCCGGCCCGCGGCTCTCGGATCAGTCCGAGCCGGGCCTGTCGATCGTCGGACTGGCCAGCGTCACCGACCTCGAGCGCGTGGTCGGCGCTCCGGTTGATCCGCTGCGCCTGCGCGCCAGCCTCTACGTGGCGGGAACCGCACCCTGGGAGGAATTCGGCTGGGTCGGCCAGGAAATTGTCGTCGGCAGCGCCCGGCTGCTGGTGAAGGAGCGGGTCACGCCCACGGCTGCCGCCGATGTCGAACCCGGCACCGGCATTCGTGACCAGCATATTGCCCGCAGCCTGATGGCCGGCTTCGGCCACGCCGCGTGCGGTGTCTTCGCGACGGTGATCGGCGCCGGTGATGTCGCCGTCGGCGATCCGCTCATCCCGCCGGGCGGCGGCTCAGACTGAGCTCCGCCGCCGCATCGGTCTTGCGGGTGCGCAGGGGTTAGGCCGGAATCCGGCCGCTGCCTTCTTCGACGGCGTCGCCACCGACCTGATCGGCGGCATTGTCCTCCGGTTGCGGTGACTCCGGCGTGGCCTCGGAACGCGGCCGCGGCCCGCGATCGTCGCCGGCTTCCGCCCGCAACATCCGATGGTAGTGCTCGGCGTGCTGGTAGAAGGCTTCCGCCGCGATGGGATCGCCGGCCGAGTAGGCATCGCGACCGAGAGCGAGGTAGCGGTCCAGCACCTGCTGCGCCGTTCCGCGGATCTTGCCGTCCGGACCGCTGCTCTCGAAGGTCTGGTTGCGAAGCGGGATGTGCCGCTTGCCATTGCCACGATTACGCCCGCGCCGAGCGTTGGCGTTGTGTTTCATTGCACCTGATGAATTGTGTGGGCCGACCATTTTTTCACTGCCGATTTTGTTTGGCACCAAGCCGCGCTCGAAGGCAAACCGTTCGTCGGCTTAACCCAAGGCGGCCCGGTAGGGTGCTGATCAGCGGCGCCGCTAGGCGCAATACCCGTGGCGCGTTCGCCACAAAGATGAACCTAGACGGGAACCAATTGGTTTCCAAGAAAATTCTTGGCTCCGTCCAGCGCTGACCCAGCTATTTCCAGGCACCGTCTGCGTCCTTCCAGATCATGCCTCATTCCAACGACTTGCATGCCGCTGTCCACGACCATTTGCGGCAGCCCGGCGGCAGCGGCACCGCCGGTCTCGACGAAAGCCCGGCCGTGCGATGCCAGCAGCCGCGGCAACGTCGGCACGATCCTCCGGTAGGCATCGAGACCGTCGGCCCCGCCCCGCAGGGCGAGCGCCGGCTCGAAGCCGCGGACATCCTCCTCGAGCATCGCCCATTCATCGTCGGCGATGTAGGGCGGATTGCTGACGACGATGTCGAAAACCCCGGCGACCGCGTCCGCCCAGTCACCGCACACGAAGGCGGCCCGGCCGTCCAGCGCCAAACCTTCAGCGTTGGCCCCGGCCACGCCCAGCGCCGCTTCACTGATATCGACACCAATCCCCCTTGCATCAGGCAGTTCCGCCAGCAGTGCCAGCAGCAGACAGCCGCTGCCGGTACCGAGGTCGAGGACGCGCAGGCCGCGGCGCCCGGCGGCATGCGCCAGCGCCGCCTCGATGAGCGTTTCGGAATCCGGCCGCGGCACCAGCGTGCACGCATCGATGCGCAACGAAAGTGACCAGAACTCGCGGCGGCCGAGGATGTAGGCGAGCGGCTCGCGACGCCGTCGCCGCGCCACCCGCTGCGTCATCGCCGCGGCGGCAGCCGGGTCCAGCCGCCGCTCGGGATAGCCGATCAATACCGCCACCTCGCAGCCCAGCGTGTCCGCCAGCAGCAGCCGCGCCTCCAGTCCCGGCTGCGCGATCCCCGCCGCGGCGAGCGTCCGGCGAGCGGCCGTCAGCACCTCGCCGATGCTCGCCCCGGGACTCATACCGCCTCGGCCAGCCGGTTGGCCTGGTCGTCGGCGATCAGCGCATCCACCACCTCGTCCAGTTCGCCGTCCAGCACCCGGTCGAGCTTGTGCAGGGTCAGGTTGACACGGTGGTCGGTGACCCGCGTCTGCGGGAAATTGTAGGTGCGGATTCGCTCGGAGCGGTCGCCGCTGCCGACCTGGCTCTTGCGCTCGGCCGCCCGCTCGGCGGCGACGCGCGAACGCTCCAGGTCATAGAGGCGGGCGCGCAGAATCTTCATCGCCTTCGCCCGGTTCTTGTGCTGCGACTTCTCGTCCTGCTGGCTGACGACGATGCCGGTGGGCAGATGGGTGATCCGCACCGCGCTGTCGGTGGTGTTCACCGACTGGCCGCCCGGCCCGCTGGAGCGGAACACGTCGATGCGCAGGTCCTTCTCGTCGACGTGGACATCGACGTCCTCGGCTTCCGGCAGCACCGCCACCGTCGCCGCCGAGGTATGGATGCGGCCGCTCGCCTCGGTCTCCGGCACCCGCTGCACCCGGTGCACGCCGGATTCGAACTTCAGCCGGGCGAACACGCCGTTGCCGGCGATGCCGGCGGTCGCCTCCTTGTAGCCGCCGATGCCGGTCTCGCTGATCGACATCACCTCGAACCGCCAGCCGCGCAGCTCGGCGTATCGCTGGTACATGCGGAACAGGTCGGCGGCAAACAGCGCCGCCTCCTCGCCGCCGGTGCCGGCGCGCACCTCCAGTATGGCGTTCTTCTCGTCCGCCGCGTCCTTCGGCAGCAGGAACAGCTGCAGCTGCTCCTGCAGATCCGGCAGCCGGCGCTTCAGCGCCACCAGTTCCTCGCGCGCGAGTTCCCGCATCTCGGGATCGGTCCCGGCATCGGCGATGAGCTGCTCCATCTCCTCGGTTTCGGCGCGCGCCCGCTGCAGCTGGCCGATCGCGTCCACCACCGGCGAGAGCTCGGCGTATTCCTTCGACAGCCGGGCGAACTCGGCCGGAACCAGCGCCTCGCTGCGGGCAAGCAGCCCCCCGAGTTCGTCGAACCGTTCGGTCACGCGTTGCAGCTTCTCGTCGAGGCTCATCGTGTCTCTTCGTCGCTTTCACCGGGGATGCCGAACAGCCGGGCGAGCAGATCGCCGGCGCGTTCCAGCTCCGCCTCGTCCCCGCCCTGCCCACCCGCCATCTGGCGGAGCCGGCGGGTCGGATCATGCAGCAGGCGGTTGACCAGCAGCCGCGTCGCCTTCTCGGCATCGCCGCCGGCATCGACAAGCGCCTGCATCCGCACATGCTCGAAATGCGCGCGCAGCCGTGCCAGCATCGGCACTGCCGCCCGCTCGGCACGTTCACGCAGGAACGCCGCCACCTCATCGTCGACGATCCGCCGCGCCTGCTCAACCGCCTCGCCGCGCGTCTTGCGGCCGGCCCGCGCCACCCGCTCCAGATCGTCGAGGGTATAAAGAAACACGCCCTCCAGACGATCGGCAAGCGGATCAATATCCCCCGGCAGGCCGGTATCGACGATAACGATGGGCCGGTTGCGACGAAGCCGCAGTGCCGTGCGCGCCATCCCGGCACTAACCACCGGCGCTCGCCCACCGAGGCATCCCACCACAATATCGGCCTGGGGCAGCGCTTCCGCCAGCCCCCCGATTTCGAGGGTATGGCACTCCAGCACCCGCGCCACCACCTCGGCGCGGGCCGGGCGGGTGTCGGTGATGGTCAGCCGCGCCAACCCGGCCTCGCGCAGGCCGGCGGCCAGCATCTCGCCCATCTCGCCGGTGCCGATCATCACCGCGCTGCACCGGGCGAGGTCGCCGTGCACCGTTCGCGCCAGCTCGACGGCGGCGGCCACCACCGAGACCGGCCCCTCGCCGATGGCGGTTTCGCTGCGCACCCGCTTCGCCGCCGCGAACGCCGCCTGGACACAGGCATCGAGATCCCTGCCGCACACGCCGGCGGCGTGGGCCGCCCGCCAGCTCGCCTTGAACTGGCCGAGCACGTTCGGCTCGCCGATCACCGTGCTTTCCAGCGAGGCGGCGACGGCGAACATGTGGCGCAGCGCGGCCTCGCCGCTCAGCAGATAGAGCTGGGTATCGATCTCCCCCGGCTCGTAGCTGCCTTGCCGGGCAAGCACCCGGGCGATGCGGCGGGCGGCGTCGTCGGCATCGGCGTGGACGGCATGCACCTCGACGCGATCGCAGGTGGAGACGAGCAGAGCCTGGTCAACCCCTTCCGCCCGCAATGCGTGGAGGAAGTTCCCGTGTGCATCCTCTTCAACATAGAGGCGGTCGCGCAGCGCCAGCGAGCTGGTACGCTGGTTGGCCCCGACAACGAGGGCTGTCGGGCGACCTGCCGCCGCCGCCATTGCCGCTCAGGCAGACTGGGCGAGGCGTTCCTCGAGCAGGTCGAGCGCCACCTGTTCCTGGGCGCCGGCATCCATGTCGCGAACCGTCGCCACCTCCCGCGCCACCTCCTCGGTGCCGACGATCACCGCGAGCCGCGCGCCGATCCGGTTGGCCCACTTCATCTGCTTGCCGAGC
Source organism: Rhodospirillales bacterium (assembly GCA_039808105.1). Lineage (GTDB taxonomy): Bacteria > Pseudomonadota > Alphaproteobacteria > Rhodospirillales > Defluviicoccaceae > Defluviicoccus. The sequence continues at coordinate 9,247 of JBDHSN010000081.1, forward strand.
GAGGATCCGAAGGCGAACTGGACGGTGTGTCCGGCCTGCCTCAACCGGCGGGCAAGCCGCAGCGCCGCGCCGGCCTGCTCGCGGCCCAGCGCGATCATCGCCACCGGCCGCGATGCGGCCGCGGGACCGCCGCTCAGCATCATCAGCCGCTCGACGCCGGCGGCCCAACCGGTGCCGGGGGTGGGCGGGCCACCCATCTGCGCGACCAGCCCGTCATAGCGGCCGCCGGCCAGCACCGTGCCCTGCGCGCCGAGATGCTCGGTGGTGAACTCGAAGGTGGTATGACAATAATAATCGAGGCCGCGCACCAGGCGCGGGTTGATCTGATGCGGGATCCCCAGCTCGTCGAGGCCGGCGCGGACCGCGGCGAAGAAGTCGCGGGAAGCCTCGTCGAGCGAGTCCGCCAGCATCGGCGCCTCGGCGATCACCGCGCGGTCGCCGGCATCCTTGGAATCGAGAATGCGCAGCGGGTTGCGTTCCAGCCGCTCAAGGCTGTCCGGCGACAGCCGCTCGCGATGGGCCTCCAGGTAATCCACCAGACGGCTGCGGTAGGCGGCGCGGGCATCGCTGCTGCCGAGCGTGTTCAGCTCCAGGGTGATCGCTCCGGCGAGGCCGAGGGCGCAGAGGAACTCATGGGCGAGGCTGATCACCTCGACGTCGGCGAGTGGATCGGCGGCGCCCAGCAGCTCGACGCCGACCTGGTGGAATTGCCGCAGCCGGCCCTTCTGCGGCCGCTCGTAGCGAAACATCGGCCCGCGGTAGAAGATGCGCTGCGGCAACTGCGCAGCGAGGCTGTTGGAGATGAAGGCGCGGACGATGCCGGCGGTGTTCTCCGGCCGCAGCGTCAGGCTGTCGCCGCCGCGGTCGTTGAAGGTGTACATCTCCTTGGTGACGACGTCGGACGTATCGCCGAGGGTGCGGGCGAAGACCTCGGTGAACTCGAAGATCGGCGTTGCCACCTCGCCGTAGCCGAAGCGTCGCGCCGTCTGCCAAGCGGTGTCCTCGACCGCCCGCAGCCGCGCGCTGTCCTCCGGCAACAGGTCACGGGTGCCGCGAACCGTCCGCGCCGCCGCCATGATTCCGGCTCCGCCTTCGTCTACTGCGCCGCGACCGCCGGACTGCCGGCCGGCGCGCCGTCGCGCCGGGGATAACGGGTGCGCACGTAGTCCTCGACGATCGCCTGGAACTCGACGGCAATGCCGGGTCCGCGCAGGGTCGTCGCCTTCTTGCCGTCGATGAACACCGGCGCCGCCGGCTCCTCGCCGGTCCCCGGCAGGCTGATGCCGATGTCGGCGTGTTTGCTCTCACCGGGGCCGTTGACGATGCAGCCCATCACCGCCACGGTCATCGTCTCGACGCCATCGTACTCCTGCGCCCACTCCGGCATGCGGGTGCGGATGTGTCCCTGAATGTCGCCGGCCAGCTTCTGGAAGAAGGTGCTGGTGGTCCGCCCGCAACCCGGGCAGGCCGTCACCAGCGGCATGAAGGTGCGCAGGCCCATCACCTGCAGCATTTCCTGGGCGACCACCACCTCCTGGGCACGGTCGCCGCCCGGCTGCGGCGTCAGCGAGACGCGGATGGTATCGCCGATGCCCTGCTGCAGCAGCACCGCCATCCCCGCCGTCGAGGCGACAATGCCCTTCGAGCCCATGCCGGCCTCGGTCAGCCCGAGGTGCAGGGCGTAGGCGCAGCGGCCGGCGAGCGCGCTGTAGACAGCGATCAGGCTCTGCACGTCGCTGACCTTGCACGACAGGATGATGCGGTCGGCGCCGAGGCCGAGCCGCTCGGCGCGGCGGGCACTCTCGATGGCGGAGACCACCATCGCTTCCTGGGTCACCGCCTCGGCGGTGCGCGGCTCCGGCAAGGCGGAGTTCTCGTCCATCATCCGCACCAGCAGTTCCTGGTCGAGGCTGCCCCAGTTGACCCCGATGCGGACCGGCTTGGCGTACTTCAGCGCCACCTCGATCATCGTCGAAAACTGCCGGTCGCGCTTCTCGCGGAAGCCGACGTTGCCGGGGTTGATCCGGTACTTCGCCAGCGCCTCGGCGCAGGCGGGATTCTCGGTCAACAGCTTGTGGCCGATGTAGTGAAAGTCGCCGATCAGCGGCACATCGATGCCGCGCGCGGCGAGGGCGTCGCGAATGTGTGGGACGGCGCGGGCCGACTCATCGCGATCGACGGTGATGCGCACCAGTTCCGAGCCGGTCCGTGCCAGCGCTTCCACCTGCGCCACCGTCGATGCCACATCGGCGGTATCGGTGTTGGTCATCGACTGGACGACGATCGGTGCGCTGCCGCCGACGGGGACCTGACCAACGCGAACCGGTATACTCTTGCGACGTGCCGCCGGGCCCATCTCGCTCTCAACCTCTTCGAACTTGTCCAAACCCGCCGCTCCGGCGGGTGCATCGGCGCCACGCCCCACTCGCGCGCACCTGTCCGCAACGCCGATGGCGGCGGCATCCTTGTTGTGCCGCATCCGCTCTGCCACGGTCAACCGCTTCCTGCCGCACCGCAGCAGAAGCCCGGCGTTCTCGAAGCCGTCAGGTGCGGTGAGCCTCGCGAACCGCACCATCGGGTGGCGAGACGGCGGTGGTGCACGTGGTGCGCTTCGCTTGCGCTCAGCAGCACCCTACGATGCACCGGGCCGGCATAGGGTGCGGTGAGCTTTGCGAACCGCACCTTCGGGTGGCGAGACGGCGGTGGTGCATGTGGTGCGCTTCGCTTGCGCTCAGCAGCACCCTACGATGCACCGGGCCGGCATAGGGTGCGGTGAGCTTTGCGAACCGCACCATCGGGTAGCGAGACGGCGGTGATGCACGTGGTGCGCTTCGCTTGCGCTCAGCGCGCCCTTCCTTCCGGGCGCAGGACGAAGCGCGGCGGCTCGGCGGCCAGTGCCGTGGTCGCGGAGGCGGCCGACGGACCGCCGTTCGATGCGACCCTGGCGCCGGTGCCCTCTTGCCCGTCGGCGGCCATTCCGGCAGCGCCGGCGATGCCAGCGGGTGCCGCCAGCGTGATCGCTGGCTCGGCCGGCACAACCGCCTCGGCGGCCGCGTCAGGCGCCGCTGCCCCGCGTTCGCTTTCGGTGACGAACCTGCCGGCATCGGGCGCGTGCAGCGAAGTCATGTACCAGCCGCCATAGGCGAGCAGGGCGATCGCCGCACCGATCAGCAGCATGCCGGCGCGCGGCGCCTTGCCGTCGGAAACCGGTTCGGGGAAGTGAAGAGCGCTCCTCGGCGCGATGCCCGTCTCCCGACGCAGCCGGTCCACCATCGCACCGGCATCAAGGCCGAGAAACCCGGCATAGGCACGGACGAACCCCGCCGCGTAGGCCGGCCCGGGCAGGGCCTCAAAGCGACCCTCCTCGATCGCCTCAAGGTAGCCGCGGCGGATATGCAGATACTGGGAGGCTTCCGCGAGATCGAAACCGGCGCTAAGACGCGACCGCTGCAGAACAGCGCCAACCCGCTCCGGCTCCTGCGGTTCGACCTGACCTTCCCACATCGGTTCCTCGCGTCCGATAGCCCGTGCCGTCTCGCTGGCACCGGGTGATTGCATCCCGGTCATTTCTGGCGCCAGACCAACGTTGAACGCCCCGTTCCGCCCTCCCACTCGCGCAACTTGCCGGCCGCAGTGCGGCCTGCGCTCACATCTTGGCAAGACAACGCGGGAATGCAACCGCCCAACTCGGGGGTCAGGTCAGACGAGAACGCCGTGGTCCTGGGCGTAGGCCTTCAGCTTTTCGCGCAGGCTCGCCTGCGGTCCGGCGCAGAGCAGGTCGAGGTAGCTGGCGAGATTTGCCACATCAAGACTACGAATCATCATCTTAATGGCGCCGACGGCGGGCGGTGACACCGACAGGCTGCGGAAGCCGATGCCGATCAGCGCCATGGCGTCGAGCGGCCGCGCCGCCATTTCCCCGCACAGACTGACCGGGACGCCGGCGTCGCGGCAATGCCCGATGACGGTACGCAAGACATTGAGCAACACCGGCGAGAGCGAATCGTAACGCTCCGAGATTCGGTAGTTGCCGCGGTCGCTGGCGAATAGAAACTGGAACAGATCGTTGGTGCCGATCGACAGGAAGTCGACCTCCTGCACCAGCCGGTCGAGCTGCCAGAGCAGCGCCGGCACCTCCAGCATCGCGCCCACCCGCAATGTGCGCGGTCCATCGCCGCGCAGGGCCCGCTCGCGCTCCAGTTCGTCCTGCAGCAACTGCCGGCCGTAACGCAGCTCCTCCACCTCGGCGACCATCGGAAACATGACGCTGAGATCGTGGCCGACAGACGCCTGGGTCAGCGCCCGCAGCTGCTGGCGGAGGAGGGCGGGGCGGTCGAAGGAGACGCGGATCGCCCGCCAGCCCATGGCCGGGTTCTCTTCCTTGCCATGGTCCCAAGACGGCATCATCTTGTCGCCGCCGATATCGAGGGTGCGGAACACCACCGGCTTGCCGCCGGCATACTCCAGCACCTT
>JBDHSN010000082.1:0-13649 GCA_039808105.1 Rhodospirillales bacterium
CGGCGGCCACGCCGCGAGCCCAGCGGCCGTTCGCGTTCCAGCATCTCGGCATAGCGGCCGCGCCGCAACAAAACCGCGCCAAGGACGAACACCAGCCAACCGCCGCCGGCGGCCAGCAGCATGCCGGCGTCATCCGACCACAGCGAGAACACCGCCTTCAGCAGCAGCGGCCAAGTCAACAGAAAGATCAGCAGGCCGTCGAACTTGGCGCGCAGCCGGCGGAGCCGCCTTTCGTCGAGCATCTGCCGCTCACCTGGCCGTCCGTTCGATGACCGCCGACCGGGGTAAGCCATAGGTCCCAGAGAACAGGGTCTGGCAACTCACCACGCCCAGGGTCAGGATGAGCAGCCCCGCTCCCACCAGTTGCGATACCCGCTTCGACATCTCGGTTCCGGCCACCTCCGCTGCCGGTTGCTGGCGCCGCCACCGCCGGCAGCACCGCTAACTTCCGGCACGCGATTGAGATGTGGCGAAGCCGGCCGGCTGTCAATCGGATGACAGCGGCGGGCCTCGCCGCCCGAACTCCGTCAGCGGCAGCGCGGTTGCGCCTGCCGCCGCCGTCCGTACTCCTGCTTACGCGGCAGGAATGCGAAGGACCTGCCCGGGATAGATCTTGTCAGGGTGCGTCAGCATCGGCTTGTTGGCCTCAAAAATCTTATTGTACTTGTTGGGATCGCCGTAATGCTTCTTCGAAATGGCGGAAAGAGTATCGCCTTTCTGGACGGTGTAGAAGGTTGCCGCGGCACCCTCCGGGGTCGTAATGTTGTCTTCGACCTTGGCAACACCGGTGACATTACCCAAGGCCAGAATAATCTTCTCCTTGATCTCCTGGCTCGGGGCGTTGCCGGACACGGAGACCTTATCGCCATCAACCTTGACGTCGAGGCCATCCACCGGCAGGCCGAGCTTGGCAACCGCTGCTTTCAGATCGTTGGCGGGAGGCGCCGCTTCGGCACCGCCGATACCCAGCAGTTTTTCTCCGGCCGCTTTGACAAAGTCCCAGATGCCCATCTTCGCTATCTCCTTGTTGTCGCTGAAATCAAGACGAGAAGAAGACCCCGTCCGCCGTGCACGTCATCTGTCCGCCGTCCCATGCTACGCGGGATGGCGGAGCACCTGTGACAACTCGCAGGCTCACGCCCGGTTTCCGGGCTCGCCTCTCATCGACGCGGATTGCTCGATCGATCACCCGGCGCCTGTGCTCTTCCCCTGTTTACGGCGGGTGCGTAACAAGGCTTAAAGGTAGGTCGGAGCGACGCGCTTTCCAGCATCAACAGTTTTGCGTCTCTCTATTCGCGGACAGAGGCCTGGCGCAGCAGAAGGGCCATCGTCGACGGATTGCCCTGGGTGAGCACCGGCACCGGCCGGTCGGTCACGAACCAAGCGGCACGATCGACCACGATGCGCGCCTGCACGGCGTAGGGGCGGCCGGGATCAATGCGGCTGCGATCGTAGGAAAGCTGAAAACGGAAGGGGACCTGCCCGTCGGCGACCGTACGGCTGCGGGCGATGCGCGCCGGCGCCGCCGCATCGGACATATCGAACAGCTCGGCAACGACGATCGCTCCCTTGGGCAGGGCGATGCGCTGGCGGTAGGTGACGGTGCCGGTGATCAGGCCGGCCGAAGCGGGATCGATGACGGCATCAGCCACGGCATCCTCCTCGTCATCGCCCGGCGGACGGATCGGCGCGGACCGCCCGCCGCCCGAGCTACACCCCGCAGCCGCCACCACCGCCGCCCCCCCGGCGAGGATCGCCCACAACGCCTGCCGCCGCCCTCTGTCCACCGTCCACTCCCTGCCCTGACGCGCGCGGCCATCATAACGGAGTGGCGCCGGTTGACAGCCGCGATTCGAAGTTCTTAACTTAGCCAAGTGGGGAACGGCAGACTCCCCGCGCCATAAGGTCGTCCCGACCCAAGCTCTGCCCTGAAGCCTTCTCTTGCGGAGAGAAGCCAATGGGTCGGTTTGACAGTACCGCGCGGACGAATCCGTCTGCACCGGCTGCATATCCCTCGTTCACCGAGGCCTTGCTCATCTGGTTGAAGCTCGGCCTCCTCGGATTCGGCGGCCCAGCCGGCCAGGTCGCGCTGATGCACCGCATCATCGTCGAGGAGAAGCGCTGGATCGACGAGCGGCGATTCCTGCACGCGCTCAACTACTGCATGCTGCTGCCAGGGCCGGAGGCACAGCAGCTCGCCGTCTACCTCGGCTGGCTGTTGCACCGCACGGGCGGTGGCCTTTGCGCCGGCATCCTGTTCGTGCTGCCGGGCGCACTGGTGATGCTGGGCCTCAGCATTGTCTACGTCCGCTATGCTGCAATGCCGCTGGTCGACGGCGTGTTCTGGGGGCTAAAGGCCGCGGTGCTGGCGGTGGTGGTCGAGGCGGTCGTGCGCATCTCCCGCCGGTCGCTGACCGGCCGGGCGCTGCCGGCGATCGCCGGCGCCGCCTTCGCCGGACTGTTCTTTTTCGGCTTGCCGTTTCCGCTGATCATCGTTGCCGCCGCCGCCATCGGCTTCTCCGGCGGTCATCTGCAGCCGCCTCTGTTCGCCAACCCTGACGAGTTCCGCCCCTCGGCGGAGTTGTTCGGCTACGCCGGCATCCCTGGCGCAACGCCTCCGGGCCCGGTGCGCTGGCTGGGCACCCTTGTCCTCGGTCTCGCCGTGTGGTGGGCGCCGGTGCTGATGGCGGCAACATGGCCGGGCGCCGCCGCGACCTTCACCGACATCGGCGTCTTCTTCAGCAAGATGGCGATCGTCACCTTTGGCGGAGCCTACGCGGTGCTCTCCTATGTGGCGCAGCAGGCGGTCGACCGTTACGGCTGGCTTGCCGCCGGCGAGATGCTGACCGGCCTCGGCCTCGCCGAGACGACGCCGGGCCCGCTGATCCTGGTGGTGCAGTTCGTCGCGTTTCTCGCGGCCTACCGCCATCCCGGCCCCCTCGATCCACTGACAGCGGGCGTGCTCGGCGGCCTGCTCGCGACATGGGTAACCTTCGCGCCCTGCTTCCTGTGGATCTTCCTCGGCGCTCCGTTCATCGAGCGGCTGCGCCACCGGCAGCGGCTCGATGCGGCGCTGGCGGCGGTCAGCGCCGCTGTCGTCGGCGTCATCGCCAACCTCGCGTTATGGTTCGCCCTGCACGTGCTGTTCGGCACCGTCGACGCGCATCACGTCGGGCCGCTGCGCCTCTTCGTTCCCGATTTCGCGACACTCGATCCCTGGGCGCTGCTGGTTGCCACCGCCGCCATGCTGGCGATGCTGCGCTTCAAGGCCGGCATGCTGCCGACCCTGGCGGCGGCTGCCCTCACCGGTCTCGCGCTGCGGCTTGTTTAGCGCCGCCGGTGCGGACGGCGCTTGCATGCCGGCCACGGCAGCGCACATTCACCCATCCACAAGATTAAACCCGCTGCTGCCCGAGGCCCGCGATGCATCCCACTTTTGCCACCCCGCCCAGCTTCTTCGGCCTTGCCCGGCGGGACCGCGAGGCGCCGATCTGCGTCGCCGGCGTGCCATTCGACATCGGCACCTCCAACCGGCCGGGAGCCCGGTTCGGCCCGTTCGCCATCCGCCACGCCAGCCGCATGCTGCTCGACGGCGACCACCCGGCGTCGTGGACCGATCCCACCCGGCTGCCGCTGGCCGACATCGGCGACTTCCGCATCGCCCTCGGCGATATCCAGGCGAGCCTGCGGCTGATCGACCGTCAGGCCGACGGGCTCTCCCACCTGATCACCCTCGGCGGCGACCATTCGGTGACGCTGCCGCTGCTGCGCGCGCTGTCGCGCCGGCTCGGCCCGGTCGGGCTTATTCACTTCGATGCCCATGTCGATACCTGGCCGGACAGCTTCGGCCAGACGTACGGCCACGGCTCGCCATTTTTTCACGCCATCAACGAGAAGCTGATCGATCCGCGCCGCACCGTCCAGGTCGGCATCCGCTCGCCGATGCAGCGCAGCGTCTACGACTGGACCACCGGCAAGGGGGTGACCATCGTGCCGGCAATGGCGGTGCACGAGGACGGGCCGGCAGCCGTGGCGGCGCGCATCCGCGCCTGCGTCGGCGACGGGCCGGTGTACCTGTCATTCGACGTCGATGCCCTGGATCCCGCCTTCGCCCCCGGCACCGGCACGCCGGAGATCGGCGGACTGGCCAGCTGGCAGGCGCAGGCGATCCTGCGTCGCCTCGGCGGTCTCGCCTTCGCCGGCATGGACGTCGTCGAGGTCGCGCCCGCCTACGACGTCGCCGAAGTCACCGCCCTGGCGGCGGCGACGCTGGTCTGGGAATACCTGGCGCTGCTGGCGCAGGCTCGCGAAGGACAGGAGGCCGGGTGAGACGCGGCCTTGCGGCTACCGGCCGCCGATCATCTCGATGGTCGTGACCCGCCTGGCGTGCACCGTCGCCGTCGCCGTCGCGATCTCCCTGCCGCCCAGCAGCGCCGCGAGGCGATAGCTGCCGGGGCGCAGCGGCCATTCGAAGCGGCCGTCGTCGTCGGTCAGGATGGCGATCTCCGGGATCGGCCGTGCCGGGTGGTCGAGCGAGGTGGCGGTGATCACCGCCCCGGCGACAGCGGGCCCGCCGGGCTGGCTGACCCGGCCGGCCACCCCCTCGGCAAGCGGTGCCGTATCCTCCGGCTGGGTGCTTTCGACCGGCAGGTCGTCACGATCGGTCATCGGTCCTGCTGCCCAGACACCCGCGGCAATCACAGCGGCGGCCGTTGCCAGCAGCATCGTTCTCAGTGGCATCATGCCCGGTGCGCCCTGATAGCGGGGCCGGCCCGGACAGGGCCGGCCCGCAAGGTTCCGTCAAGCCATGCTACGGCGCGTTCTTCCACGCCGTCAGGTTGTTGGCCACCGCCTGGGTGATGCGGGTGCCGTGGTTGTTGTTGCTGAACGGCGGTGAGCCGTAGACGCCGTAGGCATGCACAGCCATGGCGCAGGCGCCGCAGCCGGTCCGGTTGTACCACACCGGGGAGCCGCTCATCCCGCCGACGGTATCGTTCTGGTAGAACACCCGCTGCGCCTGGGTGGCCCGCACCTTGTCCGAGGACCGCCACTGCGTCAGCGGCTTGTCGCCGGGGTAGCCGTTGATGTTGGTCGGCAGGCCGTTGAGCGAGCCAGCCTGCACGAAATAGCCGTACCAGCCGACGGTGTTGCCGATGGAGCAGTTCAGCTTGATGGCACCGTAGTCGTAGCGGTCGTCGCCGGTGGTGGTCCAGCCCTGGACGCTCGCCAGCCACCGGGCCGTGCAGGACCCGTAGGGGCTCCCGCCGCCGTTGCGGCCCGGGTAGATGCGGTAGCTGCCCACCGGGTAGAACGGGCCGCCGCTGCCGGGATGCACGCAGTGGCCGGCGGTGATCACCGTATTCGGCCCGATCAACCAGCCGGTGCAGCGGCCGAGGCTGAAGGTGATCAGCACCGTCGCCCGCGCCGGGAAGGTGGTGGTCGGCGTGACCCGGACGCGGCTGTCCGGGCCGATGATCGACTCCTGCCCCTTGCCGGCGCCGACGGTCTGCAGAGCGAGCAGCCGCGCCATATCCTGCGCCGACTCGCCAACCGCCCGGAACTCCGCTAGCTGATCGGCCGGAGCGCTCTCGGTCGCCAGTTCCGCGCGGCCCCGGAACGCCGCCACGCTCTTGGGCGCCTGAGCCGCCGCAACCGTCTTGCCGCCGCTGACGACGATCCGGTCCAGTTCGCCGGCGGCGGCCACGTTGCCCTGCCCCAGCCAGCCGGCGGCCAGCGCTGCCGTCACGCTGAAGGCTAGGCTCAGCGAGTGGCGGAAATCCAGCCGCTTGGCAACGCGGCTCGTGAACCCCTTTTGCTGCATAACTGCTCCCTATCCAAATCCCATCTTAACCCAGGCGAACACAAGGTTCGCAATGCTCGCAAGAGTAAGGGCCGCAGCTTCGCCTCAGATCGGTGATGGTCACCCTGGGTCATCCGGGCGCGGATTGCGGCATTCTACGCACAGGCGTGCGAACTGCGCTGGTGAAGACTAGCCTGTCCGCCTCTGAATAGACATCACCACTTGCGCATTATCTCCCCAGATGAGCCAGCCGCGGCGACCGGTTTTTTGCCAGGGTGGAGGCTGGTTGCCACAGTGCCCCGCCGCCGCCGTTGTCCGGGGTGAACGGCGGCTTGCGATTGCCGCACCGTCGCGCCGTCGGCGAGGGAATTCCCTGGCTGCCGAAAAAACGCTTGCGTCGCTGCTAGAAACGCGTATATCCGCGCTCAGACGCAAATCGCACGTGCCGTTTGCCTGATGGGCTGAGCAACGACGTAACGCGTCCTTTTTGGTCGAGCCGGTCGGCCGTGGGCCGGTGCTCTGAAGAGGAGGTGGATATGGTCGCAGTGCGGCGCGGGGCGACACCCGCTTTCAGCGTTCTTCCCTAAAATCCAATAAAGGGGCTGCGCGACAGACGCAGCTCTCACGATAAGGGCAACGGGTCTTCGTCGTTGGAGGCCGCCTTCTGGCATGTCCAGCCGGCGAACCTCTGGAGTCGACAGAGTCTGCGTCGGCGCTTGGCGGCGCTGGGGGCTTTACGAAATGAACATGCTGATCACGAGGTCAGCGGTGTCGCCGGTGCGACGCCGCTTCGATGCACCGCCTTCCCTTCCCACCGTCGATGCGGTGGTCGCTGCCGAGCGGCCGGACGAGCCGCTGCACTGCCTGCGGCCGGACGTCATTGCTGCTGCCGCCCGCGGTTTCGTCGCCGGTTTTCCGGGGTCAGTGCTTTATGCAGTGAAGTGCAATCCGGAGCCGCGCGTGCTGCGGGCGCTGTGGGCCGGCGGCGTGCGCCGCTTTGACTGCGCCTCGCCTGCCGAGGTGGCGCTGGTCCGCCAGATGTTCCCGGCGGCCTCGATCCACTACATGCATCCGATCAAGCCGCGCAGCGCCATCCGCACCGCCCATGGCGACTTCGGCGTCCGCGACTTCGTCCTCGACAGCCACGAGGAGCTGGCCAAGATCCTGGCGGCGACCGGCGCTGCCGCGCCCGGCCTCGGCCTGTTCGTGCGCCTCGCGGTGCGCAATGCCGGCGCCTACGATCTCACCGGCAAGTTCGGCGCGCAGGCAGACGCGGCGGCGGAACTGCTGGCGGCGGCACGGCCGCATGCCGAGCGGCTGGGCCTGTCGTTCCACGTCGGCTCGCAGTGCCTGCGGCCGTGCGCCTATGCCGAGGCGATGACGCTGGCAGCGCAGGTGATCGCCGCCGCCGGCGTTCCCGTCGAAGTTCTCGACGTCGGCGGCGGCTTCCCGGTCAGCTACCCGGAGATCACGCCGCCGCCGCTGCCGGCGTACATGGCCGCCATCGCCGAGGCGCGCGACCGCCTTGGCCTCGGCGATGTCGAGCTGTGGGCCGAACCGGGGCGGGCGCTGGCTGCTGCCGGCACCTCGGTGGTCGTCCAGGTCCAGCACCGCCGCGACGACGCCCTCTACATCAACGACGGCGTCTACGGCAGCCTGTCCGATGCCGGCGCGCCCGGCTTCCGCTTCCCGGCGCGGCTGATCCGCCCCGGTTCGGCCGACAGCACGGCGCCGCACCAGCCCTTCCGCCTGTTCGGTCCGACCTGCGATTCCGCCGACCGGATGGCCGGGCCGTTCCTGCTGCCCGCCGATACCGGCGAGGGCGACTGGATCGAGATCGGCCAGCTTGGCGCCTACGGTGCGGCGCTGCGCACCGCCTTCAACGGCTTCGACCGCGCGCGGCTGGTGGACGTCTGCGATCCGCCGCTGCTCGCGACACCCGGCCACGCGGCCGCCTGACCACCCGCGAAGACGAGGGTATCACGCCATGAAGTACACCCGCCTTCCCGGCAACCTTGTGATTGTCGGCTTCGGCAGCATCGGCCAGGGCGTCCTGCCGCTGATCCTGCGCCACATCGACCTCGATGCGTCGCGCATCGTCGTCGTCACCGCCGAGGAGCGCGGCCGCGCCGAGGCGGAGAGCTACGGCATCCGCTTCGTCATCGCACCGCTGACCCGCGACAACTACCGCACCGTGCTGGAACCGCTGGTCGGCGCCGGCGACTTCCTGCTCAACCTGTCGGTGGACGTCTCCTCGGTGGCGCTGATCGCCTTCGCCCAGGAGCGCGGCGCCCTCTACCTCGATACCTGCATCGAGCCGTGGGCGGGCGGCTATACCGATCCGTCGCTGACCCCCTCGCAGCGCTCCAACTATGCCCTGCGCGAGAGCGCCATCGCCCTGCGCCAGACCTACTCCGGCGGACCGACGGCGGTGCTCACCCACGGCGCCAACCCGGGTCTCGTCTCGCATTTCGTCAAGCAGGCGCTGCTGGATATCGCCCGCGATACCGGCGACGCATCGCCGATGCCCGCCTCGCGCGCCGCCTGGGCGGCGCTGGCAAGCCGGCTCGGGATCAAGGTGATCCACATCGCCGAGCGCGACACCCAGGTAGCCAACGTCGCCAAGCGCGTCGGCGAATTCGTCAACACCTGGTCGATCGACGGCTTCGTCGGCGAGGGATGCCAGCCGGCGGAGCTCGGCTGGGGTACCCACGAGCGCCACTTCCCGGAGGATGGCCGCATCCACGACTTCGGCAGCGGCGCCGCCATCTACCTGGAGCGCCCCGGTGCCGGCACCCGGGTGCGCACCTGGACGCCGCTGGAGGGACCGTTCCACGGCTTCCTCGTCACCCACAACGAGTCGATCTCCATCGCCGACTACTTCACCGTCGCCAACGGCCACGGCGTCGAATACCGGCCGACGGTGCACTACGCCTACCACCCGTGCGACGACGCCGTGCTGTCGCTGCACGAGCTCGCCGGCAAGGGCTGGCAGCTGCAGCCGGAAAAGCGGCTGATGATGGACGAGATCACCGCCGGCATCGACGAGCTCGGGGTGCTGCTGATGGGGCATGCCAAGGGCGCCTACTGGTTCGGCTCGCGGCTCAGCGTCGCGCAGGCGCGCGCCCTCGTTCCCTACAACAACGCCACCTCGCTGCAGGTGACCGCGGCGGTGCTCGCCGGAATGATCTGGGGAATCGAGAATCCGCGCGCCGGCCTCGTCGAGCCGGACGACATGGACCACGTCCGCTGCCTGCAGATCGCCGGCCCCTACCTCGGCGACGTCGTCGGCGCCTACTCCGACTGGACGCCGCTGGAGGGCCGCGGCGTGCTCTTCCCGGAGAGCGTCGATCCCGCCTGCCCCTGGCAGTTCAAGAACTTTCGCGTGCTGTAGCGAGCCCTGAGCCAAGAGGACGCCCGCCGATGACCCGCAAGATCAACCGCTTTCTCGCCGATCAGCAGCCCGCGACCCCCTGCCTCGTCGTCGATCTCGACGTCGTTGCCGCCAACTACCGCAAGCTGCGACAAGCCGTGCCGGACGCCGCGATCTACTACGCGGTGAAGGCGAACCCGGCTCGCGAGATCCTCGACCTGCTGGTCGGCCTCGGCTCCTCGTTCGATACCGCCAGCCTCAACGAGATCGACATGGTTCTGGACGCCGGCGCGGATGCCTCGCGCATCTCCTTCGGCAACACCATCAAGAAGCGCAGCGACATCGCCGCCGCCTATGCCCGCGGCGTGCGTCTGTTCGCCTTCGACAGCCACGCCGAGCTGGAGAAGATCGCCGCGGTCGCGCCCGGCAGCCGCGTCTTCTGCCGCATCCTCACCTCCGGCGAAGGCGCCGAGTGGCCGCTGTCGCGCAAGTTCGGCTGCGCTCCGGAGATGGCGCGGGAGCTGCTGCGCGACGCGGCGGCGCTGGGCGTCGTGCCATGGGGCATCTCCTTCCACGTCGGCTCGCAGCAGCGCGATCCGCACCAGTGGGATTCGGCGGTCGGCGAGGCGGCGGCGCTGTTCCGGGCGCTGGAGGACGACGGCATCGAGCTTGGCATGCTCAACATCGGCGGCGGCTTCCCGGCGCGCTACCGCCGCGACATCCCGACGCTGTGCCGCTACGGCGCCTGCATCCGCCGCTCGATCGCCCGCCACTTCGGCAACCGCCTTCCCGACGTCATCGTCGAGCCGGGGCGGCAGATGGTCGGCAACGCCGGCATCATCGAGACGGAAGTGGTGCTGATCGCCAAGAAGTCGGCGAACGATGCCCGCCGCTGGGTGTTCCTCGACATCGGCAAGTTCGGCGGCCTCGCCGAGACCGAGGGCGAGGCGATTCAGTACCCGATCAAGAGCCCGCGACGAGGTCGCGCCGAGCGGGTGATCCTCGCCGGGCCGACCTGCGATTCCGCCGACGTCCTCTACGAGAAGGCGGATTACCGGCTGCCGGTGGATCTCTCGATCGGCGACAAGTTGCAGATTCGCGCCACCGGCGCATATACCTCTACATATGCGTCAGTGGCGTTCAATGGCTTTGAGCCGCTGCGCTGCTATTGCATCTGACGCGGCAGCTCGTCAGGGGATATCGAGAGATGATCTGGATCGGACCGGAGCCGGCTACGGCGGTGCCGGCACGGGAAGTGCTCCTTGACCGCGCCTTCGGCCCGGCACGGCGGCAGAAGACGGCGGAGCGGCTGCGCGAAGGGCGCATACCGGCGGCGGGGCTCAGCTTTGCCGCGATCGACGACGCTGCCCCGGGCGAGACCGGGAAGCTGGTCGGCACCTTGCGCTTCTGGAACGTCCGGCTGGGTGCCGTCGATGCGCTGCTGCTGGGGCCGGTAGCGGTGGACGATGCGCAGCGGAACAAGGGCCTCGGCGGCCGGATGATCCGCCGCGGCCTCGCTGCCGCGAGCGCTCTCGGCCACCGCGCCGTCATCCTGGTCGGCGATGCGCCGTACTACAGCCGTTTCGGCTTCGCCGCCGAGCCGGCGCAGCGCCTGCGGCTGCCGGGGCCCGTTGACCCGCGTCGCTTCCTGGCGCTGGCGCTGGTAGCCGGCGCCCTGTCGCGGGCCGAAGGGCTCGTCCGACCCTCCGGGCTTCTCGCCACAGCGACCCGCTGCGAGCGGGTCGCCTGACCCCCGGCCGGCGGGCGCACGACAGCACGCCGGCCCCCGCCCCCGCCTCTGCCCTCCTAAAGGATCGGCCGGTGATCGGCGGCGGGAATCGGTCCCGGCGCACCGTGGCCCTCGCTGCCGCCGGGATCGCGAGCACCCCCGTCCAGCACCGCAAGCGCTCCCTTCACCGGGATTGACAGCCAGTCGGGGCGGTTGGCGGCTTCGTAGCAGATCTCGTAGAGCACCTTCTCCAGGACGAACAGGTCGAGCAGCGAGTTGAACGCGGCGTCATCGGTCGGAACGGAGGCACAGCCGGCGCTGGCCGCCCGGTAGCCGGCGAGAAAACCATCGACCACCAAGGCGCGCCACTGAGTCAGCGCCCGCCGCAGCATCTCGCCACCGCCCGGCCGTACCTCCCGCCGGCGGTGCACGGCGGCCGAGACCGCATAATCGAACGACCGGATCATGCCGGCGACGTCCTTGAGCGGTGAGGTCTTGGCGCGGCGCTCCTCCATCGAGCGGAGCGGCTCGCCTTCAAAGTCGATGATGTTGAAGTCATCGCGCACCACGACGACCTGGCCGAGGTGCAGGTCGCCATGGACGCGCGTCTTGACGACCCCGAAGTCCCGCCCGCGCACGGCTTCTGCCGCCGCCTGGATGCGCTGCCAGCGGCCGAGCAGCGAGCGGACGCTGGCCTTTGCCTCCTCGTCGAGATCGCCGTCGAGCACCCGCTGCAGCGCTGCGTGCGCGGCGTCCGCCTGGCGCAGCACCGCTTCGCCCCACGCCGTCGCATCGGCGGCGCCGGCCGGCTCGGGATGGAAGGCCGGATCCTCAACCGGCAGGGCGAAAGCCTGGTGCAGCTCGGCGACGCGGCGGCCCAGCGTCTCGGCCATCCCCAGGAACACCTCGTAGAGCTCGGTCGGCTCGGCCTCGACGCCGCTCGGCAAAAACTCCAGCTGGCCGAGCAGGCGGTCGAGGTGATCGAGGGTGAAGGCCCAGCCATCACCCTGGTTGCGAACGAACCCCTGCAGGATGAGCAGCGCGGTGGGGGTTCCGTCGCCGTCGCGCATCTCGACCGAGCCGAACAGCGGCGGGGTATTGGGAAAGTGGGCGATCTCGGTGAGGAAGCGGCCGATCTCCACCTCCGGGTGAATGCCCGGCGCCAGCCGGCGCAGGGTTTTGAGGATGATGTCCTTGCCGAGCAGCAGCGAGGTATTGCTCTGCTCGCCGCCAAGCCGGTCGACGGCGATGTCGGCCAGCGGCAGCTCCTGCGGGAAGGCGCCGGTCGGCCGGAACACCAGCTTGCCGCCGGCACGGGTCGGAAGGCTCAGGCCGTCGCGCACCGCCGCCGCCGCCGCCCGGGCGAAGCCGGGCGCAAGGACGGCGTCGTGGATGGCACCGATGCGCCCGCCGGTGCGGGCGCGGGCCAGGGTGAATGACTGCAATCGGTCGAACGGGTCGTCATTGGCGGTCTCCCAGGCGATCGCCAGCGGCAGCAGGTAGCGCTGCACCTCGCTGCCGTCGAGCGATACCTCCAAGGTCATCAGCAGGAAGTCGTCGCCGTCCCCCGGCAGCACGGCCGAATCGGCCAGCGAGACGCGCTCGATCGTCCGCCCCTTGGCGGCAAACCAGCGCTGGTTGGCGAGGTAGCCCGGCAGGATCGATTGCTGCAGCAGCAGCGCGTTGGCGCCGCCGACGCTGTCCCAGCCGCGGGTCAGCACCATGGTGCGGAATTCCGGCAGCGGCTGCACGTAGGGCTCGTGCCACTTCGGCGCCTCGGCCTCCTCGGCGAGCAGGAACCAGTAGAAGCCGTAGCCCGGCAGAGTGATGAAGTACGGCAGGCCGCCGATCGGCGGAAAGGCGCTCTGCCCCAGCAGCTCCACCGGCACCCGCCCCTTCAGCTGCGAGAGGTCGAGCTCCGCCGCCTGCGGTGCCGCGCTCATGTTGGCGACGCACAGCATGGTCTCGTTGCCGTCGCTGCGCAGGTACGCCAGCACCTTGCGGTTGCGCGGGTAAAGGAAGGTCAGCTCGCCGCGGCCGAGCGCCGGGTGGCGCTTGCGGGCGGCAATCAGCCGGCGCATCCAATTGAGCAGCGAGGCCGGCTGGCGCAGCTGCGCCTCGACGTTGACCGCCTCGTAGCCGTAGATGCTGTCCATGATCGGCGGCAGGTAGAGCTGCTCGGGGTCGGCGCGGGAGAAGCCGCCGTTGCGGTCCGGCGACCACTGCATTGGCGTGCGCACGCCATTGCGATCGCCGAGAAAGATGTTGTCGCCCATGCCGATCTCGTCGCCGTAGTAGACGATCGGCGTCCCCGGCATGCTCATCAGCAGGCTGTTGAGCAGCTCGATCTTGCGCCGGTCGCCGCCGAGCAGCGGCGCCAGCCGGCGGCGGATGCCGAGGTTGATGCGGGCGCGGGCGTCGGCGGCGTAGAACTGCCAGAGGTAGTCGCGCTCGCGGTCGGTGACCATCTCCAGCGTCAGCTCGTCGTGGTTGCGCAGGAAGATCGCCCACTGGCAGTTGTCGGGGATGTCCGGCGTCTGCCGCATGATGTCGGTGATCGGATAGCGGTCCTCGCGCGCCAGCGCCATGTAGATGCGCGGCATCAGCGGGAAGTGGAACGCCATGTGGCACTCGTCGCCGTCGCCGAAGTAGGGCCGCACGTCCTCCGGCCACTGGTTGGCCTCGGCGAGGAACATCCGGTCGCCATAGTGGCCGTCGAGCCACTGCCGCAGCCGGCGCAGCACCGC
>JBDHSN010000083.1:0-13610 GCA_039808105.1 Rhodospirillales bacterium
GATCCGCTGCGCCTCTGCCAGATGCTGTGGAACCTGCTCGGCAACGCCATCAAGTTCACCGAGCGCGGCTTCATCCGCGTCCGGCTCGACGCCGAGGCCGGCGCCGGCGGCGAGGCGATGCTGGTGTTGCGCGTCGAGGACAGCGGCATCGGCATCGCCGAGGCGGCGCAGGCGGCGCTGTTCCAGCCGTTCCGGCAGGCCGAGGCGACGACCGCCCGCCGCTTCGGCGGCAGCGGCCTCGGCCTTGCCATCGTCCGCCATCTCGCCGGGCTGATGGGCGGGACGATCACCCTGCAGAGCCGGCCCGGCGCCGGCTCGACCTTCACCATCCGGCTGCCGGTCCCCCTCGCCCCCGTCAGTGCGAGCGACGCCACCGCCCCCCTGCCCGGCCTGGCCGACCTGCCGGCCGCCCCGCTGCGCGGAAGTGCTGCCAAGACCCCGGCACCCGCTGCTGCCGGGCCGGATGCTGCCGACGTCGTGGTCGCCGAGGACGATCCGCTCAACCGCATCCTGATCGAGGGCCAGCTCGGCACCCTCGGCCTTGCGGCGCGCCTGTGCGCCAGCGGCGAAGAAGCCTGGGACAGCCTGCAGCGCCAGCCGGCGCGGCTGCTGATCACCGACCTGCAGATGGCCAGCGCGAGCGATGGCATCGCGCTCGCCCGGCGGCTGCGCGCCGATGCGCGCTTCCGCGGCCTGCCGATCATCGGGCTGACCGCCGACGCCCGCCCCGGCTCGCTCGAGGCGTGCCTTGCCGCCGGCATGAACCTCGTGCTGCTGAAGCCGCTGAAGCTGCCGGACCTGCCGGCAGCGCTGGCCCGCCTCGGCATCGCCGCCGCCGACGCCAGCGTCCCGGTTGCGGCGGCCGCGCCATCGCCGGCGGATGCTGCGGCAGCCGCCGACGAGCCCGTCTTCGATGCCGGCAATCTCGTCCAGGCGTTCGGCGCCCTCGATGCGCCCGCCCGGCAGATGCTGGCGGAGTTCGTCGATCAGGCGGCAGCGGCGATCGCCGTGGTGAGCGCCGCGGCGCACGAGCGCGACGCGGCGCGGCTGCAGCGCACCGCCCACCGTCTGGCCGGAAGCAGCGCCGCCATCGGCGCCGTCCGCCTCGGCCGGCTGTTCGCCCACATCGACGCCGCCGCTGACACCGGCGCGTGGCAGCGGATCGACGGCATGACCGCTGCGCTCGCGGGTTGCCTTGCCGAAACGCGCGCTGCCATCGTCGGCCGCTGCGCTGACGCCGAAGCGGCCCCGCCGCCGGTTGCCCCAGCCGTCAGCAATCCGCCATCTGATAGCCGACGTTCGCCACCGTGCGGATGATCCGCGGTCCCTCAGCCGCGCCCGGGATCGCCGGCCGGCGCGCGCCATCGCCGAGCTTGCCGCGCAGGCGGCTGATCAGCACGTCGATGGTACGGTCGTTGGGCGCATCGGCGCCGTGGCCGAGGGCGTCCAGCAGCTGGCCGCGCGACAGCGTCCGCCCCTTTGCCTGCGCCAGCGCACGGAGCAGCCGGAACTCGGCGACGGTCAGCGGGATGCTGTGGCCGGCCTCGTCGCGCAGGGAGTGCCCTTCCGTATCGAGGCTGAAACCGGCGAAGGTGATGAAGCGGCCGGCGCGGCCCGGCTCGGCGCGCCCGTCGGGCCGGCAGCGACGGATGACCGCTTTCACCCGGGCGACCAGTTCCTCCGATTTCCAGAACTTGGAGACGTAGTCATCGGCCCCCAGCTCAAGGCCGGCGATCCGGTCGGCGTCATCGGCATGGGCGCTGAGCATGACCACCGGAATCACAGAGAAGGCGCGCAGCTGCCGCAGCAGAACGAGGCCGTCCTCGTCCGGCAGTCCTTTGTCCAGCAGGATCAGATCGGGGGTCCGGTGCTGGATCCGCTCCAGCATCTCGCGCCCGCTCGCCGCCTGCTCGACGATATAGCCCTCGTTCTCGAAGCACCGCGCCAGCAGCCGGCGGGCGAACGGGTCGTCTTCGGTGATCAGAATGACCGGCTGCGTCATCCGCGAGCGCCCGCGAGTTTCGATCGCCTCAGCTTCCTGGCCTCGCCGCAATCCGATGCGGGTTACCCGTGGGCGGCCGCGGCGGGCAACCCGGCACATTCTGGCCCGCCCCCGCCCGCCCGGCAATGCTCAACGGACGCCGGCGTGACCGATCCGCCCGCGGCGCATCAACAGGGGCTCGTGACATCGCCGCGATTACCCCATCGGTGGGATAGCAGCGAATGACCGGGGCCCGACGGCGCGGACGATCGGGCGAGATCAGAAGTCCTGGCGGGTTGGCCGGAACAGGATCTCGTTGATGTCGACGTCCTTGGGCTGGGCGATCGCGAAGGCAACGGCGCGGGCAAAGGAATCGGCGGGAATTGTCGTCTCTGCGCAGAACTTCTGAATCCGGACGACAGCATCGGGATCGGCAACGCTGTCCGGCAACTCGGTTGTCACTGTCCCCGGCGAGATTACCGTCGTGCGGATGTTGTAGGGCTTGACCTCCTGGCGGAGGCCTTCCGACAAGACGCGCACGGCATGCTTGGTCGCCGCCGGCCGCTCGCCGCGCCCAGTCCACTACTGGCGCCGGTGATGACGACGACTTTTCGTGCGATGCTCACCCTGGAACACCTCGGGTTGGTTGCCGCCCGGCGACGCCTGTTTCAGGCGAGGCCTGCCCGCCGTCAGCCGTCGATCTCCTCGCGCAGGATCTCGAGGGCCAGCCATTCCTCCTCGGCGGCCGCGAGGTCCGCTTCGGTCGCTTCCAGTTCCGCCGACTTGCGGGCAAAGCGGTCGCGGTCGCGGGCGTAGAGGGTGGCATCGGAGAGGGTGTCGCGCAGCGCCGTCCGCGCCGCCTGCAGCGCTTCGATGCGTCCCGGCAACGTGCGCAGCGCCTGCTGCTGGCGGAAGCTGAGGCGCCGCCGCGGCGGCGCCGGCGAGCGCCCGCCGGCCGCTTCCGCCGACTTGCCCGCCGCCGGCTGACGTTCGCGCCCACGGCTGGCCGACGCGTCGCGGGGGATGAAGTCGAGACCGCGGCCGCGCTGCGCCAGCATGTCGGAATAGCCGCCGGCGTATTCCTGCCAGCGGCCATCGCCCTCGCAGACGATCACCGCAGTCGCCACCCGGTCGAGGAAGTCGCGGTCGTGGCTGACCAGCAGCACCGTGCCGGGATGCTCGGCGAGCAGTTCCTGCAGCAGGTCGAGGGTCTCCAGGTCGAGGTCGTTGGTCGGCTCGTCCAGCACTAGCAGATCGGCCGGCTGCGCCAGCGCCCGAGCGAGGACGAGGCGGGCGCGCTCGCCGCCCGACAGCACCGCCACCTTGGTGCGCATCTGCTCCGGCGGAAACAGGAAGTCGCGCATGTAGGCAGTGACATGGCGGGCGACGCCGCCGATGATCACCTGGTCGCCGCGCCCGCCGGTCAGCGTCTCTGCCAGGCTCGCCGCCGGATCGAGGCTTTCCCGCCGCTGGTCGAGGGTCACCGTCGTCAGGCCGGCGGCGCGCGTTACCGACCCGGCGTCGGGCGGCAGGGCGCCGGTGAGCAGGCGCAGCAGCGTCGTCTTGCCGCCGCCGTTGGGCCCGACGATGCCGATGCGGTCCCGCCGCTGCACGCGGGTCGAGAACTCGCGGATCAGCGGCCGGCCCTCCCAGCTTTTGCTGATCCGCTCGGCCGCGATCACCAGCGTGCTCGCCGCCTCCCCCTCCGCCGCCGCCATCCGCACCAGTCCCGGTGCCGCCAGGCGCTCGCGCCGCTGCTGGCGCAGCGCGTGCAGCTCGCCAAGGCGGCGGACGTTGCGCTTGCGCCGGGCGGTGACGCCATAGCGCAGCCAGTCCTCCTCGCGGGCGATCTTGCGGCCGAGCTTGTGCGCCTCGGCCTCCTCCTGGGCGAGCACGTCGTCGCGCCACGCCTCGAAAGCGGCAAAGCCGCGCTCGAGGCGGCGGGCAGCGCCGCGATCGAGCCAGACCATGGCGCGCGACAGCGTCTCGAGGAAGCGGCGGTCGTGGCTGATCAGCACCAGCGCCGAACGGGAGGTCGCCAGTTCCGCCTCCAGCCAGGCGATCGCCGGCAGATCGAGATGGTTGGTCGGCTCGTCCAGCAGCAGGATGTCGGGGGCGGGCGCGAGCACGCGCGCCAGCGCCGCCCGCCGCGCCTCGCCGCCAGAGAGGGTGCGGGCGTCCTCGTCGCCGGAAAGGCCGAGATCGTTGAGCAGCCGGCGGGCCCGGTGCGGATCATCGCCCGGCGCGAGCCCGGCCGTGACATACGCCAGCGGCGTCTCGAAGCCACGGAGGTCCGGTTCCTGCGGCAGGTAGCGAACGGTGGTCCCCGGCTGCAGAAAGCGGCTGCCGGCATCCGGCTCGATCAGCCCGGCGGCGATCCTCAGCAGGCTCGACTTGCCGGAGCCGTTGCGCCCAACCAGCGCCAGACGCTCGCCCGGCCCCACCGACAGCAGTGCCTCGCGCAGCACCGGCTCGCCACCGAAGCCGAGGCGGATGTTCTGGAGAAGGAGCAGCGGCGCGGCGGCAGGCATCGGCGGGCGGGGCTTTCTCCGGCGTCAGCACGCAACTGACCCGCACCCCGGTGCGGATCACCGCGGCACCAAGCACTCCTGCGCGGCCGCCGTCAAGGCCGGCCGGACGAGCGCTCTCCCTTCCCGCTGCGGCTGGTTGCTTCTTGCGGGCCGTGACCGCGGGCGGACGTCGGCGAGTCCCGTTATCGCCGTTGCCGTCCGGTCAGGCGCCGGAATGTCGTCAGCCGGCGAGGGTCGCCGGCACCACGTCGGTCACCGGTTCACACAGCTGCGCCACCTCGCGCATGTTCAGGCTTCGCATCCCGAACTGCTGCTGCAGCCCCCGCACATGTTCGAGGATCTGCCGCAGCATTTGCATGTTCTCCTCAAGGTCGACGCCAAAGTTGTGCGGATGCCACCACAGATGGTACATCGCGCCACGCCGCGCCGCCTCGTCGAGGCCGCGGGTGATGCGGCGCAGCCGCAGCGGCTCCAGCATCCGCATCCGCCGGTTGTAGGGCCGCAGGAAGCGGCTGTGGGCGACATCAACCGGCTCGCCGGGGACGGCGGCTGCCGGCGCGACGGTGTGATGCCCGCTGATGTTGAGCCAGATATCGACGACGCGCAGCCCCCGCCGCAGCAACGTTTCGTCGGCAACCTTGCGCGGGGTGTAAAGCCAGTGCCGCTCGGTGCCGCGGAAAGCGCGGATGCCGTGGCGGCGGCAGATGGCGAGGTAGGCCGGATTCACCTGGTGCCGCGGGAAGACGATGCTGTCGATCGCCAGCCCGCGCCGCCGCGCCGCGGCGACAGCGGCTGCCATGTCGGCGTCGAACGCGGCGGCGTCCTGGCCGTCCTCCAGGCAGTAGTAGTGCGAGAAAGTATGGGTGGCGACTTCCTGATGTGCCCGCTTCTCGATCATCTCCACCAGCGAAGGACCCAGGTGGAGCGGATCCTCGGCTTCGCGGCAGCCGATGCCGTCGATCAGCCGGTAGGGGCAAAATGCCCTATTTGAGTACTCCGGGCGGCTGGCGGGCAGATGTTCGACCAACTGCGCCTTATCCTCGAAGAAAAGAAACCCTACAATCGCCCAAGTTGCATGAATTCCAAACTCCTCAAAAATGTCTAGAATCGCCCCGGTTGCTTGCCGTTCTCCCCTAATATTACTTTCATACTTGCCCTCAGGCATGCTGTCATGGACACCCCAATTCAGTTCTACATCCAATGATACGACGAATATAGGCGGTAAATGACGAACATCACACATGTATGGTGCTGATACAGTCCTCTCGATACTCATTGCACGCGCCCCGAGTGTGCGTTATACTCGGCACAGATTATACGATAAGCGCTAACGTAACTCCATAAGCAAGAACACGGCGCAATGGCGAATGTCCCGGTGACCCGGGCAATCGACCGTCGGGCGCCGATGTTCCGATCGGGGAAAGGGAGATCTCGGAGTCCCGGAGACGCAGCGGGCGTCTTCGCGCGATCAGGTCTGCGCCAGCACTTCTGTTCACGCGGTCGGCACGGTCAGGAACGAGACGAAACGAGATGAGCGAGAGTGTGACGGCCGGCGAGGCCTGGACACTGGTTACCGGGGGGGCCGGCTTCATCGGATCCCACACCGTCGATGCCTTGATCGCGGCCGGCGAGAACGTCGTCGTCTTCGACGACTTCAGCACCGGCAGCCGCCTCAACCTCAGCCGCTGGGCCAGCGGCGAGCGGTTGCGGGTGATCGAGGCCGACGTCTGCGACGGGCTGTTCGCGCCCCTGCTCCACGCCTTCAGCGGCGCCCCGCCCCGGATTCACAAGATCATCCACCTCGCGGCGCAGACATCGGTCGTCAACTCGATGCTCAATCCGCTGCAGGACATCCGCAACAACTATATCGGTACGGCGCACGTGCTGGAATTCGCCCGGGCGACCGGCGTCGGCAGCATCGTCTTCTCGTCGTCGTCTTCCGTCTACTGCGGCGATAACCTGTTCCCGATCATCGAAGAAGCAACGCAACTGCCGGTCTCGCCTTACGCGGTGAACAAGCTCGCCTGCGAACACCTGATCCGCATGTACGCCCAGTCCTATGGCCTGAACGCGACGATCCTGCGGTTCTTCAACGTCTTCGGCCCGCGGCAGCGCGCCTCGAACCCGTATTCGGGGGTGATCTCGATCTTCTGCGAGAAGGCGCTGCACAGCCAGCCGCTGACCATCTACGGCGACGGCTCGCAGACCCGCGACTTCGTCTTCGTCACCGACGTCGCCGCGGCGATCTGTGCAGCAGCGACCAGCGCCGCCGCCCGCGGCGCCGTCATCAACATCGGCACCGGCCGCGAAACCCGCATTCTCGACCTCGCGACCACCATCATCGACATCACCGGCGGCCGCTCGGAGATCCGCTTCGACGCCCGGCAGCGGGGATCGATCGATCGCTCGGTCGCCGCCATCGACCGGGCGAGGGCGCTGCTCGGCTTCCGGCCGGGCGTCGACCTGCGCCACGGCATCGAGGCCACCCTCGCCTGGCGCACCGGCCTCGCCGAGGCGGCATAGGGCTGCCAGGCCGCGACCACCCGCACGAGGTGGCCGGATGAGCGCGCCGGCGCTTCCCTCCCCCTGTGGCGACGCCGCCCCCGCCTTCCCGCCGGGCGGCCGCCAGCCGCGATTCCCTGTCCTTCATCGAGGAGTATCTGCCCTTGGCTCGCTTGTACGGCATCCCGCGCGCAGCGGCGGACCTCGCCGTGGCTGCCCCCGCCGGCCTGTCGCTGCCTGCCACAGGCGTGCCATCGCCCGCAGCGGTGATGGCGAGCGTCCCGCCGATGACCGTCGTCATCGTCGGCAACTGCGATATCGTCCGCTTCCGCGGCTGGCTCATCCGCGATCTGATCGCGGCCGGCCACCGGGTGTACGGCTGCGCCCCCGCAGATCCGGCCCTCGCCCGGCAACTGGCCGCGCTCGGCGCCACCTTCGTTCCGATCAGCATCGCCCGCACCGGCACCAATCCGCTGCGCGATGTCGGCGATGTCGCCCGGCTGGCACGGCTGATGCGCTCGCTGCAGGCGGACATCGTGCTCAGCTACAGCACCAAGGCCAACGTCGTCGGCACGCTTGCCGCGCGGCTCGCCGCCGTGCCGCGGGTGTTCGTCATGGTCGAGGGCCTCGGCTACGCCTTCACCGAGGGGGGCGGCATCCGGCGCCGGCTGCTGCGATCGGTGCTGAGCGTCGGCTTCAGCGTTGCCTTCCGCCTCGCCGACGGCGTCTTCGTCCTGAATGACACCGACCGCGACTTCGTCCGCGCCCAGGGCTTCGTCGCGAAACGGCAGCCGGTGATCAAGATCAACGGCACCGGCATCGACCTCGGCGAATTTGCCCGCACGCCGGTGACCAACCCCGGGCAGCCGCGCTTCCTGCTGATCGCGCGGCTGTTGCGGGAGAAGGGCATCCCGGAATTCGCCGCCGCGGCCCGTCTGTTGCGGGCCGAGTTTCCGCACGCCCGCTTTCAGCTCGTCGGCCGCTTCGACAGCAACCCCGGCGCCCTCGGCCAGCCGGAGGTGGCGGGCTGGCAGGAGGAAGGGCTCATCGAGTACCTGGGCGAGACCGACGACGTCCGCCCCTTCCTGCACGCCTGCACCGTCTATGTCCTGCCGTCGTGGCGCGAGGGGATGCCGCGGACCATCATGGAGGCGCTCTCGGTTGGCCGCGCCGTCGTCACCACCGACGTCCCCGGCTGCCGCGAGACCGTCGTCGATGGCGAGAACGGCTTTCTCGTGCCGGCGCGCGATCCGCAGGCCCTGGCGGCGGCGATGCGGCGCTTCATCGTCGCACCCGACCTCGCCGTCCGCATGGCGGAAGCCAGCCGGAAGATCGCCGAAACCCGCTTCGACGTCAGCGAGGTGAACCGCCAGATGTTGCGGACCATGACCGCGGCCAGCCCGCCCGGCTTCACCGTCTGACCATCCCCGCGAGCGCAAGGCGCAGCGTTTCCGCCTTGCGCGTTGCCGCTGGCGGCTTTGTCATCGAACAGTTGTGATTTGACAACATCAACCGGCAATCATGCCGCACAATAGAGCCATCCGAATGCCGCATGGTGGCCGCTCTTGACCTTCGCGTTTCGAGCGTTGCACCATGCCCGCCGGTGATGGTTCCCCGGGAGGGGAACAAAAGGGAACACGGTGAGGCGTACCCATCAGGGACCGAATCCGTGGCTGCCCCCGCAACTGTAGGCGCAGAGCCTCGGCCCGACTGAAGCCACTGGGAAACTGGGAAGGCAGGGTCAAGGCGGCGACGCGCAAGCCAGGAGACCTGCCATCGCCCTCGTCACCCTGCTTGTGACCGGTGTGGGTCATGGGCGCGGATCTCCGAAGCGGTGACGTCGTGAACAACGGCTTGCTGTGGAGCGAGGGCGCCTTGCGGGTACTTTTCCAGAACTGATCTCAGGGCCCACCGGCACCGCCACAACGCGGCGGCCGGCTGCTCCTGGTCACGTCCTTCCCTGCAAACGTTGACAAACCGCGCCTGCGGCCGTGCGGCCGCGCGCGCACGGATGAAGATGAGAAAAGGAGGCCCGGCATCTTGGCGGATCCCCGGGCCCCCGTGAACGGACCGAACCATTCACACAGACGGAGTCTGCAATGAACAGACAAGAGCGGGAAGGGGAGCCTGTCAATGATCGCCTCGAGGCCATTCGGGGGCAGCGCCCGCCGCGTGGCGGCGGCACCGGTGCCGCCATCGCGGCGGCAATGGCCGGGCTGATGCTTGCCGATGCGGCGATGGCGCAGGACGACGAGTTGCCGGCGGGTGATGCGACGGCTCCCACCGTGGTGGTGACCGCGACGCGCGTGCCGGTCGACGCGTCAACGGTCGGCAGTGCGATTACCGTCATCACCGCCGAGGAACTGCAGCAGCAGCAGACCCGCTTCGTCTCCGACATCCTGCGCGATGTGCCGGGCGTCGCGGTCAGCCGGACGGGCACCTTCGGTGCGCTGACCCAGGTCCGCATCCGCGGCGCCGAAGGCAACCACACGCTGGTGATCATCGACGGCGTCAAGATGAACGATCCCGCCGGCGGCAACGAATTCGACTTCGGCCAGCTGCTGGCCTCCGACATCGAGCGCATCGAGGTGCTGCGCGGGCCGCAGGCGACCCTCTACGGCAGCAACACCATCGGCGGCGTCATCAACATCATCACCAAGCGCGGCCAGGGGGGGCCGACGGTGACGGCGCGGGCGGAAGGCGGCTCCTTCTACACCTTCGACGGCGGTACCAGCGTCAGTGGTGGCAACGACATGGCCAACGGCTTCCTCGGGCTGAGCGGCTACCGCACCGCCGGCATCAACATGTCGCACAACGGCGGCGAGAACGACGGCTACGACAACATCACCCTGAACAGCAATTTCAACGTCAAGCCGATCGAGAACTTCGAGTTCAGCGGCTTCCTCCGCTATGTCGATGCCGACCTGCAAACCGACGATTTTGGCTCGACCACCGACTCACGCGGCTTCATCATTCCCAATGACGCCGACATGGAATCGAAGACCTATGATCTGTCGGGCCGGGCGCAGGCGAAGCTCACCCTGTTCGACGGCATGTTCCAGAATATCGTCGGCTATTCCGGATACCAGTCCAAGAACTACTCCTACACCGATGGCAATCGCGACTTCCGCTTCAACGCCGAGTCGGACACCGTCGATTATCAGGGGAATGTCTTCCTCAAGACACCGGAGCTTGCCAACGCTGATCACACGCTGACATTCCTTTATGAGCGCAACAGCCAGACCGGCGATAATTTCTCGACCTTCGCTGGCGGCAGCAACTTCGATACGATCATCAACAACAGCTTCGCCGGCGAGTACCGCCTCGGCCTCTTCGATCGCCTGTTCCTGACCGCCGGCGTCCGCTACGACGACAACAACAAGTTCGAGAATTTCACCTCGCCCCGCTTCACCGGCTCCTACCTGGTGACTGAAACCGACTCACGGATTCACGCCAGCTGGGGCAAGGGCGTGCAGGATCCGACGCTCACCGAGCTGTTCGGCTTCTTCTCCAACTTCGTCGGCAATCCGAACCTGAAGCCGGAGAACTCCACCGGCTGGGATGCCGGCGTCGAACAGTCCTTCCTCGACGACCGGCTGATCTTCGATGTGACCTACTTCAACAATCGCATCAAGGACCTGATCAGCTCTGCGTTCGATCCGGTGACGGGCAACACGACGCCGGTCAACCTCAGCGGGACGTCGAAAATCCAGGGCGTCGAGGTTTCGGCCACCGCCAACGTCTACGAGGGCCTCTCCCTCAAGGCGGCCTACACCTACACCGACGGCGAGAATCCCGACGGCGACCAGCTCGTCCGCCGGCCGCCGAACATCGCCAGCCTCAACGCCAACTACGCCTTCCTGACCAACGAGGACGGGCACAAGCTCGCCAACGTCAACCTCAACATCGCCTACAACGGCGAGCAGAAGGACAACGTCTTTGCCGGCGGGACATTCGAGCAGAGCACCCGCGACCTCGATCCCTACTGGCTGGTCAACCTCGCCGCCAGCTACGAATTCCTGCCCGGGCTGGCGGTGATCGGCCGCATCGAGAACCTGCTCAATCAGGACTACGAGGAGGTCTACGGCTACAAGTCGCCGGGCATCGGCGCCTATGCCGGCCTGCGTGGCCGGATGACGTTCTAGCAGGGGGGCGGCGCGGTGACGGCTGGCCCGGGCAAAGTGCTTGTCTCCTCCCGCAGCAGGTGGCGGCCCGCTATCGACGTCACCGCGCCGTTTTTTTTTCCTGCCGCTGCCGGACTGCTGGCGGCGGCGCTCCTCCTCGCCGCTGCTCCCGCCGGAGCCGCCCCGCAGCGCATCGTCTCGGTCAACCTGTGCACCGACCAGCTGGCGCTGCTCATGGCCCCGCGCGAGCACGTCATATCGGTCAGCTACCTCGCCGCCCGGCCGGACATCTCGTTCGAGAGCGACCGGGTCGGCGACATCCTGCTCAACCACGGCCGCTCCGAGGAGATCCTGCCGCTGGCACCGGATATCGTCCTCGCCGGCCGCTACACCGCGCGGCCGACGGTCTTCCTGCTGCAGCGGCTCGGCTACAAGGTCTTCGATCAGGACATCTCCCGCTCCATCGCCGAGGTGCGGGAGCGTGTCGGCGAAGTCGGCGAGGTGCTGGGAACCCAGGCCGAAGCCCGGGCGCTGATCGCGGCGATGGACCAGCGGCTCGCCGCCCTCGCCCCGACCACTGGCGAGCGGCGGCCGACGGCGGTGTACTACCAGGCCAACGGCTACACCGCCGGCAACGATACGCTCGTCGGCGACATCATCGAGCACGCCGGTCTGGAGAACCTCGGCGGCCGCCTCGGCATCGCCGGTCACGGCCGCATGCCGCTGGAAACGCTGCTGGACCTGCAGCCGGACATCCTGATCCGCGACGACCAGCCGCCGCGGGCACCGGCGCTGGCCTACGAGGTGCTGCGCCATCCGGCGCTGCAGGCGCTGATCGACCGCAGCCTGCAGGTGACGGTACCGAGCCGCCTGTGGATTTGCGGCATTCCGACGGTGGTCGAGGCGGTGGCGATCCTCAGCGAAGCGCGGCGGCAGATCACCGCCGGGGCGGGATCATGACCACCGCAGCAGGACCGGCGAATGTCGCCGCAACGCCTTCCGCGCGCGCCGGATGGCGCGATTGGCTGGTGCCGGGCGTCCTCGCCGCCCTGCTGCTGGCAGCGGCCGTCGCGTCGCTCTTTGCCGGCAGCGTCGCGGTTGCGCCGGCCGAGGTCGCCCGCTCGTTGCTCGGCGGCGATGCGAGCGTGCGCGAGATCATCGTCTGGCAGCTCCGCGTCCCGCGCACCCTGCTGGCGATGCTGATCGGCGCCAGCCTCGGCCTGTCGGGCGCGGTCCTGCAGGGGCTGCTGCGCAACCCGCTGGCGGAGGCCGGCGTCCTCGGCATCTCCGCCGCCGCCGCCCTCGGCGCCGTCGTCGCCTTCTATACCGGCTTTGCCGCGTTGTTCCTGCTGGCGCTGCCGCTGGGCGGCATGGCCGGCGCCGCCTGCGCCGTCGGTCTGCTGCTGGCGCTGGCGGGACCGGGCACCGGCGCGCTGACGCTGATCCTCGCCGGCGTCGCCATCAGCAGCCTTGCCGGCGCGCTGACCGCGCTCGCCCTCAACCTCTCGCCCAATCCTTACGCCGCGACCGAGATCGTCTTCTGGATGATGGGCTCGCTCGCCGACCGCAGCTTCGAGCACGTCCGCATGGCGGCAGCGTGCATGCTGCCGGGCTGGCTGCTGCTGTTCAGCACCCGCCGGGCGTTGGACGCGCTGAGCCTCGGCGAGGATACCGCGACCAGCCTCGGCTTTGCCATCGGCGCCATCCGGCTGCGGGCGGTGTTCGGCACGGCGCTCGCGGTGGGTGCCGCGGTTTCGGTCAGCGGCGCCATCGGCTTTATCGGCCTCGTCGTCCCGCACCTGCTGCGTCCGCTGGTCGGCCACGAGCCGGGCCGGCTGCTGCTGGTCAGCGCGCTGGGCGGGGCACTGCTGCTGACGCTCACCGATATCGTCATCCGCCTGTTCTCGACCGGCCCCGAGCTGAAGATCGGGGTGCTGACCGCGCTGTTCGGGGCCCCGTTCTTCCTGCTGCTGCTGCTGCGGCTGCGCAAGGAGATGCCGTGATGCTGGCGGCACAGCGGCTGACGCTCGCCCTCGGCCGGCGGCCGGTGCTGCGCGATCTTGACCTCGCGCTGCCCGGCGGCCGGGTGACCGGACTGATCGGCCCCAACGGCGCCGGCAAGACGACGCTGCTGCGGGCCCTCGCGGGCATCGTCGCCGCCGGCTCCGGCACCGTCACCCTCGACGCGCGGCCGCTGGCGCGCTGGCCCCGGCGCGAGCTGGCGCGCAGCGTCACCTACCTGGCGCAGGAAGCGCCCTGCTCCTGGGCGATGGCGGTCCGCCGCATCGTCGCCCTCGGTCGCCTCCCCCACCTCGCCGGCTGGCAGCGGCCCGGTGACGCCGACGAGCAGGCCATCGCCGGCGCCCTGCGCGAAGCCGATGTCCTGCACCTCGCCGACCGCAACGTCCTCACCCTCTCCGGCGGCGAGCGGGCGCGGGTCATGCTCGCCCGGGCGCTGGCCTCCGGCCCGCG
>JBDHSN010000084.1:0-13551 GCA_039808105.1 Rhodospirillales bacterium
GACGGCCGCCGCTGCGCCAGCAGCAGGCAGAGCACCTGCTTGAAGATGGCGGCGGCGCGCAGCCGCTCGGCCTGGTCGCGATGCGGGCCGTTCAGCAGCCTGACCGCCTCGTCGAAATCGGTGTCGAACCAGGCGTTGAGGCCGTCGCCAAGGCCGATCACCTCGCCGAAGCCCGGCCGCGCCGATAGCGGCGTCGAATTGATGTAGTCAAGCACGATGCGCTCGCGCGCGAGGCTGGTGTCAGGCCCATCCTGGTAGGCCCGCACGCTGGCCGTGGCGATCTGGCGCAGCTTGTCCTCGATGCCCGATGTCCGGCCCTCGGGGGAGTGCCGGTACTTCTCCAGCTGGGTTGCCAGCGTCGAGCCGCCGAAGCGCTTGCCACCGGCGTCGAGCTTGCCGGTGACGACGTTGGCGGCGGCGGCGGCAAAGCGGTCCCACTCGACCGCCGGGTTGCGGGTGGGGAAACGGTCATCCAGCAGCTCGCGGTTCTCGACGAACAGCAGGGTATCGACGACCAGCCGGGGGATGCCGGCGAAGCTGGTGAAGACGCGCTCGGGATGGCGCGACAGGTACAGCACTTCGCCGTGGCGATCGCTCAGGGTCAGGCCGGTGCGCGCCTTCTCCCGAAAGACCGCAAAACCGCCATGATCGATGAAGGCGGTCAGTTCCGGCGACAGGCGCGCCTGGCGGGTGACGACGAAGCCCTGGTCCTGCAGCGAGCGGATGAAGCCCGGCATGCGGGCATAGCCGACGCGCTCGTCGTAGGGCCCGGCGACAGGAAACCGCGCCTCGGGGTTCGGCCCCGGCTCGACGGCATAGCTGAAGCCGCCTGCGATCCTGGAGAACAGACGGGATTGCAGCGGCGACGCCTCCAGCTCGATCGAAAGACCCCAGGCGACAAAGCCTGCGACTCCCGCCGCCAGGAGGACGACCACGACGCGATCCCAAGACAGCCGCCGACGACTTCTGCCCGAGCGCATGTGTCATTGACCCAGAAGTGACGCCGAGATTGTTTGATTCAGCGAAACGCCACGTGAAGCCCTGGGTTGCCGACTGCCAAATTCAGTACGACAACTTCGGCGCCATTTTACGGCTGCGAGCAACTCGCGCAAAGGTCGAAACCTCGGCGAGAACGCCCGCCGCCGCCTTCGTGATAAAAATGCTACGGTCGGGACGCCATAGTGTGGCAGCACCGCCGGCCACCACCGTCACCGATCGGCTGCGTGCCTGCTTCTCATCCCCTCGATGGCTGCCAGCGCCCGCGCCCGTGCTTGCGCATGATCGACGATCGGTTGCGGATACGTGGTCCCCAGTCGGACGCCGGCCGCCGCCAGGTCCTGTGGCGCGGCTTGCCACGGCCGATGAATCGCCTGTGCCGGCAGCTTGGCCAGCTCCGGCAACCAGCGGCGGACGTAGTCGCCGCGCGAATCGAATTTCTCACCCTGCAGCACCGGATTGAAGATTCGGAAGTAGGGAGCCGCATCGAGGCCGCAGCCGGCCACCCATTGCCAGTTGCCGGCGTTGTTGGCGAGGTCGGCGTCCACCAGCGTGTCCCAGAACCAGGCCTCGCCCTGCTGCCAGGGGACCAGCAGGTGCTTGACCAGGAACGAGGCGGCGATCATCCGCACGCGATTGTGCATCCAGCCGGTCTGCCACAGCTGCCGCATGCCGGCATCGACGATCGGATAGCCGGTCTCTCCGCGCTGCCAGGCCCGCAGCGCCGCCGGATCGTCCGCCCACGGAAAATTGGCGAAGCGGCCCTGCAGCGGCTGGTCCGGCATCTGCGGGTTGGCGACCAGCAGATGGCCGCAGAACTCCCGCCAGCCGACCTCGCACAGCCAGCTCCAGCCGCCCTGCGCCAGTCGCGGCTCGGCCTCGATGCGGGCGGCGACGGCATGCCAGACCTGCCGGGGCGAAAGCTCGCCGAAATGCAGGTGCGGCGACAGCCGCGAGGTCGCAGCCGCCGGCTCCGGCCGGTCGCGGTCGCGATGGTAATCGCCGATCGCGCCGTCGAGGAACGCCCCCAGCCGTTCCTGCGCGCTCGCCTCCCCTGCCCGCCACGTCGCCCGCAAGCCTCCCGCCCAGTCCGGGCGGGTGGGCAGCAGCTGCCAGTCGGCGAGGTCATCGCCCGGCACCGCCTGTGACGGCGGCCGCAGCGCCGCCGCCGGCGGCAGCGGCCGTGGCGGGGCCTCGGCCGCCTGGCACGCCCGCCAGAACGGGGCGAACAGCCGGGGCTGTCCGCCGCCGCGGTTGCGGATCGACCCCGGCGCGAACAGGGTGGTGCCGGCCAGCATCTGGTAGCCGATGCCCGCGGCCGCCAGCAGCGGCCGCAGCGCTTCGTCGGCGGCGCGCCAGTGCGGCTCGGCATGGCCGGTGACGAAGACACAGGTGGCCGCCGCGGCGCGGGCAACCCCGGCGACGGCTTCCACCGCCGCGCCGCGGCGGAGCACCAGCGGCGAGCCCAGGCGGGCGAGATCGTTGGTCAGGGCCTGCAGGCTTTGGTGCAGCCACCAGCGGCTGGCCCCGCCCGGCCGCCACCGGCCGGGCGAAGCGTCGTCGAGGACGAAGAGCGGCACGACCGCGCCGCCGGCGCTGGCGGCGGCGCTCAGCGCCGCCTGATCGGCGATACGCAGGTCCTGGCGAAACCAGACGACGGCGGTCATGACCCTCCTCGGACAGCGATCCCGATCGGAACTGGCTGGCCTCCCGGCCAGCGTCGGTACCGCCTCAACGGTCGCCACCGCGGCATGGTTGCACGGCGAGTCGCTGCGCAGGGTCACGGAAATCGCCGCAGCATCGACACCCCGGCGTCACGCTGCCGAAACGTTCGGGGTGTACAGTTCATCAGGCGGGCGTTGCAGCCGATCCACACCGACACCGGCAGATCAGCGGGCTGGTGAACAAACGTGATCCGCAACACTGACGCCCGGACCTGCCGCTGGCATTACCGATGCCACCACCGGAAGCCTGAAGGGCGAGGAGATCGATGATGAACACGCCGCGCTGGTACGGCTCCATCGGAGTAATGAGCGCACCGCACTTGCATCGCAGCCACCGGCGGGGCCTCTGCCGCCGCCTCGTGCGGGCGTTCGCCGCGGCGCTTCGCTCGGTCGGCCGGAGCGAGCCGCGGCAGCAATACCCCGCGAGGCTCCGCCCGCGGCTGGCCGACAGCGTAACCGCGCGCGGCTAGCCGGCGGCGAGGCGCAGGAGGTAGGCGGCGATCTGCGCGGCGGTCGGCGCCTTCGTTTTGCGCGGCGGGTGTCCCTCCAGCGCCTCCTTCACCAGCAGATGGTTCTCGACGTTGGCCAGCTTCACCTTGAAGATTCCCCGCGCCCGCTTGAGCTGCGGATAGTAGGTGGGATCGACCATCGTCTCCTTGCGGGCAACCCGGCGGAAGAGCGCCTCTTCATCCGTCTCCGCCGTTTCCTGCGCCGCCAGCAACGTCCAGTCACTGCGCCCGGCATGGCTTTCCGCGTTGAAGGCGTCGACCGCCGCCTCCGCCCCGTCGGCGCTCAGGCCCAGCTTGTAGACGTGCCGGGTCAGGCCGACGTCCGATGCCCAGCCCTGCTGGCTGTCGCTCTTCGCCACGAACATCGTCGGCATTCCGCCCGCGCCTCCCGCTGAACCGCCCGGCGAGCTTACGCCGCCGCGACGAAGCTGTGGATCACCGTCTTGGCGCCGGCCTTCTCGAAGTCGATCTCCAGCCGGTCGCCATCGACGGTCCGCACCTCGCCGTAGCCGAACTTCTGGTGGAAGACGCGCTGGCCGACGGTGAACGGATGCGCCGGCTGCGGCCGCGCGGCGATGCGCTCGGCACGGCCCTCGATGGTGGGCGGCGCCGGCCGCCGCTGCGGCCAGCGCCCGCCGCCCTCGGTCGCAGCCAGCCGCACCGGCTCGGCGGCGGATGAGCCGAACGCATCCGGCTGGAATCCATCGTCCGCCAAGGCGCCGGAAGTCGCGCGGAAGGGCCGCGCGCCAAACAGCCCGGTCGGCGCCGACTGCTCGATGTTCGCCGCCGGCAATTCCTTGACGAAGCGCGACGGCAGCGTGTTCTGCCAGGTGCCGAACACCATCCGGCTCGCCGCATAGCTGACGATGGCGCGCTGGCGCGCCCGGGTCAGGCCGACGTAGGCCAGCCGCCGCTCTTCCTCCAGCGCCGCCGTGCCGCCCTCGTCGAGGGCGCGCTGGTTGGGGAAGATCCCCTCTTCCCAGCCGGGCAGGAAGACGGTGTCGAACTCCAGACCCTTGGCGGCGTGCAGCGTCATCAGCGCCACCTTCTCGTCGCCCGCCGCCTCGTCGTTGTCCATCACCAGGCTGACGTGCTCGAGAAAGCCGGGCAGGCTGTCGAACTCGGCCAGCGCTACCACCAGCTCCTTGAGATTCTCCAGCCGGCCTGCCGCCTCCGGGCTGCGGTCGGCCTGCCACATGCCGGCGTAGCCGGATTCATCGAGGATCGCCCGCGCCACCGCCGGATGCGGCGTGCGCGCCAGCATCTCCCGCCAGCGAGCGATGTCGGCGAGCAGCCGCCCCAGCGCGGTGCGCGCCTGTGCCTTGAGCTCGTCGCTGCCGACGAGGCGGGCGGCCGCCGCGCTCAGCGTCAGGTTGGCGCCGCGGGCAAGCTGGTGAATGCTGCGCAGGCTGGCGAGGCCGAGCCCGCGCTTCGGCGTATTGACGATGCGCTCGAAGGCAAGGTCGTCGTCGGGGCGCACGACGATGCGGAAGTAGGCGATGGCATCGCGGATTTCCTGCCGCTCGTAGAAGCGGGCACCGCCGATAACCCGGTAGGGAATGCCGATGGTGATCAGCCGCTCTTCGAACTCGCGGGTCTGGAAGCCGGCGCGGACCAGCACCGCCATCTGCCGCAGCGAGTGGCCCTGCGCCTGCAGCGCCTCGATCTCGCTGCCGACGACGCGGGCCTCGTCCTCGCCGTCCCAGGTCGCGCGCACGCCGACCCGCTCGCCGCCGGTCGCCGTCGTCCACAGCGTCTTGCCGAGGCGGCCGCGGTTGTGGGCGATCAGCCCGGAGGCGGCGGCGAGAATGTGCGAGGTCGAGCGGTAGTTGCACTCGAGGCGGATGATCCGCGCGCCGGGGAAATCGCGCTCGAAGCGCAAGATGTTGCCGATCTCGGCGCCACGCCAGGAGTAGATCGACTGGTCGTCGTCGCCGACGCAGCAGACGTTGTGATGTCCCTGCGCCAGCGCCCGCAGCCACAGGTACTGGGCGACGTTGGTATCCTGGTATTCATCGACGAGGATGTAGCGGAACTGCTGGCGGTAGCGTTCGGCGACCTCGGGATGATCGCGGAACAGCGCCAGCGCATGCAGCAGCAGGTCGCCGAAATCGCAGGCATCCAGCGCCCGCAGCCGCTCCTGGTAGTCGCCGTAGAGCGGCAGCGCCAGCCCGTCCACCGCGTCCGCGCCTTCCGCCGGCGTCACCCGCTCGGGCGTGAGCCCGCGGTCCTTCCAGCGCTGGATGACGCTGGCGAACAGCCGCGGCGGCAGCTTGCGGGTATCGATGCGGCGCGCCTCGGCGAGCTGCTTGAGCACCCGCAGTTGGTCGTCGGTATCGAGGATGCCGAACGCCGGCTTCAGCCCCAGCAACTCGGCGTGGCTGCGCAGCATGCGCGCACCGACGGCATGGAAGGTGCCGACCCACCAGCTCTCGACCGAGCGGTCCAGCAGCGCCGCCACCCGCTCGCGCATCTCGCGCGCGGCCTTGTTGGTGAAGGTGACGGCGAGCACCTGCCACGGCCGTGCCAGACCCGACGCGAGGATGTGGGCCATCCGCGTCGTCAGCACCCGCGTCTTGCCGGTCCCGGCGCCGGCCAGCACCAGCAGCGGCCCCTCAGTGGTGCAGACGGCATCGGCCTGACTGTCGTTCAGGCCGCACAGGTAGGACGGCGATGCTTGCGGCGTCCCGGTCTCGCTGCTGATGTCCATTGATGGCTCCTCGCCAACAATACATAGCACCATCGCTCCGGAAAGCAGGCCCTATTTATGGGGTCTCGCCGCTCCCGCCCGCGCCACCCGGTCTGCCGGGAGAGGCAGCGCCGCACGGTCGCTTCCCGCGGTGACGCACACTGTGCGCATTTTTGGTTGCCAATAGCGCACTGAGCGCGCACTTATAGTCCTGCAGAAATTGCCACGCATGCGCAGTCGGCAGGGGAGTATCGCCGATGAACGCCACCATCACCCTGATCGATCTTGCCGGCTGGGTGGCGCTGCTGCTGTGGGGCCTGCATATGGTCCAGAGCGGCATCCAGCGGGCATTCGGCCCCGGCGTCCGCCGCATCCTCGCCATGGCGCTGGGCGACCGGATCAGGGCTTTTATGGCCGGTCTTGCCGTTACCGCCGTCCTGCAGAGCAGCACGGCAACCGCGCTGATGGCCGCCTCATTCACCGCCGGCGGTCTCGTCGAGATGGTCCCGGCGTTGGCTGCGGTGCTCGGCGCCAATGTCGGCACCACCCTCATCGTCCAGGTGCTGTCGTTCGATGTCAGCAAGGCGGCGCCCATGCTGGTGCTGGTCGGCGTCGTCATGTTCCGACGCGGCACGCGGACCCGCACCCGCGATCTCGGCCGGGTCGCCATCGGCCTCGGTCTGATGCTGCTGGCGCTCGCTGAACTGCTCGTCGTCATAACCCCGTTCGAGCATTCGGCGACGGCGGCGCTGCTGCTGCGCTCGGCGGTGGCGGAGCCGGTGATCGCGATCCTGTTCGCCGCCGCGCTGACCTGGGCGGCCCACTCCAGCGTCGCCGTCGTGCTGCTGGTGATGTCGTTCGCTGCGCAGGGCGTGATCCCGCTGCACACCGGCTTCGCCCTGGTGCTCGGAGCCAACGTCGGGACGGCAATCAACCCGCTGCTGGAAGCGCCGGCCGGTGACCCCGCAGCAAAGCGGCTGCCGCTCGGCAACCTGCTCAACCGCCTCGTCTGCGCTGCCCTTGCCCTGCTGCTCTTCGAAATGCTGGCGCCGCTGCTGGGCCGGCTGGAGCCGAACCCGGCGCGGGCGATCGCCGATTTCCATACCGTCTTCAATCTCGCCTCGGCGGTCCTGTTCCTGCCGCTGCTGACACCGTGGGCGATGCTGCTGCGCCGCGTGCTGCCGACGCGTATCCGGCCGCTCGATCCATGCCAGCCCGTCTACCTGGACGATTCGGCCCGGGAGACGCCACCGGTCGCCCTGGCCAGCGCCGCCCGCGAGGCTCTGCGCATGGCCGACGTGCTGGAGATGATGCTGGAAGGCGCCCGCGATGCCATCGTCGCCGGCGACCGGCGGCGCATCGTCGAGACCAAGCGGATGGACGACGTGCTGGACCGTCTCAACGCGGCGATCACCGGCTATCTCAGCCGGCTTGATCCGGATGAGCTGGACACGGCGGACAATCGGCGGCTCGCCGCGGTCGTCGGCTTTACCACCAACCTTGAGCACGCCGGCGATGTCGTCGACAAGAATCTGATGGCACTGGCCGGCAAACGGTTGAAGCGGGGCCTCGCGCTGCCGCCTGACGCGGCCGCAGGGCTCAGGGTGATGCTGGAGCGGCTGGAAGCCAACCTGCGCACCGCCGCCGCCGTGTTCATGACCGACGACGTCCGTGCCGCCCGGCGGCTGGCGGAAGAGCCCGTCTTCTTCCGCGACCTCGAAAGCCAGGCGACCGAAGCCCATCTCGCCCGGGTGCGCTGCGGAGGTGCCGAAGGCATCGAGACCGGCACCCTGCTGCTCGATCTCATCCGCGAGCTGCGTCGCATCAACGGCCACCTGGTCAGCGCCGCCTATCCTCTTCTCGAAGAGCGCGGCGAACTTCTTCCCAGCCGGCTGCGGCGTTAGGCGGGCCCGGCTGGCGGCTTGGTCCGGCCGAGCCAGGCGGTGAAGACGCTGTAGCTGACGGCGAGGACCACCGATCCAACGAACAGGCCGATGATGCCGGAACTGAGCAAGCCGCCGATGGCACCGATGAAAATCACCAGCATCGGCACCCTCACCCCCCGCCCCAGCAGCAGCGGCCTCAGGAAGTTATCGAGCAGGCCGACAAAGACGCACCACAGCAGGAAGGCGATGGCGGTTGGCGTCGAGGCCTCGGAGAAGACGTAGAGGACGGCACCGGCCAGGACGATGCCGGGGCCGATCTGCACGACGGCGAGCAGCAGGCAGACCAGTGCCAGCAACCCCGCCCCCGGAACGCCGACGGCGAGAAAGCCGAGGCCAGCCAGCAGTGACTGGATCACGGCGACGCCGAGGATGCCGCGGGCGACGCTGCGCACCGTCGCCTGGCCGATACTCGTGTAGGAGATGCCGTCCTCGCCGGCCAGCCGCACCGCCACCGCCCGCACCGTCTCGCCGCCGCCCTGTGCATGGGCCAGCAGGATCCCGGCGATGACGACGGCGGCGGTGAACTGGAGAATGCCGAGGCTGGCCTGCCCCGCCGTTGTCAGCAGCCAGCCGGCAACGGTGACCAGTTGCGGCTGGATCTGCACCAGCGCATCGGCGAGGTTCTCCGATGCCAGCAACCAGAACCTGGCGATCGGCTCGCCGATCACCGGCAAGGCCGCAACCCCCTCGAACGGCGGCGGAATGACCAGCGAGCCGTCGGCAAACCGCTGCGCCAGCATGCGCGCGCCTTCGACCAGCGTCGTCACCAGCATCGCCGCCGGCCAGATCAGCAGCACCAGCATCAGCAGCACCAGCAGCACCGCCGCAAGGCCGCGGCGACTGCCGAGAGCCGCCTGCAGGCGCTCGTAGACCGGATCGATGGCGACGGCGATGATCACCCCCCAGACGAAGGGAATGAGGAACGGCTGCACGATCTGGAAGCACCAGACCAGCAGCAGCGCGAGCAACCCCAGTCGGATCGCCGCTTCCACCATGCGCCTGACAAAGACGTGCTCGGTGGGTGCTTCTTCCTGCGGTGTCATCGTCCAGCCCCTTTTCCCGCGGCCCCGGGCCTGGGTTATGCCACAACCGTAAGGCTGCCCGCGCGGCAAGACGGCCGCCGGGCCGCCTTGCCGATTCGTTGTCTCCCTGCGGCAACGCCGCCGCTAATTCGCCCGGGCGCTGCCGCCACACCCTGATTTCGCGCGATTCTACAATTACCTAAACCTGTCCGAAACGCCGTGGCACCGCTACGGCGCCAGACGTCTTAAAGAGAGCGCTTGCGATGGTGACCAAGATTCGTTTGTCGCGCGACGATCGGATCGTGCGCTCCCGGGCGCCGCAGGCCCCGAAGCGGCCGACGCCACCCGACTGGCTGCGCCGGGCCGGCAAGTGGGCGCTGGTGGCGGGCATCTGGGGCGTGGTGGCGCTGGGCGGCCTGCTCACCTGGTACGCTCTCGACCTTCCCGATATCGACCAGGCGCTGGCGCCGACGCGCAAGCCGGCGATCACCGTGCTGGCCGACGACGGCTCGGTCCTCGCCACCCTGGGCGACTTCTACGGCCGGCCGCTTTCCGTCGCCGACCTGCCGAAGGACCTGCCGCGGGCGGTCATGGCCATCGAGGACCGCCGCTTCTACCGGCACTTCGGGCTCGATCCGATCGGACTGGGGCGGGCGCTGGTCGTCAACATCCGCGCCGGCGGCGTCGTCCAGGGCGGCAGCACCATCACCCAGCAGGCCGCCAAGAACCTGTTCCTCACCCCGGACCGCACGATCAAGCGCAAGGTGCAGGAGCTGATGCTGGCGCTGTGGCTGGAGTACAGGTTCAGCAAGGATCAGATCCTCGCCCTCTATCTGAACCGCGCCTACTTCGGCGCCGGCAGTTACGGGGTCGATGCCGCCGCCCGCAAGTACTTCGGCCGTCCGGCAACCCAGGTCTCCACCTATCAGGCGGCGATGCTGGCCGGCCTGCTGAAGGCCCCCTCGCGGCTCAACCCGCTGGTCAACCCGGACGACGCGCAGGCACGCACCCGCGACGTGCTGCAGACGATGGTCGATGCCGATTTCCTCGACGAGGCGCAGGCGCGCACCGCCTGGAGCGAACGCAATACCTCCATCGCCGTCCGCCGCATCGGACCCAACGCCCGCTACTTCGTCGACTGGGTGATGGCGCAGGTACCGGCGTTCGTGCAGGCGCCGGACCAGGACCTGACCATCCAGACCACCCTCGACGCCCGCCTGCAGAAGATCGCCGAAGCGAAGGTGGTGCAGGTCGCCGATTCGCCGGCGGCGCTGAAGGCGAGCGTCGGCCAGGCGGCGCTGGTGGCGCTGTCACCCTCCGGAGCGGTGCGGGCACTTGTCGGCGGCCTCGACTACCGCGAAAGCCCGTTCAACCGCGCCACCCAGGCGCGCCGCCAGCCGGGTTCCGCCTTCAAGCCCATCGTCTACGCCGCCGGCATCGAGTCGGGCCTGTCGGCGGACACCCATATGGTCGATGCACCGATGCAGGTGGACGGCTGGCAGCCGAAAAACTTCACCAACCGCTACAGCGGCGACATCAGCCTGCGCCAGGCGATGGCGCAGTCGGTGAACACCGTCGCCGTGCAGGTGGGCGAATACGCCGGCCGGCGCCACGTCATCGACGTCGCCCGCCGCCTCGGCCTCAGCGGCGACATGGACGCCATCCCGTCGCTGTCGCTCGGCGTCTCCGAGGTGAGCCTCGTCGAGCTGACCGCCGCCTATGCCGCCATCGCCAACGGCGGCACCGGCGTCTGGCCGTACGCCATCGAGTCGGTGTCCGACCGAGGCGGCCGCCTTCTTTACAAGCGCGAGGGCTCCGGCGCCGGCCGGGTGCTGTCGCGCGAGGCGGCCGCCGAGATTACCGACATGCTGGTGGCGGCGGTCGAGACGGGAACCGGACGGGCGGCCCGCTTTGGCCGCCCGGTCGCCGGCAAGACCGGTACCAGCCAGAATTTCCGCGACGCCTGGTTCGTCGGCTGGAGCGCCGAGATGGTCACCGGCGTATGGATGGGCAACGACGACGACCGGGCGATGGCGGCGGTAACCGGCGGCGGGCTGCCGGCGCAGCTCTGGCGCGGCTTCATGGCCGACGCCCTCGCCGGCCGCCCGGCGCGACCGCTGCCCAGCCTGAGCGTCCCGGTCGCGCGCGCACCCGCGCCGGCGCCGACGCCAGCGGTGTCCCGCAACGACGAGGCCGCCGACAGCGAGCAGCCGGCGCAGGCCAAGCCGGCATTCTGGGACCGGCTGCTGCGGGTCTTCGGCGGCTGAAGCCGCATCCCGACCACGGCCGGCAGCCGCGCCTCAGGTCCGCCAGAACGGCTTGAACGTCTCCGCGTCAGCCGTGGCCCGATCGATGCCGACATCGCGCAACATCCGGTCGTCAAGCTCCGCCAGCCGGCGCCGCTCGCTCGCGCGATCCTGCAGGGCGAGCAGCGCATCCGATGCCCGGATGAGCAGATCTTTTAGGAAGCCGACGCCGGGGCGTTCCAAGGCCGGCTGCGTGGCGGGTAGCGGGAAGCCGTTCCCGGCGGTGCAGGGCACCCGGTTCATGATTAGTCTCCGATTCTGGGCTCATCGGCGGTCCGGGGAGGTCCGGAAAGCGTCGCCGTGGTAATTAGAATAGGCTCGCCTCATATCACTGACAAACGAGCTTTTGTTCCACCAGAATTAGAATAACTAATGATCAATGAGCCGCCGCCTGCCCTCCCTCAACGCGCTCCGCGCGTTCGAAGCCGCCGCCCGCCACCTCAGCTTCACGCGCGCCGCGGGCGAGCTTAATGTCACCCAGGCCGCGATCAGCCACCAGATCAGAGGCCTGGAGGAGCATCTCGGCCTGCCGCTGTTCCGCCGGCTGAACCGGACGATGATGCTGACCGATGAGGGCCAGGCCCTGTTCCCCGCCGTCCGCGATGCGCTGGACGGGATGGCCGAAGCGGTGGCGCGACTGCGCTCGCGCGAGACCGGCGGGACGCTGACCGTCTCGACGATGCCCTCGTTCGCCGTGAAGTGGCTGGTACCGCGGATGAGCCGCTTCCAGGATCGCCATCCTGACATCGACCTGCGCATCTCGGCCAAGGAGCAGCTCGCCGATTTCACCCGCGACGGCATCGACATCGCCGTCCGCTTCGGCGGCGGCACCTGGCCGGGCGTGCGGGCGGAGTGGCTGGCGGACGAGAGCCTGACGCCGGTGTGCAGCCCGGCGCTGCTGCCGTCGTTGCGCCAGCCGTCCGACCTCGCGCA
Organism: Rhodospirillales bacterium; assembly: GCA_039808105.1. Lineage (GTDB taxonomy): Bacteria > Pseudomonadota > Alphaproteobacteria > Rhodospirillales > Defluviicoccaceae > Defluviicoccus. The sequence goes on from JBDHSN010000084.1 coordinate 12,126, forward strand.
CGCGACGCTGCTGCACGAGGACATGCTGCCGCTGCGCGATTTCCCGACGTGGAAGACATGGCTGGCCGCCGCCGGCGTCACCGGTGCCGACCCGACGCGCGGGCCCCGGTTCAGCCACACTCACCTGATGCTGCAGGCGGCGATGGATGGTCGCGGCGTTGCCATCGGCCAGCTGCTGATCGCCAGCGACGACCTTGCGGCCGGCCGCCTGGCGGAGCCTTTCAACTTCCGGCTGCCGACCGGCTCCAGCTATTATCTGGTTTATCCGCTGGCGGCGGCGGAAAGGCCGAAGGTGCTGGCCTTCCGCCGCTGGGTCATCTCCGAAATGAGGGGCTGATGGCCCCTCTTTCCTTGGCCAGGCGCCGCTGCAAACTCACATACTGGCGATGGCGAGGAAGACGAAGCTGAGAACGATCAGCCATTTGCCGACAGTGGGGAGTGCCGGCTGCCGCGGGACGGAGGACGACGCATAGATTTCGGTCATGATCAAATCCTGCACGCTCGGTGCAACTGAACATCGATAGCACCGGGCACTCATACATCCCCGTTACGAACCTCACCGTGAACCGGATCACACTCCGCCAGCGTGTCTCCGCCAGCGGTGCGGAGGAACAACACTTCCGTGTCCCACCCCCATAATCAGTCCCGCGGCACGGCGTGGTTCGCCCGACTTGACGCGCCCGTGCGCGCCAGCCTGCTGATGATCGGCGCATGCGCCGGGTTTTCGGTGATGATGGCGGTTGTCCGCCTGGTCTCGCCGGAGGTCCACCCGCTGGAAGCGGTTTTCTTCCGTAATTTCCTCGGCGTGCTGTTCATGCTGCCGTGGCTGCTGCACACCCGCGGCAGCCGGATGCGGACGGGACGGCCGGCGATGCACGTGATCCGTGCCGTCCTCGGCATCACCGCCATGATGCTGCTGTTCACCGCGGTGAGCCTGCTGCCGCTGGCCGAGGTCACGGCGCTGTCGTTCACCGCGCCGCTGTTCGCGACGGTGGGTGCCGCCCTCGTGCTGCACGAAAAGGTGGGTCCGCGGCGGTGGGCGGCGACATTCGTCGGACTGCTCGGCGCGCTGGTGATCATCCGGCCTGGCGCCCACACCTTCAGTCCCGAGAGCCTCGTCGCGCTGGCCTCGGCGGCGGGCATCGCCGCCGCACAGCTTTCGGTGAAGGCCCTTTCCCGCACCGAGGATCCCACCGCCATGGTGATGATCATGGGGCTGCTGATGACGCCGATGGCGCTGGTGCCGGCGCTGTTCGTCTGGACCTGGCCCTCGGCGCAGGCGCTCGCGTGGATGGCGGCGATGGCGGCGGCGGCGACGCTGGGGCAGGTCGCGCTGGTGCGCGCCATGGCGACGGCTGACGCTTCGGCAGTGATGCCCTTCGACTTCACCCGGCTGATCTTCGCCAGCCTGCTCGGCTGGCTGATG
>JBDHSN010000085.1:0-13448 GCA_039808105.1 Rhodospirillales bacterium
GGCTACGCCAGCTTCGACTACGAGATGGACACCTTCCGCGACGGCAATCTCGTCAAGGTGCAGATCCTGATCAACGCCGAGCCGGTGGACGCGTTCTCGTTCATCTGCGACCGCAGCCAGGCGGAGAGCCGCGGCCGGGCGATCTGCGCGCGGCTGAAGGACCTGATCCCGCGCCAGCTGTTCAAGATCCCGGTGCAGGCGGCGATCGGCGGCAACGTCGTCGCCCGCGAGACGATCAGTGCCCTGCGCAAGGATGTCACCGCCAAGTGCTACGGCGGCGACATCACCCGCAAGCGCAAGCTGCTGGAGAAGCAGAAGGCCGGCAAGAAGCGGATGCGCCAGTTCGGCAAGGTGGAGATCCCGCAGAGCGCCTTCATCGCTGCCCTGAAGATGGACGACAGCTGACGGCGCGCTCTGGCAGGTAGACGCGAAACCCGGGGTGAGCGCGCCAGCGGCGGGCTCACTCCCTCTGCTGCATGGCGCCCGCGTTCAGCTCAGCCGGAAGCCGCCTGCTGAAGCTCTTCGGCGCGCTGTACAAGATCGGCGGAGACGCCGAGCACGTCGTCGCGCATCTCCCCCGCCGGCAAGGAGTGGGCCAGCAGCGCCAGTTGTGCGGCGGTGGTATAGACATGCGGGTGCGGACCGGGCCACGGGTGGGGAAGTGGTCGAGGCACGGTTCCGCAGTACTCTTCGAGAAGCGCGTTCAATTTGCTGTCGAAGCTGCGTCCGAGCCGCTTTTGTGCAGCCTCGTCGCGCATGACACGGACGGCTGCCTTGACACCGAGAACTGACACGACGTTGCCGATGAAGCGCCACGGATCGGGAACCGGCCCGGCGATGATGTTGCCGGGATCCGCACGCATGAACCGGATGTAGGGCCATACCCACGGTGGGAAGTCGTGAATATCCTGATCAATGCCAATCATAGCTTCCTCTTAAAGACTTCGATGTTATTGCGCGCACCGCTTGTTACGACCGCACAGACAACCGGTTGTTACCGGCGTGGCTCAGTGGCAACGCGGCAGCCATCCTAATAAAATTTGTTCTATTCCCAGATACTCAGAGTAACAAGGATCAGCTAAAGCGTCAACATTGTCGTTAGCCACATGTTCGATGGCTTACAGCGCGAACACAGCGGTGATCCATCGTTCTTGATCATTTCATCTGCCGCCAGGAAATGGCAGTGACGACAAGATCAAGAATCGCTTGATGCCGAGCCTATGCCGACCCCAATCATCAACCGACCCGCTGGAAAAAGACGGTCAGGTCCTCGTCATTCACGGCGTACTGGCACGCCAGCCGGACGTCCGGGGATACCCCGCGCTGCCTCGCACTCTCGATGTCGTGCGTGCTCAGCAGGTACATCGCGACGAGCAACGATTGCTCCTTGTCCGTCGGCTGCGCGACCGGCCGCGCACCCGCGGCGCGGGTCTCGACATGGACAAGGCAGGCGGTGCATTCCCCTGCCCCGCAGCGGAAAGGCAGCGGGATGCCCTGCTGCTGAGCGATGGCAAGTACGGTACGCCGCTTGCCGTCCCGGACCGCGCAACGCACGGTGACGTCGACGCCCGCAGAGAGGAAGCGGATCACCGCCATCTTCACTCCCGCCGCCGCCTGTCCAGCGATTCCTCGCCCAGGCACCTGCTCCATCTGTTCGAACTTGCATCCGCCCTGAGAGCGAATCAACACGCGCGAATCAGCCACCCAGCCGCTGCCAGCGTCGCCTCAAAGGGAAGGAAGGCGCCGTGGCACGACTGCAGGCTGGGCTAGCTCAGTTCCCCGCCGCCGGCGTAGTGCGGGATCGGGATGCTACTCCCCGCCCTTGGCGCCGGCCATCTGCCGCGGCGGCGACGACCAGCGGCGGTCGAGGCCGCGGGCGCTGACCGCCATCAGCACCAACTCGACGACGTCGTCGAGGCGGCGGAAGTAGTCGGTGTTGAGCACGAGGTCGAAGTTGGTCGGATCGTTGTACCGGGAATGGAACATATCCCAGACGAACTTGCCGCGCCGTTTGGTCGCGTCTTGCACGCCGCGCTTGGCCTCGGCGTAGGAGATACCCTGCTCTTCGGAGATCCGCGTGGCGCACGCCTCCACCGAGCCGACGATGCGCACTCGCAGCACGTCGCGGCCGGCCAGAATCACATGGCCGCCGCGGCCGACGATGACGCCGCCGGTGTGGTAAAGGCCGCGAATGATGGTTGAGAGAAAGTGCACATATTCGTCGCGGGAGACGTGCTTGCCGAACACTGCCGAGTAGATCCAGGCATCCACGGCGTCCAGCTTCTCGTTCAGCGTCTCCATCAGCGAAGCGCTGACATTCGCTTCACCGGCGATGCCGTTGATGATTTCGGACCCGTAGAGCTCGATGCTGAGCCGGTCGGCAACGGAGCGGGCGACGTAGTCACCGCCGGACCCGGGTGTCCGCGAGATGGTGATAACCGGCTTTCGCACCTGACGGGCGCGAGCCGGGGGTTCTTCGAGCGCTCGGACGATCGCCTGTATGACGGCTTGCGCGTTGACGGCCATGGCCTCTCTTGCTCCCCTTTTGCTGCCTTCATAACACCGCAGTGCAGCTTGTGAAAGCTTCGCTTGACGGGCGACGGGTGACCCTGATCCGCGATAGCAGCATGGCGCTGCCGCGCCAGATATCCCATAAAGCTCCACCGGCACCCCAAAGATCCGGCCCGGCGCTGGCAGCGGCTGATCCATGCCGCAGCGCAGCGTCTTTGCGTGCGGCGGAGCGGCATGAAGATGACCAGCAGCACGATGCGGGACGGAACCGGCGCAGCGATCGCGTTCCGCGACGTCAGCCACCACTACGGCCGGCGGCCGGCGCTGCGCAATGTCTCTTTCGCCGTGGCGCCAGGCCAATTTGCCGTCCTGCTCGGACCCAACGGCGCCGGCAAGACGACGCTGTTCCTGCTGCCCGCCCGCCTGCTGCCGCTGCAGGCGGGTGCGGTTCACATCTTCGGCGCCGACCTTTCCGTCGATCCCGGCGGCGCCCTCGGCCGGATGGGCTTCGTCTTCCAGGAGCCGACCCTCGATCTCGACCTTACAGTTCGCGAGAATCTGCGTTATCATGCGTGCCTCCACGGCATTGGCCGGCGGCAGGCGGATCAGCGCATCGATGCGGAACTCGCCGCGTGCGGCCTCGGCGAGGAGAGCAAGCGCAGGGTGCGGCAGCTGTCCGGCGGACAGCGCCGCCGCATCGAGATCGCCCGCGCGCTGCTGCACCGTCCGCCGCTGCTGCTGCTCGACGAGCCTACCGTCGGCCTCGACGTGGCCACCCGCGCCGCGGTGCTCGCCCGCGCCCGCGCCCTCGCCGCCGAGGAGGGCGGCGCGGTGCTGTGGACCACCCACCTGCTCGACGAGGTCGCCGCCAGCGATCTCGTAATCGTGCTGAACCGCGGCGGCATCGCGGCGCGCGGCCGCATCGATGAGATCAACGCCGCCGCCGGCGCCGCCAGCCTTGCCGAAAGCTTCGCCCGGCTCACCGGCGAGGGGCGGGCGCCGTGACCCTCGTCCGCTGGTCCCGCGCCTTCAGCGGCATCATCGTCCGCGAGGGTCTGCGCTTCGTCCGCCAGCGCGGCCGCCTCTTCTCCGCCCTCGTCCGGCCGCTGGTCTGGCTGGTGATCTTCGCCGCCGGCTTCCGCGCTATCGCCGGCGTCCCGCCGGTCCCCCCTTACCAGCACGCCGTGAGCTACGAGGAGTACGTGGTCCCGGGGCTGCTCGCCATGATCCTGCTGTTCAATGGCATGCAAGGGGCGCTGTCGATGGTCTACGACCGCGAGATGGGCAGCATGAAGGTGCTGCTCACCAGCCCTTTGCCGCGCAGCTTCCTGCTGATCGCCCGGCTTTCGGCGGGGAGCCTCGTCGGGCTGGCGCAAGCGCTCGCCTTCCTCGCCATCGCCTGGGCATGGGGCGTGCGGCCGCCGCTGCCGGGACTGGTCGCGGTGATGCCGGCGCTGCTGCTCGGCGGGCTGATGCTCGGCGCCATCGGGCTGCTGCTGTCCTGCCTGATCCGCCAGCTGGAAAACTTCGCCGCGGTGATGAATTTCGTCGTCTTCCCGATGTTCTTCGCCTCCAGCGCGCTCTATCCGCTGTCGCGGCTGTCGGCGTCGGCGCCGCTGCTCGGCATCGCCGCCACCCTCAACCCGTTCACCCAGGCGGTGGAGCTGATCCGCTTCGCCCTTTATGCACAGCTCAACCTTGCCGCGGTCGGCGCGGTCATCGCCGCCCTGCTCGCCTTCCTCGCCGCAGCGCTGTGGTTCTACCGGCCGGGGCGCGGGCGCCGCTTCGGCGGCGGCGGCTGACGCGGCGCCCGGCTCGGGCTATTCCGGCGGCGGCTGGCGGGCGAGGCGCAGCAGCGCCGTCACCGCCGCCGACGGGTTGCGGCGGCGGGCGACAAGGGTGATCGGCGCGACCACCGGCGTGCCGACCAGCGGCCGGTAGGCGACGGCATCGAGACGGAGCTGCTGCAGGCCCTGGGGAACCAGCGAGACGCCCAGCCCGGCCGAAACCAGCCCGATGATCGAGGTGTACTGCGGCGCCTCCTGCTCGATCCGGGGATCGAAGCCGGCCGCCCGGCAGGCGGTCAGGATGTCGTTGAACAGCCCGGTGCCCGCCGTCCGTGGAAACAGCACGAACGGCTCCGCCCGCAGATCGGCGAGCGCGATGGCGCTTGCCGCCGCCAGCGGGTGCGATACCGGCAGGGCGACGACCAGCGGCTCGCGCAGCAGGGTCAGCGCGGTGTACTGCGCTTCCGGATCGGGCAGCGGCGAGCGGATGAAGCCGGCGTCGATGCGCCCCTCGAGCAGCGCGCCAAGCTGCACCGTCGTGTGCATCTCGACGAGCCCGAGAACGACGCCGCCATGTGCTTCCTGGTACCGGCGCAGCAGCCCGAGCACCACCGGGGTGAAGGCACAGGTGCTGGTATAGCCGATGCGCAGGTTGCCGGCCTCGCCGCGGCCGGCCCGCTGCGTCGCCAGCGCCGCCTGATCGGCCTGCGCCAGCAGCCGCCGCGCCTCTTCCTCCAGCACCCGGCCGGCTTCGCTCAGCTCCACCCGCCGCTTGCTCCGCCAGAACAGCGGCACGCCCAGGTCCCGCTCCAGCTTGCGGATCTGCTGGGACAGCGGCGGCTGCGCCATGCCGAGGCGCTCGGCGGCCCGGCCGAAGTGCAATTCCTCGGCAACGGCGACGAAATAGCGGAGCTGGCGCAGGTCAAACATCTCTCAGACGATCCGGATCTTAAAGATGCGGAGTTGATATATTGGACCTGCGGTACGCGGGGCGCTACCTCCAGTCGCAATAAGGAGGTTCACGCGGAGATGCTCGCCACCCCCATCACGCGCCGCAGCCTTGGCGTCCTGCTCGCCGGCGCGGCGGCTTTCTTCGATCTCTACGCGCCCCAGGCGGTGCTGCCGCAGATCGCTGCCGACCTCGACGTCAGCCTGCACCAGATCGGCTGGGTGATCACCGTCACCACGCTGGCGGTCGCTGCCATCGGCCCGTTCGCCGGCGCCCTCGCCGACGTCGTCGGCCGCAAGCGGCTGATCGTCGCCGGCGCCCTCGCGCTCGTCATCCCGACCCTGCTGGCGGCGACCGCGGCGAGCTTTCCGCAATTGCTGGTCTGGCGCGCCGCCTCCGGCCTGCTGATGCCGCTGATCTTCTGCGTGACCATCGCCTACATCGGCGAGGAATGGGACCCCGGCGAGGCGCGGGCGATGACGGCGCTGTACATGGCCGGCGCCGTCGCCGGCGGCTTCTCCGGCCGGTTCGTCTGCGGCCTGATTGCCGATGCGATGGGCTGGCGGGTGGCCTTTGCCAGCCTCGGCGCGGTCAATCTCGCGATCGGCTTCGGCCTGATGTTCCTGCTGCCGCGCGAGCGGTCTTTCCAGCCGGGCAGCACCCTGCGGGCGGTGCTGGCGGCGATGCTGGTGCACCTGCGCCGGCCCGACATGATGGCGGCGTGCATCGTCGGCCTGCTCATCCTGTTTGCCCAGGTGGCGCTGTTCACCTACGCCAACCTGCTGCTGGCGGGCCATCCATATGACCTGCGCCCGGGCCTGCTGGCCGCCGTCTCCGCCGTCTACCTGCTCGGCATGGTCACGACCCCGATCGCCGGCAGCCGGCTGCGGCGGTTCCGCGAGAGCGTGCCGCTGTCGGTGGGATCGATGATGTTCATCGCCGGCCTCGGCCTGACGCTGATCCCGGCGCTGTGGGCGATCGTCGCCGGCATGGCGCTGGCGTCCGCCGGGACCTTCCTCAGCCAGTCGGCGGCGACCAGCTTCGTCGCCGCCTCGGCGCCGGACGCCCGCTCCGCCGCCGTCGGCCTCTATACCTGCTTCTACTACGTCGGCGGCAGCATCGGCGCGGTGGCACCCGGCGCCGCGTGGTACGCCGGCGGCTGGGCGGCGGTGGCCGCGCTGCTGGGCACCGCCAGCCTGTTCGCCCTCGTCATCGCGGCGACCTTCTGGCGGCCACGCTTCCGCGTCCGGTCCGCTGCAAAAGAGCGCGAGGAGTGCCGGATGGGGTGCGGCACGGGGCGGCTGCTCCCCGAACCGTCCTGAGGCATCGTCCAAGAGCCCAATGCGGCGAAGGGCGCCGGCATCCGCGGCGCCCTTGCTATGTCAGCAGGAAGTGGGCGTGGGCGGCGGCGACGAGACGGCTGGCATCGGCGCCCTGCCAGGCGGTGATGCGAACATTGGCGACGGTGCGGCCCTGGCGGATGATCGAGCCGCGCGCGAAGGTGTCCTCGGCCCGGCACGGGCGCAGATAGTCGATGGAGACGTTGATGATGCGGGGGACCACCTGCACGTCGGTCTCCACCAGCAGATGCATCATCGCCGCGTGCTCCAGCAGCGCCCCGACGACGCCGCCGTGGATGGTGCGAACGACGAAGTTGCCGATGTTGTGCTCGCGGAAACGCAGCGCCGTCAGCAGCCCGCGCTCGTCGCGCAGCAGCTCGATGCCGATGGTTTTGGCGTAGGGGACGAGGTCGCTGATCGCCGCGAGATCGCCGCGAGCGCGCAGCTCGGCGACGTCGTTCAGCATGGCTGGCCACCCTCGCTCTGGCCCCCGTCGCTGCGGCCGGCGCCAGGCTCGCCCCCGCCGGCCGCCGCCGCACTGAAGCCGACGCCGCCGAGCATGAAGGTGCCAGTGCAGTGGGCGATGGCATCGGCCGCATCGTCGTTGTAGGCGAGCCCGTGGACGAAGGCGACGCTGTGGGTCACCTTGTAGCACTCGGCGGAGGCGCGGATGCGCTTTTCCGGCGTCGCCGGCCGCAGGTAGTCGATGCGCAGGTCGAGCGTCGCCAGCGGCGTGCCCTCCGGCACGCCCGCCATGACGACGAGGCCGCACAGGGTGTCGAGCAGGGCGGTGATGACACCGCTATGGACGACGCGGGTGACCGGATTGCCGACCAGCCGCTCGTTCCAGTCGAGGCTCATCATGCCGCTGCCGCGGCGCACTTCCTCCAGCCGCATGCCGAGCAGCCGGCAATGGGGAATGCTGGCGAACGCGGCGACGACCCGGGCGAGGTCGGGAAGGTTGGCTGGCGTCACGGCGGCCATGATCCTCGTGTTTTCGTTGGACGGCTCCGTTCATATCACAATACTGGCGCCACCGAAGGATTTCACCCGGGCGCCAGAGACGGCCACGGCTTCGTTTTGGGGACCTCACGGTGAGCCCGGCGAGGCGGACGACGGCGGGAGGAGAAGAAGCATGGGCGGGCAGATCAGGCTGCGAGCCGGGGACGGCGTCGAGTTCAGCGCCTATCGCGCCGATCCGGCAGGATCGCGGCGCGGCGCCGTCGTCGTCATCCAGGAGGTGTTCGGCGTCAACGTCCACATCCGCGACGTCTGCGACCGCTTTGCCGAGCGGGGCTACGCTGCGATCGCGCCGGCGCTGTTCGACCGGGTGCGGCCCGGCGTCGAGCTTGGCTATGACGAAGCGGGCGTCACTGAGGGGCGGGCGCTGGTGACGGAGCTCGGCTGGGATGCGCCGGCGGGTGACGTCTGGGCGGCAGCAAAGGCGCTGCGCGCCGACGGGCAGGTGGGCGTCGTCGGCTACTGCTGGGGCGGCACCATCGCCTGGCTGGCCGGCTGCCGGCTGGACGTGGCCTGCATCGCCGCCTACTACGGCCGACAGATCGTCGACTTCCTCGGCGAGAAGCCGCGATGCCCGGCGATCCTCCACTTCGGCTCTGAGGATCCGCTGATCCCGGCCGAGAACATCGACAAGGTGGCGGCGGCCTATCCTGAGGTTCCGCTCTTCCGCTACGCGGGCGCCGGCCACGGCTTCAACTGCGACCGCCGCCCCGACTTCCGCCCCGATGCGGCGGCGACAGCGCTGCAGCGCACCCTGGATCTCTTCGCATCTTACTTGAAGTAAGAAGTATAACACCTTCAATTTCAGTTGATTATGGGTTACTCTTCATCTGATTGATCACCACATCGCGCAGCACGACGGCATGGTTGTGGTCCGTATCGCGGGCGGCGTACAGCAGGGTCAGCCGGCCGCTGCCGCGTATCAACTCGCGAAGCGCCGCAAGATTGCCGGGATTGGCGGCGAGTTCCGCCTCGTAGCGGCTGCGGAATTCGTCCCAGCGCGCCGGATCATGGCCGAACCAGCGTCGTAACTCGGGACTGGGCGCCGCCTCCTTCAGCCAGCGGTCGATCGCCGACCCCTGCCGCTTCAGACCGCGCGGCCAGAGCCGGTCGACCAGAACGCGCAGGCCGTCGTCGGCCGCCGGCGCCTCGTAGACCCGCTTGATCCGAACCTCGCGCATGACCTCCTCCGGTGCCGGTGGCCGGCACGCTGGCAACAAAAGGTGCATTCAGAATGCATCTTTTGTTAGGATGCTCAAGAAGAGCAAGGACGAGGATTGCCATGACCAACGGCGCCACCGAGGACGATGTAACCGGCGGCTCGCAGCCGGGGTCACAGTTGCCGACGGCCGGGCTCGCTGAGGCTCTGGGCATCACCCGCAGCGCCGCGGGCGACTATACGGTCCCGGCGAACGTTCTCGCCGAGGGCTTCGGGCTGACGCCGGACGCCCTCTGGCGTGAGATGAAACGCGGCATCGTCTACGGCGTTGTCGAGCGGGGGGAAGGCGAAGACGCCGGACGAACGCGGCTGACGTTCCGTTATCGGGCGCGGGCGTGGTCGATGACGCTGGAGGAGACGGCGTGATGGCAGACCGGGACGACAGGGACGGCGCGGGCGATGGTGGCGGCTTCGCGTCCCCCGCCTGCGCGATGCGGGAGGCGGAAGACGGCTACATGGGCTTCGCCAGCACCGCCGAGCTGGGCGATGCGCTGCAGGAATTGCTGGAGGCCGAGCGCGCCGGCGCGCGCGTCGCCCTGGAGAGTGCCCGCGGCGCTGCTGCCGGTGACATCGTCCGGCTGATGCAGACGGTGCACCGCGACGAGGCCCGCTGGTGCGCCATGCTCTCGGGCCACATCAAGCGGCTGGGGCGGCCCCCATCCACCCGTGTCGGCTCCTTCCATGCCCGGGCGATGGCGATTGCCGATCCTCTCGAGCGCATCGCCTTTCTCAATCGCGGCCAGGGCTGGGTGGTGCGCCGGCTGCGCGAAATCCTGCCGCGGGTGCGCGACGAGGCTCTGCACCAGGACCTGAGCGCGATGCTGCAAGGGCACGAGGACAACATCGCCCTCGCCGCCGGTGTGGCTCAGCAGCGCCCGCCCGCCTGACCTGCGCGAGCGGCAGCGGCGCCCGGCCGCCGCCGGCGCCGGTCAGCGCCGGACCCGGCCGACCAGCCCGAGTACCGACTTCTCGACCCCGGTCTTCAGCGCTGCCCCGAACATCGCATGGCCGATGGCCGAGCCGAGCAGGTAGGCGAGACCGCCGCCGCGCCCGGAACCGTTGCTATGGCCGTTGTGGGAACGGTAGCCGTTGCCGTGGTCGTGCAGCAGGCCGCCGGCTTCGAAGGCGGCCAGCAGATCATCGGCAGATGCTCTTCGACAATCGTACCACAGGGTCAGGCTGCCCGCCCGCGGGTTCACCTCCATGCGGACCACCGCGTCACCGCCGGTGGCGGCAACCATCGCCCGCAGTTGCTCGACCAGCGCAGGATCCCCCCGGAGCTTGTCGGCCTTGAAGCGCAGACGGCCAGGAACTCGATGGATGAGTTGGATCATCTTTCCTTGCTCTCAGGCCCTGCCGACGCCAGCGCACGCAGCAGGATGCCGATAGTGGTGCCGTTGTGCAGGGTTGTCGTAACCGCTGGCGACAGCCAACCCAGCGCGGCACCTCCTAGAATACCGGAATTGATGATCACTGCAGCACGGAAGTTAGTGCGTATCAATCGCATTGTATCGCAGGCGAGTCCGCGCATCATCGCCAGCCCCTCCAGCCGGTCCTCCAGCAAAACAATTTCGGCGGTTGCCCGCGCGATATCGGCGGCCCGCGGCATGGCGATGCCGACGTGCGCCGCCATCATCGCCGGCCCGTCGTTGACGCCATCACCGACGTAGGCGACCTTCCGCCCTTCCGCCTTCAGGGACTCGATGATGCGCGCCTTGTCCTCCGGCTTCTGGTCGGCAAACACCCGGTCCAGGCCGAGCATGGCCCCCAGTTGCGCCGCCTTCTCGTGGTGATCACCGGTGATCATCATCATCTGGGAGACGCCGAGGGTGCGCAGCTTGCGCAGCACCCGCAGGGCTTCGCCGCGGACCCGGTCCCGGAAGCCGACGATGCCGATCGGCCGGCCGTCAACGCTGACCAGCAGGAGCGAGCGGCCCTGGGCCATCAGCTGGTCCAGCAGCGGCTCGACCTCGCTGAACGACACCCCCTCGTGCTCTTCCAGATAATGCCGGCTGCCGAGGCGGATAGTGTGGCCATCGACGGTGCTGGCGACGCCGTGGCCGACGATGAAGTCCACCTCTTCGTGGCTCATGTGGGCCAAGTGGCGCTGGCTCGCCAAGCTGACGACGGCGCTGGCGATGGGGTGGCTGGTATGCTCGGCCACCGAGGCGATCATCGCCAGCAGCTGCTCCTCGTCGAGGTCGTCCGAGAGGCAGTGGATGTCGGTGACCTCGAGCGTGTTGTGGGTGAGCGTTCCGGTCTTGTCGAAGACGATGGTATCGACCGCTGCCATCGTCTCCAGCGACAGCCCGCTCTTGATCAGGCAGCCTTCCCTGGCGGCGCGGAACATCGCCGCCTTGATTGCGATCGGCGTGCCGAACTTGACGGCGCAGGTGTAGTCGACGAGGAACACCGACTCGAGCCGCCGCCAGTCGCGGGTGAGGGCGAAGACCCCCAGCCCCGACAGCAGGGTGATCAGCACCCGCTTGTCGGCGAGGCGGCGCGATTCCCCCTGGATACCGGTCGGATTGCTCAGCGCCTGCTGGATGTAGCGCGAGATGCGCGCCGTCGTCGTCGCGCCGCCGACCCGTTCCGCCAGCACGATCAGGCGGCCATCCTCCACCATCGAGCCGGACAGCACCGCATCGCCCCGCTCCTTCGGCACCGGCAGGCTCTCGCCGGTCACCGCCGCCTGATTGACGAAGGCTTCGCCGTCGCAGACGACGCCATCCACCGGGATCTGGCTGCCGGGACCGACGACCACCCGGCTACCCTCGGTGACCTCGGCGTACGGAACCTCGATGACTTCGCCGCCTGCGGTTTCGACCCACACATCGTCCGGCTCGGCGCGCAGCAATTCGCGCAGCAGCCGGTCTGAGCGTCGGACGGTGCTCGCCTCCATGTAGCCGCCAAGGTCGAGCATGACGCGGGTAAAGTTCGCCGTGCGGTACTCGCGCCGCAGCAGCGGCAGCATCATGGCGATGGCGTCGAGAACCTCGACGCTGAGGCCCTTGTCCGCCAGGGCGCGGGCACCGCGGACAACAACGCCGGCAACGTTGGCGGTAGTGACCAGCGCGGCCAGCGGCGGCGGCAGCACGAAAGAGGCTAGCAGTACCCCCACTGAGAGCACCACCTGCCCGAGATCGGGACCAGAATCACCCGCCGCATTGGCGACCGTGTCGTCGGGCGGCGCCTCACGGATCGTCTTCATAATGGCGGCACGGGTGCCCGCCTGGCCGTCGTGCTTGACAACGAGCGACCGGCAGGTCGCGTTCAGGCGGGCGGATTTCACTCCAGGCACCGCATCGACCTGCGCTGCCAGAAGTGCGTAGCCATCCACCCGCTTCTCCAGCCGCAGGCGAAGCCTGCGGCTGGTTTCGTGTACCACCCGTACCGCGTTCAACTCAGCCTTCCTCGTCGCCCGCTGCATGGAGCTCTGCCTCGGCGTCGCGGAAGCGTTCCTTCATTTCTTCCACTCCGCCTTGCACGCTCGACCAGAGTTTGACCGCGGCAGCGATGATGTTCCTCTGCACAGTGTCGTTGGTCAGCAGAAACGTCGCTCCTGCCCCGATCAACAACCCCTTGACGAAGGCATTGTCGTTGAGGTTGAGCGCCGCCTCGGCGAGGCCGTGGTAGTGCGGATGATCGGCCAGCGGCCCGGCAGGCGCGGCCGCAGCCGCCCCGGGCGCCGGTGCGACCGGCCCCGACGGCCACGCGCCCCACGACGGCGGCACCATGCCGGGATAGCCCCAGCCGTGACCGTGGTGGTGGTGGTGGCCATGCCCCCAGTAGTTTGGCGGCGGACCCATGTACGGACCCCATGCCGGCTGCTGCGGCGTCGGCGGAGTCGTCGCCGGGCCGGTGGCCGTGGCGGTCGGGCCGGCAGGGGTCTGAGACTGCTGCGGAAACTGGGCGGAGGCCGGGCTTGGCCAATACCCATAGCCAGCCCACCACGGCCCCTGCGGACAAGCAGGACCGGCATAGCCAGGACCAGCATTGCCGAGGCCGGCATTGCCCGGTCCCGCGGCGTCGGCGCCGGCTTGCATGCCTGGATGCTCCTTCTCTTCCGGATAACTGCTCATGATCTGCTTCCCTTATTCACCCGGCTGTTCTTCGCTTTCACCCTGCGGTGCGCCGGCATCGCTCGCTTCGGCGGCTGAGCTCGCCGCCTCGGCGGGAGCCCCTGCCGGCAGCGCCGCCGGCGCTGCCGGTGCTGCCCGCGGCGTCAGCACATAGGACGTGGCGGTGGAACCGAGGGCCATCATCGCCAGCCGCAACGCGGCAGACCCCCCGACAGCGCTCGCCAGCGCCGCGCCAGCAGCACTCGCTAGCCCCGCCTTCAGGCTGCCTTGCAAGGTGATGGCGAGAACCTGCTCCCGCGTCAGAACGCCCTGCCGGTGTGCGGCAATAGCGGTGCCAGCAGCAAGGCTGGCGCCAAAAACCGCACCAAATGCGCCAAAACGCAGAAGCTGATCCGCCGTGTACGCTGGCGGTGCCTTAATCATGTACTTGTTCGACATGTCCTAGCCCTCCGATGACCTCATTGCCTCTAAGGCGTGCCTCCCGCTGGCTTCCGGCCGCTCTTACGCCGAGGCGTTTTCGCCGGCGCTGCCGGTGCCGTG
>JBDHSN010000086.1:0-13342 GCA_039808105.1 Rhodospirillales bacterium
GGTATCGCCGCCGCCGGCATCGGCCCCGGCCGCGCCCTCCGCCGCTGCGGCTGGCGATGATATCTTCGCGAAGCTGGAGCGGCTGGCCGGACTGCGCGACAAGGGAATCCTTTCGGAGGAGGAGTTCAGCGCGAAGAAGGCGGAACTGCTGTCCCGCCTGTAGACGCGCGGCGGACCAAGGTCAGGACAGCCGGGCCACGAGGCTGTCGATGATCATGCTGATCAGCTGGTCCGCCAGTACCAGCCCGGCGGCGGCCAGTCCGCCGATCGCCAGCGCGGCGCGGGCGATGAACCACAGCCAGCCCATGATCGCCGCGACCGCCGCCAGCCACAGGAGCTGCGTAATGTCCTCGGGAAACACCTGGAAGACGGTCAGCAGGGTCAGCGGCAGCAGCGCCGCATTCTGCAGCACCATCGACCAGTTGTAGGCGCTGAGGTAACCGGCGAAGCGCTGGCGGCAGCCCATCACCCGCGTCAGGCTCTCGGCCGCGACCGGATAGGCGACCCAGGACAGCACGTAGGCGATGGCCTGGACCGACAGCCAGCGCAGCGGATGGGTCGTCGGCGCGCGCGGCGGGGCGAGCATCAGCGCCGCCACCACGTAGAACGGCAGGACCGGTACCGCCGCCGCGAACGAGCGCAGCGCACCCGCCTGCGAGCGATCGAACAGCTCGAGGCCGCGCGGGTCGAGATGGGCCAACCGCCAGGCGCCGTACAGCGAGACGATCGCTTCGCGGACGATCACGCGCTGCCGCCTTCCGTGAAGTAGCGATGCAGCACCCGCTCGTAGATCCGGGTCAGGGTCTCGATATCGGCGACGGCGATGCTCTCGTCGATCTTGTGCGCGCTCGCTCCGGCCATGCCGAATTCGCAGACCGCGGCGAAGTCCTTGATGAACCGGGCATCCGAGGTCCCGCCGGTGGTGCTCAGCTCGGGCTGCCGAAAGGTAACCGCCTCGATGGCATCGGTGACGGCGCGGCTCAGCGGCCCGGGCGGACAGAGGAAGGATTCGCCCGAGATCTCGACGCGCAGCTCGATGCCGTCGCCGATTTCGGCGCAGCGCTCGGCGAGCCAGCGGCCGACCGCTTCCCCGCTGTGCAGGTCATTGAAGCGGACGTTGAGCTGCGCCGTCGCCTGCGCCGGGATGACGTTGGTGGCGCGGTTGCCGACGTCGATCGAGGTGATCGCCAGCGACGACGGCTGGAAATGCTGCGAGCCGGCATCGAGCGGACTGGCGTCGAGCAGCGCCAGCAGCCGCACCAGGCGGGGGATCGGGTTGTCGGCCAGATGCGGGTAGGCGCTGTGGCCCTGCACGCCGCGCACGGTGATCCAGGCGTTCAGGCTGCCGCGCCGGCCGATCTTCACCATCTCGCCCAGCATCGTCGGATTGGTCGGTTCGCCGACGAGGCAGGCGGCGATCGTCTCGCCGCGCCCGGCGAGGCGGGCGAGCACCTTGCGGGTGCCGTTGACCGCCGGCCCCTCCTCGTCGCCGGTGATCAGCAGGCTCAGCGAGCCGTCCGCCGGCAGCCCGCCGCGGTGCACGAAGCGGGCGGCGGCGGCGACGAAGCAGGCGATGGCCGCCTTCATGTCGGAGGCGCCGCGGCCCCACAGCCGGCCGTCGCGCACCTCGGCGCTGAACGGATCGCAGGTCCACGCGGCGGCATCGCCGGGCGGCACCACGTCGGTGTGGCCGGCGAAGCAGAAATTGCGCGGGCCGCTGCCGAGCCGTGCCCACAGGTTGTCCACCGGTGCCGTTCCCGGCTCCTCGAAACGCATCCGCTCGCAGACGAAGCCGAGCGGGCGCACCGCCGCCTCCACCACGGCGAGCGCGCCGGCGTCCACCGGCGTCACGCTCGGGCAGCGGATCAGCGCGCGGGCGAGGTCGAGCGGATCAGGGAGCAGCACTGCCGCCGCGGCGGTCATCGGCGCCCCGGCTCAGTCGCGCAGCAGGTCGTTGATCGAGGTCTTGGCGCGGGTCTTCTCGTCGACCCGCTTGACGATGACGGCGCAGTAGAGGCCGGGACCGGGGCTGCCGTCGGGCAGCGGCTTGCCGGGCATCGTCCCGGAGACGACCACCGAGTAGGGCGGCACCGCGCCATAGTGAACCTCGCCGCTGACGCGATCGACGATGCGGGTCGAAGCGCCGATGTAGACGCCCATCGACAGCACCGAGCCGCGGCCGATACGGACCCCTTCCGCCACCTCGGCACGGGCACCGATGAAGCAGTCGTCCTCGATGATCACCGGGCCGGCCTGCAGCGGCTCCAGCACGCCGCCGATGCCGGTGCCGCCGGAGATGTGGCAGCGCTTGCCGATCTGCGCGCACGAGCCGACCGTCGCCCAGGTATCGATCATGCTGCCCTCGTCGACATAGGCGCCGACGTTGAGGAAGCACGGCATCAGCACCACCCCCGGCGCCACGTAGGCGGTGCGGCGGACGATGCAGCCGGGCACGGCGCGGAAGCCGGCGGCGCGAAAGCGGGCGTCGTTCCAGTCCTGGAACTTCGGCGGCACCTTGTCGAACCACACGCCGCCGCCGGGGCCGCCGGGGACGGAGACGCTGTCATTGAGCCGGAACGACAGCAGCACCGCCTTCTTCAGCCACTGGTTGACGCGCCAATCGCCGTCCACCGGCTCGGCGACCCGTGCGGCGCCGCTGTCGAGCAGCGCCAGCGCCTGCTCCACGGCATCGCGCACCGTCCCGTCCGTTGACGGCCCCAGCCGCTCGCGGTCGTCCCAGGCGGCGTCGATGACGGCTTGCAGCGGCTTAGTCATGGCGGAGGAGCCTCGATTCCAGGGGCGGCGCAGGACGGCGCGACCATGCGCATCACGTTCGCGGCTGTCAACGCCGCACAAGCGGCCGGCCGGCGGCGTCAGTCCGGCAACTTGCCGCGCAGCAGCGCGTCGATGTAGACCGGCACGACCTCGGTCGCCGCGCCGTAGACCGTCTCCTCGAACAGGCTGGCCCCGGTGGACGGCTCGAGGTTGAGCTCGACGGTATGCGCGCGGGTATAGGTGCGGACATGGCTGACAAAGCCGGCCGCCGGGTAGACGTGTCCGGAGGTGCCGATCGACATGAACAGCCGGCAGCGGTCCAGCGCCTGGTAGATGCGCTCCATCTCCAGCGGCATCTCGCCGAACCAGACGACGTGCGGGCGCAGCCGGCCGATCGCGCCGCAGCTCGGGCAGGCGTCCTCCAGGCCGAGGTCGTCGCGCCAGGCGCTGACCGTCTCGCAGCGCTCGCAGCGGATCTTGGTCAGCTCACCGTGCATGTGCAGCAGGTTGCGGCTGCCGGCGCGCTCGTGCAGATCATCGATGTTCTGGGTGACCAGCATCACCTCGCCCGGCCATTCCCGCTCCAGCCGTGCCAGCGCCGCGTGGGCGGCATTGGGGGTGATCTGCGGATCGGCCAGCTTTTCGCGGCGGGCGTTATAGAAGGCATGGACGAGCGCCGGGTTGCGGGCGAAGCCGGTCGGTGTCGCCACGTCCTCCAGGCTGACCTTCGACCAGATGCCGCCTTCGCACCGGAAGGTGTCCAGCCCCGACTCTTTGGAGATGCCGGCGCCCGTCAGCACGACGATCGAACCGGCGCTGCCGCCCTGGTCCCGCATGATCCACCTCGCTGCCGCCCAACCCCTGCCCAAACCCCGTGGACGAGCCACCGGCGCGTCCGCCGGGGAACTTATGCAGCACGCCCGGCGATCGCCAGTCTTCTTGCTACCCTGCGCCGGGCCAGCCATGCTGGCAGCATCCGCAACACAGCCGAAAGGGAGCCGCATGGCGGAGGTTGCCGGGCCGCTGATCATCTTCGACTGCGACGGCGTTCTCGTCGATTCCGAGGTCGTCTCGGCGCGGACCCTGTCGGCGGCGCTGACCGCGATCGGCTTTCCGCTCAGCCCGGCCGACTGCATCGACCGCTACACCGGCATCAGCTCGCGCTCGATGGTCCGGCTGATCGAGGCGGAATGGGGGCGGCCGCTGCCCCCTGAGTTTCTCGACGACGTCCGCGCCGCGGATGCCGCCGCCTACCGCGCCGAGCTGCAGCCGATCCCCGGTGCCCGCGAGGTGTTGCAAGCGCTGGCGCTGCCGCGCTGCGTCGCCTCCTCCGGGCGCGTCGTCAAGATGCGCCTCACCCTCGGCCTGACCGGGCTGCTGCCGTTCGTCGAGCCGAACCTGTTCTCCGCCGAGATGGTCGCCCACGGCAAGCCGGCACCGGACCTGTTCCTGTTCGCGGCGCAGAAAATGGGATTTGCGCCCGCCGCCTGCGTCGTCGTGGAGGATTCGCTGGCTGGCGTGCAGGCGGGGGTGGCGGCGGGCATGCGGGTGCTCGGCTTCGCCGGCGGTGGCCACGTCCGGCCGGCCGATGCGGCGGCGCTGCGGGCGGCGGGCGCGGCGCTGGTGTTCGACCGGATGGCCGAATTGCCGGCGCTGCTCGCCGCTGCCGGCTAGCGGTCCCCGCTCAGGCCGGGACCGGTTCGAGGGGATAGTCGACCAGCGCCTCGTAGTGCGCCCGCTCGCCGCCCAGGTGGCTGCGGAACAGGGTGAAGCTGTCCACCGCAAACGGCCCGAAGGTAACGTGGTTGTAGCGCGAGATGAAAGCGCCGAGCCGGGCGCCGTCGGTGCTGCCGCGCAGCCGCGCCAATGTCACGTGCGGCTTGAACTTGCGGCGCTCCGGCTCGCAGCCGGCGCGCACCACCGCCGATTCCACCTTGTCCCGCAGGTGGGCGAGCAACGGCTGCTTGCTGACGCCGGCCCACAGCGTGTGCGCCTTGCCGCTGCTGTGGAAGCAGTCGATGCCGCTGAGGGCGAGGTCGAACGCCGGTGCATCCACCTGCTGCAGCGCGGCGTCGATATCCTCGGCGCGATCGCCGCCGACCTCGCCGATGAAGCGCAGCGTCAGATGCAGGCTGTCGGTGTCGATCCACTTGGCGCCGGGCAAGCCGGCGCAAAGCACGGACAGCCGCATCCTGATCTCCGGTGGCAGGGCGATGCCGACGAACAGGCGAAACATGGCAACCCCATTTCCAGAGAGTCCGGTTCCGGCGCAATGGCGGATGTTGCCGCCGGCAAACGCCCGACGCAACCTTTGCCCGCCCCGTTGGCCGAGAGCCGCAAAGCCGGACATTGCTTGAACGCAATGGCCGTCTCGGCCATATATTTGTCGAGGTCTTCATCGAGAGGAGAAACAGGCACTATGGCTGGACCTGACACGCGGTTCCAGTTGCGGACCGACACGATGACCCGGCGACAGGCCGAGGCCGCACTGATCGACGTCGGCCTGCGCGAGTACATGCTGCGGGTCTACAACTATATGGCACTCGGCGTCGCTGGCACCGGCATCGTTGCCCTGCTGGTTTCGCAGAATCCGGCGCTGATGCAGGCCGTGGCGCTCGGCCCGTTCAAGTGGGTGCTGTTCATCGGCATCCTCGGTCTGGGCTTCTTCGCTCCGAAGATCATGATGAGCCGGAGCGTCGGGACGGCGCAGCTTTGCTTCTGGGTATACGCCGGGATGTGGGGCGCGCTGATCGCCCCGATGTTCTTCATGTACACCGGCGGCAGCATCGCCCGGGCGTTCTTCATTACCGCGGCGGCGTTCGCCGGCATGAGCCTCTACGGCTACACGACGAAGCGCGATCTCTCTGCGGTCGGTCGCTTCCTGGTGATGGCGACGTTCGGCATCCTCATCGCCCTGCTGGTCAACATCTTCCTGCAGTCGAGCGGCTTGCAGCTGGTGATGTCGATCATCGTTCCGGTGATCTTCGCCGGTCTGACCGCCTACGAGACGCAGCAGATCAAGGGCTGGTACTACGAGAGCGACGCCGGCGACATGACCCAGCGGAAGGCGATCTTCGGCGCGTTCATGCTCTACGGCAGCTTTATCACCATGTTCATCTGGATCCTCCAGTTGGTCGGTGTGGCGCGCAGCGAGTAGGCTCGCCCCGGAGTGCTGACTTTCAGAAGGCCCCGCTTGCGGGGCCTTTGTTTTTTGCGCAGGACTGACCAGCGGCGGTAACGGCGGCGGGCCGGAAATGCCGCCATCGAGGATGACCGGCGCCAGCCAGGTGGGCGGAACGGCATAAGGTGTCGGGAGCGACAGCGTGGCCGACCTTGAGAAGGGGCAGAAGGTGCCGCCGGCCATCCCCACCTCCAGCGGTCTGCGGGCCCGCCTGACCCGGAGCGCGCCGCTGCTGGCCTCGGTCGTGGTGCTGCTGGCGATGGCGGCGCTGGCGCTGCAGGAGCCGCGCTTTCTCGCCGCTATCCGTGACGACCTGTTCGACGCCTACCAGCGGCTGCGGCCGCGGCCGCCCCACGATGCCGGCGTGCGCATCGTCGACATCGACGAGGAGAGCCTGCGGCGGATCGGTCAGTGGCCGTGGTCGCGCTCGCGGCTGGCCGGGCTGGTGCACGCGCTGCAGGAGCTCGGGGCGACGGCGGTGGTGCTCGACATCCTGCTGGCGGAGCCTGACCGTGCGTCGCCGCCTCTCGTCCAGCCGCCGGGCGCGGCCGCGACGGCCACCGGCGGCGGCGACGATGCCCCCGTCGATCCCGACCGCAGGCTGGCCGAGGTGATCGCCGCCGGGCGCGTCGTCACCGGCTTCGCGCTGGTCAAGGTCAGCGGCGGCGGCGCGCCGGCGAGCAAGGCCCGCTTCTCCTTCCAGGGCGGCAATCAGCCGGCGCTGCTGCCCGGCGGGCCGGCGGCGATCGCCACCCTGCCGCTGTTCGAGGCGGGCGCTGCCGGCAACGGTGCGCTCAGCATCAGCCTCGCCACCGGCGGCGTCATCCGCCAGCTGCCGCTGCTGGTGATGGTCGGCGACCGCGTCTACCCGTCGCTGGCGGCGGAAGCTCTGCGCGTCGCCCAGGGCGCCGAGGCGTACGAGGTCCACCTGTCGCCGGCCGACGGTTCCGTCCTCGATGTGCGCATCGGCGCCTTCCGCATTCCGACCGATGCCGCCGCACAGCTGTGGCTCTACAGCAGCAGGCCGGACGCCCGCCGCTACCTGCCGGCATGGCAGGTCCTGGACGGCGCGGTTCCGCGCGAGGCGATCGCCGGCGCGGTGGTGCTGGTCGGCTCGACCGCGCGCGGCCTGCAGGATGTACACCAGACGCCGCTCGGCGATGATGTCCCCGGCGTCGAGTTCCACGCCCAGGCGCTCGATCAGATCATCTTCGAGGATTACCTGCGCCGGCCGATCTGGGCCAGGGGTGCCGAGCTGGCGCTGCTCCTCGGCCTCGGCGCCGTCGTCCTGGTGCTGGGCGGGCGGCTCGGGCCGCCGGCGGCGGCGGTCGTCGCCGGCCTTGGCGTCGTCGCCGCCTTTGCCGTCTCGTGGGCGGCGTTCTCCGGCGAACGGCTGCTGCTCGACCCGCTGTTCGCCGCGGCGGCGGTCATCGCCACCTACTTCGTCTTCTCCCTGCTGCGGCACGTGCAGACCGAGCACAAGCAGCGGTGGATCCGCAAGGCGTTCGCCAGCTACATCTCGCCGAAGCTGGTCGGCCAGCTGGTCGAGAACCCGTCGCAACTGCGGCTGGGCGGCGAGCGGCGCGAGATCTCGACGGTGATCACCGATCTCGCCGACTTCACTCCGCTGGTCGAGCGTCATCCGCCCGCCGTCGTCGTGCCGGCGCTCAATGACTATCTCGACGGCCTGATTCGCATCGCCTTCGACCACGACGGCACCGTCGACAAGATCGTCGGCGACGCCCTGCACGTGCTGTTCGGCGCACCCATCGCCGATGTGGCGCATGCCGAGCGGGCCATCGCCTGCGCGCGGGCGCTCGATGCCTTCGCCTGCGCCTTTGCCGACGGGCAGCGCCGCGCCGGTCTGCCGTTCGGCGGCACCCGCATCGGCGTCAACGCCGGCGCCGCCATGGTCGGCAACTTCGGCGGCGCGCTGCGCTTCGACTACACCGCCCACGGCGACGTCATCAACACCGCGGCGCGGCTGGAGGGCGCCAACAAGCTGCTCGGCACCCGCGTCTGCGTCAGCGAGGCGGTGGTGCTTCGCTGCGCCGGCTTCGTCGGCCGGCCGGCGGCGACCTTGCTGCTGAAGGGCAAGAGCGAGCCGGTGCGGGTGTTCGAGCCGTTGTCGGCAGAGGCGGCCGACTCGCCCCGGCTGCATGCCTGGCTCGCCGCCTACCGCCTGCTGGAGCAGCACGACTCCGGCGCCGAAGCGGCGTTCGCCGCCATCGTCGCCGCCTGTCCCGACGATCCGCTCGCCAGCCTGCACCTGCGCCGGCTGCGCGCCGGCGAGACCGGCGTCCTGCTGACCCTCACCGAGAAGTAGCACGGTGCCGGAAAGAAACGGCGCGCCTCGAACCAGACGGCCCGGCGCGCCACATCGGCGAGGCCGCGCTGGCTGCTCGTTCCACCGATGCGCTACAATAACACGGCATCAGCTGCGCGGTCCTCGGTGAGGACACCGACGACTGGGCGCGCTGCCGCGTTCTCGGGCGTCTACACCGGAAAGTCCGGGCTACGCCACGTCCGGGCGACCCCGCTCCCTCTCTGCCGCTGATGGTGAACGATGTTCCGCCGGTCCGATCTGCTGATGCTGAGCGTAATTTTTGGATCGATCGCCGTTGGGATCCTCGTGCCGGAGGTCGGCGGTCTCTTCGATCGGGTGCCGCTGTGGTGCATGATGGCGGTCCTTTACATCAGCTTTCTATCGATCCGGCTCCTCGACGTCTGGCGGGCCCTCCGCCGCAGCCTTCCTCAACTGGCATACTTTGCTGCTGCAAAGGTGGTGGTGTTGCCGGTCGTGATCTTCTTCGTGTGCCGCGCCGTGCTGCCGGAATACGCGCTGGCGGCCCTGCTGCTGAGCGGCATGTCGACCGGCGTCGTCTCCGTGTTCTTCGCCAACCTGGTGCAGGCGAACACGCCGCTCGTTCTCCTGATGGTTGTTATAAGCTCGCTCCTGGTCCCCGTTACCCTGCCGACACTGGTCGCCCTGCTCGCTGGCGAGATGATGTCGATACCCTTCGCGAGTATGGCGCGACTGCTCGGCCTCGTGGTGTTCATCCCGATCGTGCTTTCGGAATTTACCCATCACTTCGCGCCTAAGATCGGCGCCGGAATTCGCCATCGGCAACAGCCGATCTCGCTGGTGCTGTTTGCGGCAACCAATCTTGGCGTGTTCGCTCGATATTCCGGGTTCCTGCGCGAGCAGCCGACAACCCTGCTGATCGCCGTCCTGCTCAGCATTGTGTTGGCGATAGGGTATTTTGCCCTGGCCATCTTCTGCGCCTGGTCTATGGCGATCGCCGACAGGCTGGCGTTCATTATCGGCTTTGCGATCATGAACAACATCCTGGTGGTCGTCTTTGCCTCTGAGTTCTTTTCTCCACGTGAGCCGACCGTTGCGGCGATGTACACGATCCCCTTCTTCTTGCTGATCCTTCCCCTGCGACTGTATAGACACTGGGTCCTGACCGCCCGCGGCCGCAGTGAGCGTCTGATCCAAAAATAAATCAAGTTGAATCAAGCGCTTCGACGTCCCGTGCTGACCGGGCTTGTCCCGGCCACCATGACTTGCGGCAGGCAACGTCAACCAGGGATGCGCGGAACAAATGCGCGTAAAACGCGGGCAGCACGCGGCTTGGCTCTATCAGCGTTTTCGGCTCAGCCCCAGGGACGTCGGAGATCTGCTGGCCGAACGCGAGCTGAACGCCAGCTACGCGACGATCCGCCGCCGGGTGACGAAGTTCGGCACCGCGTGCACGAAGCGGCTCAGGCAGAGATATTGGAATAGGGTACCGCTGCGCAAAGCGAAGCGCACCGGTTCGCGATGCGCGTGAACATCGCGCCCGGACCCACCCGAATGCCTCGCGATGCGGACCGCACGACCGCCCTACGCGACGGCGAGCCGCAGGAAAACGACGAGGAGGGCGGCCATCTGGGCGATGGCGATGGCGACGCTGACCCGATGCAGCCGGCGGAAGATCGGCTCCTCCTCCGGATCCCCAAGCAGGGTGAGATCGCGCGCGCGTACCATCCGCGGCATGATCGCCCAGCGGGCGAGCATGAACAACACCGCCACACCGGCTACCACCGGCGCTTCCGGCCACGGCCACAGGCAGACGGCGGCGACGCCGGTCACCCCCAGCAAAACGTCATAGTACACCGGAAACATCCGGCGGATGAAGTCGCTGGCGATGTCCGTCGGCAGGTTGCGGAAGATCAGCGGGGTGATCACCGTCGCAAACAGCAGCATCGCTCCCAGCGCCATCGCCGACAGCAGGAAACCCAGTACGTGCAACAGCGTGGCTAATCCCATGCTTTGCGATCCCGTAAATTCGAAAGAGGCGGAAGGCGGGAGCATGCCCGATCCGCGGCCGCAACGCGACCCGTCAACTGAATTGTCCCCGCCAGTGTGAACGGCAGGCAACGGTGCCGGCGGCCCGCCTGGAGCGCTGCGGCGCGGCCGCGGCGCGGATGGCCTCGCGCCGGGATCAGGCGGGTGCTGCCTGCGGTCTTCCGTCCGCGCCCCTGTCGGCGTGCCAGCGCGCCGCCGCCACCAGCGGAAAGCCGGCCGGCACCCATTCAGCGTTACTGCAAGTCCAAGAGAGCACGGTCACTGGACGTCTGCCGTCGAATATGACCTATATGGGTCAGCAATGAAGAGGAGACGGCAGGTCATGAGATCCCCATTTGCGTCAATTATGCTGGCGTGCGTTCTCTTTTCCAGTTCATTTGCCCGCGCAGATGTGCCGGTCCGGGTCGTTCGCTTCAACGATGTCAAGCCGGCGAATGTGAAGCTTTCGATGACCTTTGAAGGTATCGGGCTTGATCCGCAGGAGCGGGTCTACGCCTACCTCTGCGGCACCGCCACCACTCCCGACTGCCATCTCGTTCGCTGGGATCCGCAAACCGGCGAAAAGCAGTATCTCGGCAGCCTCGGCGCAGCGGCGGCGCGGGCGGGCAATCTCGGCCCCAACCGCCATTGGTCGAAGCGCGAGTCCATCGTCAAAGGCCACACCCACGTCTGGCATCTGGACGGCAAGATGTGGATGGGGACGATGAACGCCCACGACTACCAGGACATGTCTGTCATCCGCGGCGGCCACCTGATGGCCTACGATCTCGCCACCGGCGTCATCACCGACCATTCGCAGTGGCAGCCAAAGGGGGTGTTCAAGGACCGCGGCGGGTTCTACGCCGTCCCCGTTTACCCGCCGAAGAACGTCGTCGTCGGCATCGGCGTGCCCAATTCCACCGGCTGCGAGATCATCGTCTATAATCCGCGCACCCGGGCCACCAAGAGGGTCCGCGGACTGCCGGCCGGCAGTGACAACGGCCAGCTCGCCGGCCGCGATGCGGCGATCACCCCGGACGGCAAGGTGCTCTACCAGTGCGGCCCGGCGGGCACCGCCTTCGGCCTCTACGACATCAACACCGGCGAGAACCGGGCGACCGGCTTCCGCGCCCAGAAGGTGCTGACCAGCGGCATCCAGATCACCAGCGACGGCAGCAAGGCCTATGTCACCGACCTGAAGAACATCTACGAGTTCAACCTGCAGACCGGCACGCAGCGGACGCTGACCCCGCTCGATCCGACCGGGGCGGTCCGGCAGACCTCGGCGGCGGTGCTCTCCCGCGACGAGCAGAAGCTCTACTACGTCATCAACCAGTCGACCGCGGACGGCGGCGCCTGGATCGAGGACCTCTACGAGTACACCATCGCCACGCGGACCCGGATCAAGCTGCGCAACCTGAAAGACGCGATCGGCCCGGCCAAGGTGTCCGGCTCGCACAGCACCGCTTCGAACGGCAGGATCTACTTCGTGTTCAGGCCCGCCGACAACGCCGGCATCCTCGAGGTGGATGTCTCCGACCGCACCGGCCCGGCCCCGGCCAGAGCCGACTGAGACGGGTTCTCACCGCGGCGGGCGGGTGCGTCGGGGGGACGATCCGTCCCCGCCGCTATCAGAGTCGGCCCGCCGGAGCGGCCGTGCGCCCGCTGCCGCTCTTGAAACAAAGCGCAAGGACACAGAGATCCTCGCGAGTTGGCGAAGCGGGTGAAAGGGGAGAGAGATGGCTTCCGACGATTTTGCGGGAAGGACGGTGTTGGTAACCGGCGGGACCTCTGGCATCGGCAGAGCGACAGCCATTGCCTTCGCCGCCGCCGGCGCGCGTGTGGCCGTTTGCGGCCGCCGCCGGGCCGAGGGCGAGGAGACCGTCCGGCTCGCCGGGCAGGCGGGCGGGACAGCCGCCTTCTTCCCGGCGGATGCCGCCGTCGAAGGCGATGTCAAGGCGCTGGTTGACGCCGTCATCGCCGCGTTCGGCCGGCTCGACTACGCCGTCAACAACGCCGGCGCCGAGCAGCAGGCGCAGCCGCTGCCGGAGCAGAGCGAGGACACCTTCGATCGCATCATGGCGGTCAACGTCAAGGGCGTCTGGCTGGCGATGAAGTACGAGATCCCCGCCATGCTGGCCACCGCCGGTGCCGGGGCGATCGTCAACGTCTCGTCGGTCGCCGGCCTCATCGGCTTTGCCAAGGCACCCATCTACGCGGCCAGCAAGCACGCGGTGATCGGCCTGACCAAGTCGGTCGCGCTCGAGTACGCGCAGCAGAACATCCGCGTCAACGCCGTGAGCCCCGGTGCCGTCGAGACCGCGATGTTCGACCGTTTCGCTGGCAGCGACACGGTTCGCGCCGAGCTCGCCGCGATGCATCCGATGGGCCGCATCGGCCGACCCGAAGAGATCGCCGATGCGGCGCTGTTCCTGTGCTCCGGGCGCTCCAGCTTCGTAACCGGCCACGTGCTGGCGGTTGACGGCGGCTTTGTCGCCGCCTGATGCCGCAGCGCGGAGCCCCAGCCCCGGAGCCCGAGCCGCGGCTACCGCCCCCGCGCCGGCGGCCCGCGGCGGTCGAGTTCGGCGATCTCGGCGTCGTCGAACAGCCGCGAGCGGGTGAGGAAGCGCACCCCCTCCGGCGCTTCCAGCGAGAAACCGGAGCCGCGGCCGGGGACGACGTCGATGACGATCTGGGAGTTGGCGAAGTATTCGTACTGCGGTGCCCACATCCAGAATTCGCAGCCGGCGATATCGCCGACATGCAGATCCTCGCCGCCGACCCTGAACTCGCCGTGCGGATAGCACATCGGCGAGGAGCCGTCGCAGCAGCCGCCGGACTGATGGAACATCAGCGGCCCGTGCACTGACTTAAGCCGCTCCACGACCGCCGCCGCCTGCGGCGTAACGATGACCCGATCGACCATCACACTCCTCCTCTTCCGGCGCGGAACCGGGGTGCCCCCCTGAGGTCCCGCGCCGCCGCCTTCACCTCAGAAGAAGCCTTGCGGGTTCATGGTGTAGCTGATCAGC
Source organism: Rhodospirillales bacterium (assembly GCA_039808105.1). Classification (GTDB taxonomy): domain Bacteria; phylum Pseudomonadota; class Alphaproteobacteria; order Rhodospirillales; family Defluviicoccaceae; genus Defluviicoccus. The sequence continues at coordinate 13,322 of JBDHSN010000086.1, forward strand.
AGGTTCTTGGTCTGCTGGTAG
>JBDHSN010000087.1:0-13207 GCA_039808105.1 Rhodospirillales bacterium
CCTGGGGTCGCGTCACCGCCGATCCTTGCCGTTGGCGCGAGCCCGGCCGGTCGCATCGACGGGCGCTGCCGTGGCAGGCACCGCCGTGCGATGGCGCGGACGCTCGCATGGGTCTGCCGTCACGCACCGTCGTTGCCGGCAGCGCCGGCGTGCGGGCCGCCGGCCGGAGTGGCGGCGAGACGCAGGACGGCGGGGGGCATGGCTTCCGGGGCAGCCTCGGGGTCGGCCTCGAAAGCCTGCAGGTAGCGCAGCTTGAGCCAGTCGAACAGCCAGTGCGGCAGCAGCCAGTGGCACAGGGTCTTAGTGACGCCCGCCCAGTCCGCCACGCACTGCGGCCGCATCGAGGCGATCTGCAGGCGCAGCAGCGAGCGCAGCATGCGCCGGCGGTAGCGGACGGTGACGCTGCCGCTGTGCTCGACCTTGCGGGTCAGGAATTCCGGCAGGTTGGCCGCCTTGAACCGCGACAGCAGCCGCACGAACAGGTCGCGGTCCTCGACGCAGGGGTAGGTGTCGCGGTAGTTGCCGACGGCGAGAACGGCGTCGAGCCGCATCATCACGGCGGGATGGCAGAGCTGGTCGCGGAACAGGATGAGCTTGCGGATCTGGGCGTCGTCGAGCGAGTAGCGGTGGTGGGATTCCCGGCCGTTCTCGACGAGGTGGTACGCGGACCCGACGATCGCGACGTCGGGGTGGGCGTCGAGGAACGCGCGCTGCAGCTGAAAGCGACCGGGCAGGGCGAAGTCGCCGGCGTCCAGCCGGGCGACATAGGGAAAGCCCTGTGCGGCGAGGATCGCGCATCCCCGGCGCAGCGCGCCGTGGACCTTCCGGTTCACCTTGTTGCGGACGATCTCGAGGGTATGCAGCGGATCGCAAGGCGGCGGCTGCATCGGCGGCTTGCTGCCGTCATCGACGATCAGGATGTGTAGCGGCTCATCGGCGGGAAGCTGGCGAACGGTCGCGTTCAGCTCCTCCTGGCAGTTGTAGGCCGGGATGAGCAGGGCAACTTTGGGCTGGACGATACTCATTGACGGACTTCCGACAGAGGCAGAGGCGGTGGCTTTCCGGCGCTTTTCTCCCGGGCCGGTTCGGGGGAGGCTTCAGGTCCCGGTCATGGCCGGTTCCGCCATTGCGCCGCCTGCCGCTGCGCCCTGGCGAATTGGAGGAGCAGGAGGGTGATGCCGACGATGCCGACGGCATGGCCGACCGCCACCGCCGCGGCGGCGCCGGCGAGGCCCCAGGCGGGGACGGCGGCATAGGCAAAGCCGAGGGTGACGATGACGATGGCGGCGTAGGGCCAGATCAACGGGCCGAACCGGCCGGTGGCGGTGACGATGTGGCACAGCGCGTACGAGACGAAGGCAACGATCATTGCCGCCATGACGAAGCGGAAGGCCGGCTCCGCGTCCATGAAGGCCGGGCCGTAGAGGGTGCCGAGGATCCACGAGCCGCCGAACAGCGCGGCGCCGAGCCCGGCCAGGGCGATGGCGATGGCGATGGCGATGTACTGCAGGCTCAGGCGGGCGAAGTTGCCGCGGTCGCCGGCCGCCCACAGGTCGGCGAGACGCGGGAACAGCGACTGGCCGACGGCCTGCACCGCCAGCAGGCCGATCGCGGCGATGTTGTCCATGGCGGCGTAGAGGCCGAGGCCGACCGGCCCCAGCGTCGCCTCGATGGCATAGCGCGGCGCGTTGAAGTTGATGTTGATCAGAATGACGCTGATGCCGAGCGGCGCGGCACGGACCATCAGCCGGCGGCAGGCGACGAGGCTGCGGCGCAGCGTCGTCGGGCGCTGCCGCCACCGCGTCTTGGCGCGGGCAACGGCATGGTCGAAGGTGCCGAGGACGATCGCCGAGGCGACGGCCATGCCGCCGGCGAGGGCGAGGGTGTCCTGGGTCATGGCAAAGCCGATGCCGCCCAGCAGCAGCAGCAGCACGCCGCGCAGGCCGAGCGAGACGCCGGCCAGGTCGAGGCGGCCCGAGCGCTGCAGCAGTGCATGGTAGATGTCGCCGACGCTGTCCTGCGCCTTGGCGGCGCCGACGAGACCGATGACCAGCAGCGTCGCGCCGCGATAGCCGAGGGCGAAGCCGACCGCGACGATGGCGGCGACGGCGACCATCGACAGGGCCAGTCGCAGCCGGCGGAAGTCATCGAAGCGGGCGGTGCCGCGCGGATCGGTGTTCAGAACCTGGCGCAGGCCGAGCTGGGTGGCGACGACGATGGGAGCGGCCAGCGCCAGCGCGAAGGTGAAGACGCCGACCGGCTCCGGCCCGCCGAGCCGGGCCAGAGCCAGCACCAGCAGCCAGACGCAGCCGGTGGCGGTGAGCTGGCCGATGAAGAAGATGAAGGCATCCCGGCGGATCGCCGGCCCGGTATGGGCCGGCGACAGCGGCTCCGCCCCCTCCACCGCGGCCGTCCGGGCGGCGCCGGCGAGGCTGGCGATCGGGATGGGCTTCAGCGCACCCGTCACGACGGCACTCTCCCCACCTTGGCGCGGGTACCGTGCCGGCTGATCCAGTCTTCCGCCGCCTCCAGCACGTTCTCGCTGCGGAAGCCGCTGAACACCGGAACGAAGACGGTGACGACGCCGCGGATCAGCCAGGCGGCATCGGTGAAGATGTTGGCGCCCGCGTAGTAGGCGAGATCGAGCCGCGCCTTCGCCGGAAACAGCGTCTGCCGGTAGAAGTCCTCGGGATCGCCGCCCGTCGGGAACAGGGCGCTTTCGTTGCGGAACAGCACCTGCGCCGGGCCGAACAGACCGGGACGGTGCTGCAGCACCGCACCGTGGCGGTCGCGGAAGCAGTCGGTGAACCGGGGCGATTCCGGCCGCGGCCCGACCAGCGACATATCGCCGATCAGGACGTTCCAGAACTGCGGCAGCTCGTCGAGCTTGCTCTCCTGCAGCACCCTGCCGACCCGCGTCAGCCGGGCATCGCCGTGGACGGTGACCGCCGGCCCCTGCGCCTGCGGGCCGTCGGGGAACTTGCGGAACTTGTAGAGCCGGAACGGCCGGCCGTAGCGGCCGAGCCGCTGCTGCGAGAACAGCACCGGCCCCGGCGTCTCCGCCTTCACCGCGAGGGCGACCAGCAGCATCACCGGCAGCAGGACCACCAGGGCGATGGCCGCGACGATGATGTCGGTGCCGCGCTTCAGCGCGGCGTTGACCGCCGCCGTTGCCGACGCCTCAGGCTGCATGGCTGGCTCCGATGCCGGCAAGGGTGTCCGCCGCCAGCGCCGCGGCGAGCGCTTCGATGACGACATCGACGTCGCCGTCGCCGAGGGCGGGGTAGAGCGGCAGCGTCAGCTCACGGGCGGCGAACGCCTCGGAGAGCGGCAGCCGCAACGCCGGGTACATCTTGCGGTAGTAGGAGAACTGGTGCGAGCACGGGTAGTGGATGGTGGTCTGCACCCCGGCCGCGCGCATCGCCTGCATCAGCTGGCCCCGGTCGCAGCCCTCCGGCAGCACCACCGGCAGCACATGCCAGGCCGAGGTATCGCCGGCGGCGAACGGCTGCATCACCTGCGGGCAGACGGCCGGCAGGCGCTCGCGATAGCGGGCGGTCAGCCGGCCGCGGGCGTCGTTCCAGCCGGCGAGCCGCTCCAGCTGGACGAGGCCGACGGCGGCGCGCAGCTCGTCCATGCGGTAGTTGAAGCCGAGCTCGGGGACGTCGTAGCTGAAGGCGTGACCCTTGCTGCGTTCCCAGGAGGTCGTCGTCATGCCATGGCTGCGCATCCGGCGGACGCGCTCGCGCACTTGCGCATCGGCCGCGAACACCATGCCGCCTTCCGCGGTGGTCATGTTCTTGTTGCCGAAGAAGCTGAACACGGCGGCATCGGCGTGGCTGCCGATGCCGGGGACGCCGGCGGCGTGGGCGGCGTCCTCGATGAGCAGCAGCCCGCGCGACCGGGCAAAGGCCTGCCACGCGGCGACGTCGACCAGGTAGCCGGCGTAGTGCATGACGATCGCCGCCCGCGTCCGCGGCGTGCACTTGCGGGCGGCGTCGGCGAGCGCGATGTGCGGCCGGTCGAGGGCCTCGATGTCGACGAACACCGGCGTCGCGCCGACGTAGAGGACACTGTTCACCGTGGCAACGAAGGTCAGCGACGGGACCAGCACCTCGTCGCCGGGGCCGATGCCCAGCGCCCGCAAAGCGAGGTGCAGCCCGGCGGTGCAGGAGGCGACGGCAATCGCGTCCTCGGCGCCGTGGCGGGCGGCGAACGCCTGCTCGAAGCGGCGCACCCGCTCGCCCTGGGTGATCCAGCCGCTGGCGATGACCTCGGCGAGCGCTGCCGCCTCATCGGCGCCCACGGCGGCTTCGGCAACCAACAACATGCTTCCTCCTTTGCGGCGCGAACGACGCGGCCGCGGCAAAACCGGTTCAGCCAGGCTGCGGGGCGGCGTCGCCGCCCCGTCAGCGGCGGCGCGTCAGGCGGCGTTGCGCTTCTGCGCCGGCCAGTAATCGTCCAGTGAGATGTCCTGGGCTTCCTGGAAATCCTCGACCCGTCCGATATCCAGCCACAGGCCATCGTGCAGATAGCAATGGACATCGATGCCCTTGCCGAGCAGGCAGAAGATCAGGTCATCGAAACCGAAGGCGACACCGCGCGGGATGTACTGGATGATCTCCGGCCGCATGCAATAGACGCCCATGCTGACGGTGTGGTAGAGCGATGGCTTCTCGCGGAAGCCGGCGACGCGGCCGTCCTGTTCTTCGATGATGCCGAAATCGATGCGGATCTTGCGGCGTGCCGTGGCGATCGACAGCAGCCCGCCGTGCTGGCGGTGGAACGCGCTGAAGGCGTTGAGGTCGAGGTCGGTGAGGACGTCGCCGTTCAGCATCAGAAACGGCCCGTCCAGCTGCTCGCGCAGCAGGGTGAGCGCGCCGACGGTACCGAGCGGCATGGTCTCGCGGGTGTAGGTGAGCCGCATGTCCCACTGCGAGCCGTCGCCGCAGACGGCGCCGATCAGGTGGCCGAGGTAGCCGGTGGTGATGTACGCATCGATGGTGCCGTTGCGGCGGAGCCACTTCAGCAGCAGCTCGATGACCGGTTGATTGCCGATCGGCATCAGCGGCTTGGGCAGGACCATGGTGTAGGGCTTCAGCCGCGTCCCGAGGCCCCCCGCCTGAATGACTGCTTTCATCTCACTCTCCTGAATGTCTGTCTGCTGGGTCGCGCGCCGGGCGGCCGGCGCCTCAGGCGTGGCGGTAGTAGTTGCCCATCTTTGCCGAGTAGCGGGCCGAATCGCCGAAGCCGTAGCGGGCGTGGCTCTTGAGGTGGACGCGGGTCAGCACCAGCCCCTCGAACCGCCGGGTGGCGGTGGCGAGCTGCATGGCCGCATACTTGACGACCTCGCGCCGGGTCGCCCCCCAGCGCACGACCATCACCGTTGCCGCCGCTGCGTTGGCGAGGAACAGCGCATCGGTCAGCGCCATCAGCGGCGGCGTATCGATGATGATGATCTCGTACTTTGCCTCCAGCGAGCGCAGCAGCTCGGCGAAGTTCGGCGTGGTCAGCAGGTCGCTGGCGTTGAGCTGGCGCTGGCCGCTGACGATGACGTCGGCCGCGGTGCGCGGATCGCGCTGGATCGCCTGGTCGAGGCCAACCGTCTGTGACAGCAGCTCGGCAAGGCCGGGCCGCACCTGCACCTTCAGGGTCTCGGCGATGCGCGAGCGGTGCAGGTCGCCGTCGATCAGCAGCACCCGTCGTCCGGTGTTGGCCAGCATGCGGACGAGCGAGACGCAGGTGGTCGTCTTGCCCTCGCCGGCCTCGGCCGAGGTGAAGACGATGCTGCGCGGCAGCTCGCCGAACGAGGCGATCTGCAGCTTGTTGAAGATCGAGCGGACGGCATCGGCATGCACCGAGGCCGGGCAGTCGAGGACTTCCGCCGCCAGCCGGGCCTGCTGGCGCGCGCCGTCGCCGCCGCGCGACGCCGGCACATGTGCCAGCACCGGCAGCCCGACGTCCTGCTCCAGCTGATGGGCGCTGCGGTAGCCGGCGTCCATCGCCTCGGCGGCCATGGCGATCGGCAGGCTGGCGATCATGCCGGCGAGCAGGGCGAGGGTGACGATGAGCGGGGTGTTGGGGAAGGACGGCTCGTCGGGGACAGACGGGCGGGAGATGATGCGGGCGTAGGTTGCCGCCGAACGGGCGTCCTGCTTGGCGCTCGATTCCATGAACGCCGACATGAATTTCTCCAGCAGCATGCGGTTCGCTTCCGCTTCCCGCTCGAGGCCGCGCAGCGCGATCGACGCGGTGTTGGCCGCGGTGCTCTGCTGCTTGAGGCCGTTCAGGTCCTTGGTGAAGGCGGACTCGCGGATGCGGGCGGCTTCCGCCTTGCTCTCCAGGCTGCGCAGGACCTTCTTGACCTCCGCGTCCAGCGCGTCCTTGAGCCGCAGCTTCTCGGCGGCGAGCTGGATCATCGCCGGGTGGCGGGGGCCGTACTTTTCGCTCATCTCCGCTTCGCGCCGCTCGAGGCCGAGCAGATCGCCGCGGAAGCGCTTGATCATGTCCGACTGCAGGATCTGGTCGAGCGCCTCGATGTCGTTGGTGCGGCCGACGAGGCGGCGTGCCTGGGCGGCCTCGGCTTCGGCGGCGACCCGCGCCGCCGAAGCATCGATCAGCTTGAGGTTGAGGTCGGCGACCTGGGCGGAGACCAGCGAGGTCTTGTCGCTCTGGTAGAGGTCGTGCTGGCGGCGGTAGTTCTCGACGTTCCGCTCCGCTTGCGTGACCTTGTCGCGCAGCTGCTGGACGTTGGAGGCCATCCACTCGCTGGCGCGGCGGGCGTTGGCCAGGCGGTCCTCATAGCGGGAGACGAGATAGACCTCGCCCACGGTATCGACGATCCGCGCCGCCAGGGCCGGGTCGGTGGCGGTGAACGAGACGTCGAACACCTTCGAGCGCCCGAGCATCTTGACGGTCAGCTGCCGCGAAAACCGCTTGATCACGGCGTTGCGCTCCTTGGCCGCAGCGGCCTCGCCGCTCAGCGGGATCGCCGCCGGCAGCCAGCGCGCCAGCCACGGGTTCCCGGCGAGGAAGGCGTCGGGAACCTGCTGGCGCACCCACGCCAGCGCATCGTCCGGCGACCACCACGGCGCCGGCGCCAGCGCCGGGTTGAACTCCGGCATCTCGTCGAGGGAGAGCTTGTCGATCACCTTCTCGGCCAGCTCGCGCGACTTGAGGATCTCGATCTCGTTGAGAACGCTGTCCATCGCGGCGAACTCGTCCGGCAGCGGCCGCGCCGGGTTGGCGTCGAGTTCGGCGACCGGCTGGCTGCGCACATCGAAGGCGAGCTTGAGCACGGCGGTATATTGCGGCGTCAGCATCTGGGTGACGACTGCCGCCAGCGCGACGGTGCCGAGGATCACGGCGAGGATCAGCCCCTTGCGCCGGGCCAGCACCTTCAGCAGGTAGCCGCGTTCGATGCCGGCCGGTTGCGCCGGTGCGGGCTCGCGCGCCGCGGTGGCGGGAACGCGGATGTTCAGATGATCGTCCATCGAAGTCCCGTTGGTTCCGACGCGCTGTGCGATCCGGTGCGGGCTGCGCGCGGCAGCTTCGCCGGGGCGCCGTACCAGCCGCGCGGGCCAGCTCCAGCGTCGTCGTGTGGAAGGGATGCAAGCGGGGCAGCGGAGCTGTTGCGCCGCATCCGACCGGAATGCCGGCAGTCGACCTTCCGGAGAGAGGCGGGAGAAGCAGCGATCGCCGATTGCCACATTTTGCGCGAAGTCATCCTGTCCGCTGCTTGTAAACAAGCTCGGTACACTGCAAGTCCTCCGAAAGATCCCCCGACCACTCAGATCGTAAGTCTGCCGAACGTATCTTTATTGATACATATTCAACCGGCGATTATACTACCAATCAGTATTTACAACGTCAAACATATTATTGCCATTATCAGTGAGTGTCTGGTGATATGCGCATTGATGTCGTAATGCCTGCGGCGCAGAACCGCTGATGATTTCGTCGATGCGGGCCATTCCTGTCCTGATCGGCGCTGCCATCGCGCCTTGCACCGGTTGCCGCCTGGCGGTCGTCATCGAAACCATCTGAGCCCCGTCCGGTTGGTCGCGCGCGGGCCTTCAGTTCGCCCGCAACGCGGCGTGCTGATGCCAGCGGCTGAAACGCTGCTGCTGCAGACAGACGGCGTAGAGCCCCCAGGCCAGGCCGGCCTGGATCCACAGCGACCGCCAGTGCAGGGTGTCGACGAAGACGCCGTTGACCAGCGCTCCCAGCAGCGATGCGGCGATCACCGCGGCGGTGGCGGCGAACGGCGAACGCGCCAGCGCGGTGCGGATCGCGACCAGTTGCGTCAGCCCGAGGAACAGCATCAGCGACAGGAAGCCGCCGACGCCGTTCTCCATCAGGGTGCGGACGTAAAGGCTGTGAGCGGAGATGCCGAGGACGCCGACGCGCGCCTCGAACTGGCCGGGGCCGCCGCCCAGCGGCTGCTCCAGCGCCAGCTCCAGTCCGTCCTGCTGCGCGCCGAAGCGATCAGCGTCGTAGTCCTGCAGGCCTGAGCGTTCACCGAGGAAGGTCTCGAAGCCGCTCGCAGCGATGACGGCGATCGTGCCGAAGGCGATCAGGGCGGAGGCCGCCAGCACGATCGTCCAGAAGCGGAAGGCGGCACGGCCGCGCAGGACAAGGCCGCGCAGCACGACATAGGCCGCCAGCGACAGCGCGAGGTTCATCCAGGCGGCGCGCGATCCGGCGAAGACGATGCCCAGCATCAGCAGCAGCGTCGCCGCCACCAGGCTGAGTGCGTGCAACGGCCGCTCCGGCATCCGCTCCAGCAGCGTCAGCAGGTAGAGGATGGCGACGACGAGCGACGGCCCGTAGACGTTCGGATCCTTGAAGAAGGCCTGCACCCGGCTGGCGTCGTACATGACCACGTCGAGCGGCAGCACCCCGGCGACGACGGCGAGAGTGATCGCGGTCGAGATCACCAGCGACAGGCAGTAACCGCCGAGGACGGCGTCGGTCGCCTGCGGCCAGGTGGCGACCATGCAGCAGACGAGGCCGGCGACGAGCATCAGGAAGAAGGTGGTGCCCATGAACAGCACCATCTCGGGCACGTCGGCGGCGAACATGGCGGAGAAGACATTGAACAGCGCAAAGGCGCCGAGCATCACCACCGCCGGCATCAAATCCGGGGCGGCCGGCAGCTGCAGCCGGTGCATCAGGAACAGCCCGAGAAGCAGGCATGCCAGATCGAAGGGCGCCGGCTCCACCAGAACGAAGCTGCTGAGCGCGAATACGGCGCCGATCGACAGGGCGACGGCGCGCGAGTATCCGCCTTGCTGGGGAACGGCAACCATTCTTTCACCTCCCGGCCGATATCCGCCGCCTGCCGCCCGCGACACCCCGATGGACGCCGCCACTGCCAGTTGTGCCGGCATCGGGCGAACCCGAAGAGGCGGCCTTTCTACTCTCTATGACTGTCTTTCTTACAGAGTGGACATACTTATACGAGAACACGGCGCAATCAGCAAGGGTGTGCATCACAGTTATGCCATTTAAGAGTGTTGGCGGCGCCACACTGTGCGGATTACGGCGGCAAGGGTGGCAGGCGGGTTTCGGCGAAGCGTTGCCCCTGCGGGGTGGCGTGGCAGAATCAGGCAGGCCTTGCGGAATGCCCATCGGACAACCCCATATGGGTTGTTTATAGCAGATAACCTATTGAAATGCAAAAGCAGCAAAAATGAGTAAAGCGGCCGGATGCGGGCGATCCCGGCGTTGCCCGCGAAGCCGGTGCGGCCCGGCGCCAGGCCGGGCGGCGGGGATCAGGCGATTGCGGCGGTTCCACACGCCGGGGCTGCAACCACGACGGGCACCCCTGTCCGGCCGCCGCGCCGTCGCGCCGGGGCGGCGACGCTGACACACTCCCGTGAGGCGGGGCGGTATCGGGTTCGGAATGCCGGCCCGATCAGCGTAAGGTCGCCGCCCAGCCGCCGTCTTTTCCGGCGCGGGCCGGAGCCCGGGAGAAAACCGCACCGGCTGGGCGTTTCCCGGCCATCCGCCTCGCACGCTGCGCCGCCAGCACATCACCGATCGACGCAACAATCGAAAGGAAGGCAATGACACTCCGCCCGCTGTTCGCCGCCATGGCCGTCCTGCCGCTGCTTTTGGCGGGATGCCAGTCCTCGCCACCGCCGTACGCCAGCCACACCGTCAGCGCGCCGATGCCGGGCGAACGCGGCCGCGTCCGCGTCGCCAACGGCACGATCGTCACCGATGACGGCAACATCCTGCGCGGCGCCTCGATGATGATCCTGGCGAGGCCGGGCTATGCCAACGATCCCGAATACTGGCGGTCGGTGCATCAGCTCGGCCTGAACGCCGTCCGCGTTGACGTCAAGACCGTGCAGATCGGCAAGACCGTCGAGGAGCAGCTGCCGGCTCTCGATCGGGCGGTCGACCTCGCCGCCCAGAACCACATGTACATCATGTTCAAAACGTCGGTGAAGCCGGGCGGCTACGATCTGGACTCGCTCACCGAGTTCTGGCGCGTCGCCGCGCCGCGCTACAAGGACCGCACCCACGTCATCTACGAGATGACCAACGAGCCGGTGAGCGGCCCCAGCCCGTGGGGCAACGCCAACCAGTGGACGGACAAGGTCCTGAGCGATCTGGACGGGGTCTACCACCTGATGCGCGCGGCCGCGCCGCAGACCCACATCGTCCTGTTCTCGACGCCCAACCTCTATCCCGACTGCGCCGCCTGGAAGAAGGTGATCGCGCGGATGCAGGGGGTCGACTGGAACAACGCCTCGGTCGGCTTCCATCATTACGCCGGCACCGAACAGTTCGGCGAGGCCAACATCCAGTGCCTGCGCCAGAGCTATCCGCTGGTGATGACGGAAACCAACTACTGGATGAACGACGGCGCCTCGCGGATGACGCCGCCGACGACCCTGCGCCTCTACGAGAAGCTCGGCATCAGCTGGTTCTCCCTCGACGGCAAGGGCAGCTTCAGCCACCTGCAGAACGAGATCCTGCCGGATCTGCGCTCGCAGGGCTATACCTGGACGGTCGAGCGATAACGCCGGTCGGCGGCGGTGGCGGTACGGCCGCCTCTCGCCGCCGCTGGCCTTTGCGGGTGGCGCCGGCCCTCAGCCGAAGCGGACGCGCTGGCGGGATTGGGGCCGGAAGCGCTCGAGATAGGCCGGGACGACCGCTTCCATCGCCGTCGCCTGGATGCCGAGATCGCGCAGCGTCAGCGCGGCGGCATCGACGACGTTATCGCATCCCAGCAGCTTCACCTGGTCGCGGGTCAGCGGCGGGACCGGCAGCTTCTCGAGGAAAAATGCTTCGACCTCGGCCAGCGCCATCGGCATCGGCAGCAGCAGGCGTTCGCGCGCGATCTCGCGCAGGATGAACTGCATCAGCTCGCGGAAGCTCACCACCTGCGGTCCGCCGAGTTCATAGGTCTTGCCGGCGGTCGCCGGATCGTCGAGCGCCCGGAAGAACGCTTCGGCGACATCGCCGACCCAGACCGGCTGGAAGCGCGTCGGGAACACCGGCAGCACCGGCATGATCCGCGCCATCATGGCGAAGCGGTTGAAGAAGTCGTCCTCCGGTCCGAACACCACCGACGGCCGCATGACGGTGGCGCCGGGGAAGGCCTCGGCCGCCGCCTTCTCGCCGGCTGCCTTGGTGCGGCCGTACGCGGCGGGGGAATCGGCATCGGCGCCGATCGCCGACATCTGCACCAGCCGCCCGGCGCCAGCGGTGCGGGCGGCGCGGGCGACCGTCGCGGCGGCATCGACATGCATGCGCTGGAAGCTGCGGCGGCCGCGCTGGTAGAGGATGCCGACGAGGTTGACGACGGCATCGGTGCCGGCGACGGCGCGCGCCACCGAGGTCTCGTCGGTGACATCCGCCGGGAACGGCACCACCTGCCCGGGGTCGCCCGCCACCTTGAGGAACATCGCGCTGTCGGTGTCGCGGACGGCGACCCGAACCACCCAGCCGGCGGCGGCCAGTCTGCGCACCACATAGCGGCCGATGAAGCCGGACCCGCCGAAGACGGTGACGATGCGAGGTTCCATGGCGGTCTCCCTGCGCGGCAGCCTTGCTTCGAACCGGCGGCCGGACCAGTTGCGCGTATCCCAGATGCGAAATCGCGTCAACCACCGCGTCGCCGGCACGGCATCGGTGGTGCGTCCTGGGGGCGGGAAGGGGGGAAGACCGGGGCCCGTTGCCGCCCCGCCGTCGATACGGAGTTGACAGCGGGCCGGACGGTTCGTAATTGCTGTGGCCGGCGACACGCAGGGTCGCCATTGCCCAGGTGGCGGAATTGGCAGACGCGCTAGCTTCAGGTGCTAGTGGCCGCAAGGCCGTGGAAGTTCGAGTCTTCTCCTGGGCACCATCCTTGCCGCGGCCTTGCGTGGCGGCGGGGCCGTTCGCAACGTGAGTCCGGAACCCCCCTCCATTACCGTCCACGAGGGCGATCTGCCGGCAGGGCTTTGCTTCGGTGAGGCCGTGGCGGTCGATACCGAGACCACCGGGCTGCGCGCCGACCGCGACCGGCTGTGCGTCGTCCAGCTTTTCAGCGGCGAGGCCGGCTGTCATCTCGTGCATTTTCCCCCGGCCTTCCGCCAGCAGCCGGCCCCCTTCGCCGCGCCCCACCTCCAGGCCCTGCTGGCCGACGAATCGGTCACCAAGCTGTTCCACTTCGCCCGCTTCGACGTCGGCATGCTGCAGCGCTGGCTCGGTGTGACCTGCCGGCCGGTCTACTGCACCAAAATCGCCTCGAAGCTGGTGCGCACCTACACCGACCGGCACGGGCTGAAGGAATTGTGCCGCGAACTGCTCGGCGTCGAGCTGTCGAAGGAGCAGCAGAGCTCTGACTGGGCGGCGGCGACGCTGACGCCCGAGCAGATCCGCTACGCCGCCAACGACGTGCTGTGGCTGCACCGGCTGCGGGCGCGGCTCGACGCGATGCTGGAGCGCGAGGGCCGCAGCGGGCTGGCGCGGGCCTGCTTCGATTTCATCGAGCACCGGGCCCGCCTCGACCATGCCGGCTGGCCGGAAGACGACATCTTCGCCTACTGACCTTCGGACGGCGAGCCGCCGCCGGGGCAAATGAGACTTTGCCGCCTCCGGTCGAGCTTGTATAACGGGCGCGCCAACGGGCGGCCGTGGCGGAACCGGTAGACGCGCAGCGTTGAGGGCGCTGTGGGGGAAACCCCGTGGAAGTTCGACTCTTCTC
>JBDHSN010000088.1:0-13094 GCA_039808105.1 Rhodospirillales bacterium
ACGTGCCCCCACAGCACCCGCCGCTCGCTGAGCCCCTTGGCGCGGGCGGTCAGCACGTACTGCTGGTTGATCTGGTCGAGGAACGAGTTCTTGGTCAGCATGGTCAGGGTGGCGAAGCCGCCGACCACCATCGCCGTGACCGGCAGCATCAGGTGCCAGAAGTAGTCGGCGATGCGCGCCGGCCACGACAGCGCCTCCCAGCCCTCGGAGACGAGGCCGCGCAGCGGGAACCATTGCACGTAGCTGCCGCCGGCGAACAGCACCAGCAGCAGCACGGCGAACAGGAACGCCGGCAGCGCGTTGCCGATGATCACCACCACCGAGGTCGCCACATCGAAGCGCGAGCCGTCGCGCACCGCCTTGGCGATGCCGAGCGGGATCGAGATCAGGTAGGTGAGCAGCGTCGTCCACAGCCCCAGCGAGATCGACACCGGCATCTTGTCGAGGACGAGATCGACGACGCGGCGGTTGCGGAAGTAGCTCTCGCCGAAGTCGAAGGCGACGTAGTTCTTCAGCATCAGCCAGAACCGCTCGGGCAGCGGCCGGTCGAAGCCGAACTGCTTCTCCAGCTGGGCGATGAACTCGGGGTCGAGCCCTTGCGCGCCGCGGTAGGTGCCGCGCGGCTCGCCGCCGCGGCTGGGGCCACCGCCGACGATCTCGCCGCCGCCGCCGCGGGTGACCCGCTCGGAAATGGCGGCGCCCTGCCCGGTCAGCTCGCCGATGATCTGCTCCACCGGCCCGCCCGGCGCCGTCTGGATGATCAGGAAGTTGATGAGCATGATGGCGAACAGCGTCGGGATGATCAGCAGCAGCCGGCGCACGATGTAGGCGGTCATCGCAACGGCTCCAGACGTCTCACCCTCACCCTCCCGTCGCTTTCGCGACGGGCCCCTCCCTCTCCCGGGAGGGAGAGGGGAACCAGAACCCTCTCCCTCTCGGGAGAGGGTGCGAGCACCGCGAGCGGGTGAGGGTCAGGGTGCATCACCGCCACATCCAGGCAAAACCCGGTCACCCTCACCCTCCCGTCGCTTCGCGCCGGGCCCCTCCCTCTCCCGGGAGGGAGAGGGAAAATGTGACCCTCTTGGGAGAGGGTGCGAGCGCAGCGAGCGGGTGAGGGTCTGGCCACCGCTTCCACCGTCATCAACGCCCCCTCACGACCCGCCGCGGCCCATCGCCGCCTCCAGCCGCGCTGCCCGCTCCGCATCGAACCACCAGGTGTCGATCTGCACGCCGCGCGTCGGCGAGACGGCGGGATAGGCGAACTTGTCCCAGTACAGTACCCGGTCGACGCTGGAGTACCACGCCGGGATCACGTAGAAGCCCCACAGCAGCACCCGGTCGAGGGCCCGCGTCCGCGCTACCAGACCTTCGCGATCCGGCGCGGCGATGATGCTCTCGATCAGCTCGTCGACGACCGGATCGGACACGCCCAGGTAGTTGCTCGACCCCGGCGATTTCGCCGCTGCCGAACTCCAGAAGTCGCGCTGCTCGTTGCCCGGCGAGTCCGACTGTCCCCACACCAGCATCGCCATGTCGAAGTCGAAGCTGCGCAGCCGGTTGACGTACTGCGACTGATCGACGAGGCGGATGCGCGCCTCGATGCCGATGCGCTTGAGGTTGCGCACCAGCGGCAGCATGATCCGCTCGAAGGTTGGCGAGACGATCAGGATCTCGAAGCTCATCGGCTCGCCAGTCTGCGCGTTCACCAGCCGCATGTCGCGGACCACCCAGCCCGCCTGCTGCAGCAGGTCGAACGCCTTGAGAAGGTTGCCGCGCGGCCAGCCGGAGCCGTCGGTCACCGGCAGCGGGTACTGGCTGGTGAACACCTCCTCCGGCACCCGCCCCCGGTATTTCTCGAGGATCGCCAGCTCCTCGCCCTGCGGCAGCCCGCGCGAGGCCATCTCGGAGTTGTTGAAATAGCTTTTCGCCCGCTGGTACTGGCCGAAGAACAGCACCCGGTTGGTCCACTCGAAGTCGAACGCCCAGCCCAGCGCCTCGCGCACCCGCCGGTCGGCAAAGATCGGCCGGCGGGTATTAAAGGCGAACGCCTGCAGTCCCGCCGGCCGCTCGTGCGCGAATTCCACCTTGCGCAGCCAGCCGCGGCGGACGGCGGGCACGTCGTAGTCGAGCGCCCAGGCCTTCGCCTGATTCTCGACGCGGAAATCGAGGACGCCGGCCTTCAGCGCCTGGCGCAGCACCGTCTCGTCGCGGAAGTATTCGATGCGCTTGGTGGCAAAATTGTTCTCGCCGACGTTGACCGGCAGGTCGCGCCCCCAGTAGTCGGCGACGCGCTCCAGCACGACGTAGCGGCCGGCCTCGAACGACGCCACCCGGTAGGGGCCGGAGGCGAGCGGCGGCTCCAGCGTGGTGCGCTCGAAGTCGCGGCCTTCCCACCAGTGCTTGGGCAGGATCGGCATGTCGCCGACGATCAGCGGCAACTCGCGGTTGCCAGCCTCCTTGAAGACGAAGCGGACGCGGCGCTCGTCGAGCTTCTCGGCACGGTCGATGGAAGCGAAGTAGAAGCGGTAGAAGGGCTCGCCCTTGGTCTTCAGCGTCTCCAGCGAGAAGATGACGTCGTCAACGGTGATCGGCTGGCCGTCGTGCCAGCGCGCCTCCTGGCGCAGGGTGAAGGTGACCCAGGAGCGGTCCTCCGGCCACTCGATCCACTCGGCGATCAGCCCGTACTTGGTGAACGGCTCGTCGGCAGAGGCGGTGAGCAAGGTCTCGGCGGCGACGCCGGCGGCAGGATTGCCCTTGATGATGTAGGGATTGAACGAATCGAAGGTGCCGGCAGCGCCCATGCGCAGCGTCCCGCCGATCGGCGCGTCGGGGTTGACGTAATCGAAATGCCTGAAGTCGGGCCCGTATTTCGGCTCGCCATACATGGCGATGGCGTGGCCGGCGTGGATCTTCTGCACCGCCGGCGGCGAGTCGGCGGCGAAGCCGGTCGCGGCGAGCAGGCCGAGCAGCCACAGTGCCGCCAGCACGGCGAGGACCGGCGGCTTCCGCCGGGCGGTGGCAACCGCCGTCCGCCTGCTCATGCTCCGGCGAGCATGCGGCGCGCCACCGCATGCAGCGTCGCATCCCCGGCGGCCAGCGCCCGGCCGTCGGAGGCGAGGCCGAGCGGTGCGCCCTGCCAGTCGGTGATGATGCCGCCGGCGCCCTCGATCACCGGCACCAGCGCGCAGTAGTCGTAGGGCTGCAGCGATCCCTCGCAGACAAGATCCACCCGTCCCGAGGCCAGCAGTCCGTAGGCGTAGAGGTCGGCGCCCCACACTGCCGCATAGCAGGCGGTGCGCAGGCGCTCGAAGGCGGCGGCGTCGCTGGCACCGAACATCTGCGGCGAGGTGGCGTAGAGCCAGGCGTGGCCGGGATCAGCACAGGCGCGCACCCGCACCTCGCGGCCGCCGAACAGGGTGGGACGCCCCTGCACCCCCACCCAGCGTTCGTTCAGCGCCGGCATGTCGATGATGCCGACGATCGGCCGGCCGTCGCGCAGCAGGGCGATCAGCGTGCCGAACAGCGGCTTGCCGGTGACGAACGACTTGGTACCGTCGATCGGGTCGAGCACCCAGACGTAGCTGGCGTCGAGGTGCTCGGCGCCGTGCTCCTCGCCGAGGATGCCGTGGGCCGGACAGGCATCGGTGATCATCGCCCGCATGACCGCCTCCGCCTCGCGGTCGGCGACGGTCACCGGGCTGGTGTCGGCCTTCACGTCGTAGGCCACGCCGGCGCGGAAGTGCGCCAGCGTGATCGGCCGCGCCGCATCGGCGAGGCGTTCGGCCAGCCGGGCGAAGGCCGCCACCTCGCTCATGGCAGTGGCGGCGGCGAATCGTTGCGGGTCCGCAAGTAGGCGATGACGTTGGCCCGGTCTTCCGGCTTGCTGAGGCCGGGGAAGGTCATCTTGGTGCCAGGCGCGAACGCCTTCGGCGAGGTCAGGTAGACGTTCAGCTCGTCGTAGGTCCACTTCTCGCCGCTCTTCGCCTCGATGGCGGCAGAGTAGGGAAAGCCCTCGTGGTGGCCGATCGGCGCACCGACGACGTTCCACAGATTGGGACCGACCTGGTTGGCGCCACCCTTCTCGGCGTTGTGACAGGCCTTGCACTTGCCGAACACCTTCTCGCCGGCGGCGGGATCGGCCGATGCCAGCAGCGTCTTGAAGTCGGCTGGTGCGGCCGGAGCCGTCGCGGCGCTCGCTGCCGCTGCAGGTGCGGCGGCCGGCGCTGCCGCGGCCGGCGCCGCCTTCGGCGCCGGTGCCGGCAGTGGCGGCGGATTGGCGGTGTTGGCGCGCAGGAAGGCGATGACGTTGGCGCGATCCTCGGGATCCTTCAGCCCGGGGAAGCTCATCTTGGTGCCGGCGATGTAGTCCTTCGGGCTGGTCAGGAAGGCGTTAAGGTTCTCGTAGCTCCACGTTTCACCGTGCCGCTCGGTCATGCCGGGCGAGTAGGCGAAGCCGTCCATGTGCGCCTTGTGGTTGCCGACGACGTTGTAAAGATTGGGGCCGACGGCGTTCTTGCCACCCTGCTCGATGGTATGGCACGCCTTGCACTTGCCGAAAACCTTCTCTCCCTTTTCCGGCGATGCTGCGGCCAGCAGCGTGCCGAGATCGGTTTCAACCGGGGCAGCCGCGGTCGCCGCGCCGTGTTCGGCACTGGCAACATGCATGGCGGACTCATGCTCTCGCACATGCACCAACGTTCCCCCCATGAAATGCGCGCCGTAAATCAGCCACGCGCAAATCAGCGCCGAGGCGCCGAGTTTTTCGAGTAGCGAGAAATGCATTTTTTGTTCCTTCCCGTGCCCCGGGTTCGATCCTCCGGCGGGGCACAATAGTCCCAAGGTGCGCGGGGCTTCAATGCCCAGGCGTGACGAATCCGCCGCACTGCGATGGTCATTTTGCGCAGTGCCGCTCCCGGCTTTTTGCATAAGCGAAAGCAACGCCGCTTTGCAGGGTCGCAAGCGGGTGGCCGGCGCCCGCGTCCCTGCGCCGGCAGTAGCACGATCGCTGCTTCCGTGCTATCTGCCGCCGCCATGAGCACTTTTTCTGGCAATCCGATCGTTCTCGTCCCCGCCCGCATGGCCTCCACCCGCCTGCCGGGCAAGCCGCTGGCCGATATCGGCGGCGTCCCGATGATCGTTCAGGTGTGGCGGCGGGCCATGGAAGCCGACGTCGGCCCCGTCGTCGTCGCCGCTGCCGAACCCGAGATCGTGACCGCGGTGGAACAGGCCGGGGGACGCGCCGTGCTCACCCGCCCCGACCATCCGTCCGGCTCCGACCGGATCTTCGAGGCGCTGGGCCTGCTCGATCCGACCGGCCGCCACGATGTCGTCGTCAACCTGCAGGGCGACCTGCCCACCCTCGATCCGGCGCTGGTGCGCAGCGCCCTGGCGCCGCTGGCCGATGCCGCCTGCGATATCGCGACCTTGGTGGCGCCGATCGGCGCCGCCGCCGAGCGCGACGATCCCAACGTCGTCAAGGTGGCGCTGTCGCCGGGCGAAGGCGACAGCATCGGCCGCGCCCTCTATTTCAGCCGCTCTCCGGTGCCGTGGGGCGAGGGTCCCTGCTGGCACCACATCGGCCTTTACGCTTACCGCCGCGCCGCGCTCGAGCGATTCGTGGCGCTGCCGCCCGGCGTCCTCGAGCAGCGCGAACGCCTGGAGCAGCTGCGGGCGCTGGAGAACGGCATGCGCATCGACGCCGCCGTGGTCGCCACCGTGCCGCTGGGTGTCGATACGCAGGGCGATCTGGAACGGGCGCGCACGCTGCTGACCGCGGCGCAACGATGAGCCCGCCGGCACCGGCCGATCCGCGGCACACCATCGCTTTCCAGGGAGCGCCGGGTGCCTATTCCGACCTCGCCTGCCGCACCGCCCGGCCGGAGCTCGCCACCCTGCCCTGCCCGTCGTTCGAGGATGCCTTCGCCGCGGTGCGCGACGGCCTCGCCGGCCTTGCGATGATTCCGATCGAGAACTCGGTCGCCGGGCGCGTCGCCGACATCCACCACCTGCTGCCCGGCTCCGAGCTCGCCATCATCGGCGAACACTACCAGCGGGTGAATCACCACCTGCTCGGCCTGCCCGGCGCCCGCATCGACCAGCTCAGGCGGGTGCACAGCCATATCCACGCGCTGAACCAGTGCCGCCGGCTGATCCGCGAGCTGCGGCTGGAGGCGGTGGTCCGCCTCGATACCGCCGGCGCCGCCGCCGAGATCGCCGCCGCCGGCGATCCCGCCGATGCGGTGATCGCCTCGGAGCTGGCCGGGGACATCTACGGGCTCGTCTCGCTGCGCGCCAACATCGAGGACGCCGCCCACAACACCACCCGCTTCCTGATCATGGCGAAGGAGCCGCTGCACCCGCACCCCAAGGGCGCGCCATGCATGACCAGCCTGATCTTCCGGGTGCGCAACGTGCCGGCGGCGCTGTACAAGGCGCTCGGCGGCTTCGCCACCAACGGCGTCAACATCACCAAGCTGGAGAGCTATCTCGTCGGCGGCCGCTTCAACGCCGCGCAGTTCTATGCCGAGGTGGAAGGCCACCCGGAGAACCGCGGCCTGCGCCTGGCGCTGGAGGAACTGAACTTCTTCACCCGCGAGGTCCGCATCCTCGGCGTCTACCCCCAGCATCCCTACCGCTGGGAAACCGCCAACGACGACGACTGACCTGCGTACCCGTCTCCCCTCGCGGGGGCTTCACTGTTTCCCTCTCCCCTCGCGGGAGAGGGAGGGGCCCGGCGCGGCAGCGCCGGGAGGGTGAGGGCTTCCCCGGCTCCATCCGGGCAGCCGTCCCACCCTCACCCGCTCGCTGCGCTCGCACCCTCTCCCGAAAAGGGAGAGGGTTTGGTGCTTACGAGCCGGTCTTCTCGCGGATGGCGTCCTTGACGCTGCCGGCGGTGCTCTTGGCAGTGCCCTTGGCCTTGTCCATCTCGCCTTCCGCCTTCATCTTCTCGTCGCCGGTAATATCGCCGACGGCTTTCTTCACGGTACCCTTGGCCTTGTCCATCGCGCCCTCGATGCGATCCTTATCCATGACCTGACCTCTTCATCCGTTGTCTTGCCGAAGGCCCGTGTTCGGGCCGTTCACGGCAGAATCAACGATGCACAGCGGCAAAGGTTGCAGGCCGGGTGCGACGGGCGCGAAAAATGCGGGCGGTGGACAAAAGGAGCGGCCGCCGCGGCGAACCGCGCCGCTGCGGCCTCAGTGCTTGAGGATCTGGCTGAGGAACTTCTGCGTGCGCTCGGACTTGGGCGCGGTGAAGAAGGTCTGCGGCGGTGCCATCTCCACCACCTGGCCGCGGTCCATGAAGACGACGGTATCGGCGACGGTCTTGGCGAAGCCCATCTCGTGGGTGACGCAGATCATCGTCATTCCGGCCTGCGCCAGCTCGACCATCACGTCCAGCACCTCTTTGATCATTTCCGGATCAAGGGCGCTGGTCGGCTCGTCGAACAGCATGATCTGCGGCTTCATGCACAGTGCCCGGGCGATGGCAACGCGCTGCTGCTGGCCGCCGGAGAGCTGGCCCGGGTACTTGTGCGCCTGTTCGGGGATGTGCACCCGCTCCAGGTACTCCATGGCGGTGGCCATCGCCTGCTTCTTCGGCACCCGCTTCACCCAGGTCGGCGACAGGATCAGGTTGTCGAGCACGGTCAGGTGCGGGAACAGGTTGAACTGCTGGAAGACCATGCCGACCTCGCGGCGGATGCGCTCGACGGTGCGCACGTCGCGGGTCAGCTCGATGCCATCGACGACGATGCGGCCGTCCTGGTGCTCCTCCAGGGCGTTGACGCAGCGGATCATCGTCGACTTGCCCGAGCCGGACGGCCCGCAGACGACGAACCGCTGGCCACGGCGGATGGTCAGCGAGACGTCACGCAGCACATGGAAGCTGCCGTACCACTTGTTGACCTTGTCGAGGCCGATGGCGACCTCGGACGGCGGGCTCGATGGCGCGGGCGCGGGCGGGACCAAGGCGATGCGTCTCCCTCAGGTGCGACGATGGCCGGTCTCCATGCGCCGCTCCAGGAACTGGCTGTAGCGGGACATGAAGAAGCAGAAGCCGAAGTAGATCAGCGCGACGAAGGTGTAGGTCTCGACGAAGAACGGCCGCCACGCCGGATCGGACAGCGCGGTCTTCGCCGTGGTCAGCAGGTCGAACAGGCCGATGATGATGACCAGCGAGGTGTCCTTGAACATGCTGATGAACTGGTTGACCAGCGGCGGGATGGAGATCTTCAGCGCCTGCGGCAGGATGATCAGCCCCATCTTTTTCCAGTAGCCGAGGCCGAGAGCATCGGCGGCCTCGTACTGACCGCGTGGCACCGCCTGCAGCCCGCCGCGCACCGCCTCGGCGAGATAGGCGGCGGTGAACAGGATGATGCCCACCTGCGCCCGCAGCAGCTTATCGACGGTGACGCCCTCCGGCAGGAACAGCGGGAACATCACCGAGGCCATGAACAGCACGCTGACCAGCGGCACGCCGCGGACGAACTCGATGAAGCCGACGCACACGGCGCGGATCGCCGGCAGATCGGAGCGGCGCCCCAGCGCCAGCAGGATGGCAAGCGGGAAGGAGCAGACGAGGCCGACGACCGACAGGATCAGCGTCAGCGGCAGGCCGCCCCACTGGGTGTTGTCGACGAAGGTGAGACCAAGGATGCCGCCCCACATCAGGATCGCGCAGGCCGGCAGGACGATCGCCCACAGCGCCGCCAGCCACGGCCATCGTTTCCACAGGTCGGGATAGCAGGTGACGGCGGCGGAGGCGATGAACAGCGCCATCGCCAGCAGCGGCCGCCACTGCTCGTCCCACGGATAGAGGCCGAACAGGATGAAGCGGTATTTCTCGCCGATGATCGCCCAGCAGGCGCCTTCGGCGGCGCGGCAGACCTGCGGGTCAGAGGTCTGCCAGACGGCGCCCATCAGCGCCCAGTCGAGCAGCGGCGGGATCGTTTCCCACAGCACCGCCAGGCAGAGCAGGGTCAGCAGCGTGTTCGGCACGCTGGAGAAGAGGTTCGTCTTCACCCACTCCAGCACCGGCAGCCTGCGGCCGGGCGGCGCTGCCGGCGGCACGTGCGGCTCGACCGGCTCCTCCTCGCGGGCGAAGATCTCTTCCGGCGTCTCGCTGCGGCCGCTCATCCGCGCGCCCCTTTCAGCGCGATGCGCCGGTTGTACCAGTTCATGAAGCCGGCGATCGACAGGCTGACGGTGAGGTAGACCGCCATGATCACGGCGATGCCTTCGACGGCCTGGCCGGTCTGGTTGATGGCGGTATTGGCGGTGCTGACGAGGTCGGGGAAGCCGATGGCGACGGCCAGCGACGAATTCTTGGTCAGGTTCAGGTACTGGCTGGTCAGCGGCGGGATGATGACCCGCAGCGCCTGCGGCAGGACGATCAGCCGCAGCACCTGGCCGCGCGACAGGCCCAGCGCCAGCCCGGCCTCGGTCTGGCCGTGGGCAACGGCGAGGATGCCGCCGCGGACGATCTCGGCGATGAAGGTGCCGGTGTAGAGGACGAGGCCGATCAGCAGCGCGGTGAACTCCGGCGTCACCGTCACGCCGCCGGCAAAGTTGAAGCCGCGCAGCTCCGGCACGCTCAGCTCGGTGGGCGCGCCGCCGAGCAGCCAGACCACCACCGGCAGCCCGATGATCAGCGCCACCCCCGCCTGCAGCGACGGGAACAGCTGGCCGGTGCGCTCCCGCCGCAGCCGCGCCCAGCGCCCCAGCGCCCAGGCAGCGGCGATGCCCACGAGAAAGGCGATGCCCATCCACAGATGCACCGTCTGCCACACCGGCTCCGGCAGCTTCAGCCCGCGCGCCGACAGGAACACCCCCGGCAGCGGGTTGAGCGCCTGCCGCGGCCCCGGCAGCGCCTCGGTGATCAGCGAGTACCAGAAGAACAGCTGCAGCAGCACCGGGATGTTGCGCAGGGTCTCGACATGGAAGGTGGCGAAGCGGGCGACCAGCCAGTTGCGCGACAGCCGGGCGACGCCGAACAGCGTGCCGATGATGGTCGCCAGCACGATGCCGATGATCGAGACCTTCAGGGTATTGAGCAGGCCGACGACGAGGACGGCGAAGTAGGTGTCGGCCGGACTGTAGGGAATGACGCTCTCGCTGACGCCAAAGCCGGCTTCGCGGCCGAGAAAGCCGAAGCCGGTGGCGATGTTGCGGCGGGCGAGATTGGTGAGGGTGTTATCGATGAGGTAGGCGACCAGCGCCAGTACCCCCAACACCACGAGCACCTGGTAGAGGACGCCGCGGACGCGGCGGTCGTTCCACCAGGCGACGTGGGCCTGGGATGTTGCCCGGTGCGGCGGCGAGGCCGGGTTCACGCCCGTCGATCCGGCCGGCTTCGTCGCAGAGTGCGCATCGGGCTTCCCCAGGTCAGCGGATGGGCGGTGCGTACATCAGACCGCCGTCAGTCCATTGCGCGTTCAAGCCGCGTGCCAACTTCAGCTTCGAGCCCATGCCGACGTTGCGTTCGAACGATTCGCCGTAGTTGCCCACGGTGCGAATGATGTTGTAGGCCCACTTGTTGTCGAGGCCCATGCCCTTGCCGAGGTCGCCGGTCACCCCGAGCAGCCGCTGGATGTTGGGATCGGAGCTCTTCAGCGCGCCTTCGACATTGGCGCTGGTGAGGCCCTTCTCCTCGGCCTCGATCATGGCGAACAGCGCCCACTTGACGATGTCGAACCACTGATCGTCGCCCTGGCGTACCGACGGACCCAGCGGCTCCTTCGAGATCATCTCCGGCAGGATGACGTAGTCGTCCGGGTTGGGCGTATCGTTGGCACGGATGGCGGCAAGCTGGGAGCCGTCGGAGGTAATCGCATCGCACCGCCCGGCGACGAACGCCCCGGTCACTTCCTCATACTTCTCGATGGTGACCGGCTTCAGCTCCATCTTGTTGGCGCGGAAGTAGTCGGCGAGGTTGAGTTCGGTGGTGGTGCCGGTCTGCACGCAGACGGTGGCCCCCGACAGCTCCTTGGCGCTGGTAACGCCGAGCTTCTTCGCCACCATGAAGCCCTGACCGTCGAAATAGTTGATGCCGGTGAAGTTCAGGCCGTTGGCGGTGTCACGGGTCAGCGTCCAGGTGGTGTTGCGCGACAGAAGGTCGATCTCACCGGACTGCAACGCCGTCAGCCGCGCCTGGGCGCTGAGCGGAACATACTTGACCTTCTTGTCGTCACCGAAGACCGCCGCGGCGACCGCCCGGCAGACATCGACGTCGATGCCGCGCCAGACGCCCTTGTCGTCCGGGGCGCCGAAGCCATAAAGCGAGGTATGCACCCCGCAGACGACCTCGCCGCGCGCCTTGACCGCATCCAGCGTCGGGCCGGCCAGCGCCGATCCTGCCGGCACCGTCGCCGCCAATGCCAGCAGAGCCACCGCTGCAGCCGATTGCACAATTGCTCCGACCTTCATCGTTCCTCCTCATCCCACCAAGCTCAGGCACGGCGTCCGCGCCATCCAGCGCCGCAGCGCGTTGCATGCTCCACCGCCGACCCGCTTCGATGCAGTTGCTTGTCGGTAACGTCAGCGTGACAGATTGGGTCGCACGGGCCTGATTGGAATATGCAACAGTTCGTGGCGATTTGCGCGAACGCTTTGATACCACCCGGCCGCGGCAGGCCGGGCGCCGGGGTGCCATTCCGCCTCCAAAACAGCCGGGCGCCTAACCGCCTGGCGGCAGCAGGTGGGCGACGAACATCTCGTAGAGGGTGAGGACGATCTCGATGACGATGAGCAGCACGATGTACCACTCCACCCGGTAGCTGCGTCGTGCCTGCAGCAGGCCGAGGGCGGTCGAGGCCGTCTGCGCGATCAGGTCGAGCTTGCGGGTCAGGGCGCGGTCGCGCTCCGGCAGCTCATATTCTTCCTGAAGCCGCAGATAAAGCCGGCCGAGTTGCGGGCGATCCCAGAGGAGTTCGGGTTTTTCCGTCACCTCCACCCGGCCGACCATGCGGTGCTGGGTAATCAGCACGTCGCTGATGTGGTCGAGAAGCTGGCGTACCCGCCCGCCGCGATCCCGCCGCAGCGCCTCGGCCACCGGCTCGGTGCGGTCGAAGACGCGGGCGACCCGGTTCTCGTCCCAGGCAAGGCTGACGCTCTTGGCGAGCACATCGGCAATGATGAGCAGCCGGTCGGCCGTCACCTCGTGCAGCCGGATGACGCCGGCACCATCGATGCCTTCGTCGCCGCTGGCATCGGCGACGATCTGCACCTCCTCGCGCTCGGCGTCCTCCAGGGGCTCGCCGATGGAGTTCCGCAGGCTGTGCAGGAAGGCCGCTTCCTCGACGATTTGAAGATTGAACAGGACGACGGCGCCGTAGCGGAACAGCACCGCCATGCCGCGCTCGCCGGCCGGGATGGCCAGCGGCGTCATCGTCAGGCTGTCGCCGCGGTTGCGATAGAGGGGACGCAGGTCGAGGCGCTTGCCGACCAGCAACGCGTGGGCGCGGATCCGCTCCCAGCCTTCGAATGCGACGTTCAGCCCCCGCCCCTCCGGCTGTTCAGGAAATCAGCCCGGCAGGCGAACGGACGGTCTGCGTCCGGCGCAGACGCAACGGGCCGCTTACGCGAAAGAACGGCGCACCGCGGAGCCGGAACAGGCGCGTGCTACCACCACCACGCATAAGCCAGCCGGACCCGCCGCGCCGGCACCGCAAGGTCCGGCCGCGGATCAAGTACCGACGCAGACCAAGCGAGCATCGAGGCGAACGCCGACAGGTAGGATCTGCCGATGGCGATCTGACAGGCGAGCACCGGTAAACTGGGGCCAGTCATGGTCGAACCTCCCTGCTGTTTTTTAACACTGGCACGGCCGCCCAGGCCATTCGAATTTGCATGGCGCGCATGGGAAATCAGCCATTGACTTCCACCACCGGATGCTGGTTTCAGCGAAAGGCGGCAAGCATTCGGGTTTGTCGAGATATTCCAGCCTGCTATAACGGCGCGGCGCCGCGAGGGCGCTGGAGCGCGCCCCCCAACCGCCGCGGCGCTCCGGCTGCTTCTGCGGGGGGGCTGTCCTGACCATGTCATCGCAATCGGCGGCGTTGGAGGTATCGGTGTCGAGATTGACGCGGGAACGG
>JBDHSN010000089.1:0-13090 GCA_039808105.1 Rhodospirillales bacterium
CGCAGCGCGAATTCGGCGACCGAGTTGCCGACATGGCCCCAGACGACCCGGGACTGGAAGGAGAGGATGGCCACCTTGGGCGGGCTCTGGCATCGGCTGGCAGGTTGAAGGCGCAGCTTGCCAGCAACCCCGCGCGCGGAGTACTTTTTTCGCATCTGCGAACACAACAAAGGACAGGGGGAGAGAATGCCCAAGACCGCACGCCCGCGCCGCAGCGTTCTGTATATGCCGGGCTCCAATATCCGCGCGCTGGAAAAAGCCAAGACCATCGCGGCCGACGGCCTGATCCTTGATCTTGAGGATGCCGTCGCCCCGGATGCCAAGGAGATCGCCCGCCGCCAGGTCTGCCAGGCGGTCAAGGGGGGCGGCTACGGCATGCGCGAGCTGATCATCCGCGTCAATGGCCTCGCCACGCCGTGGGGCTACCAGGACATCGTCGAGGCGTCCCGCTCCGGCGCCGACGCCATCCTGCTGCCGAAGGTCGAGAGCGCCGACGCCATCCGCCACATGGAATCGATCATGCGCGCCAACGGCGCCCCGGATGAAATGGCGATCTGGGCGATGATGGAGACGCCGCGCAGCGTCCTCGCGTCCGAGCAGATCGCGGCGTCCACGCCGCGCATGCAGTGCCTGGTGATGGGGACCTCGGACCTCGCCAAGGAGCTGGACTGCGCCCATACCCGCGAACGGCTGCCGTTCATCACGTCGCTCGGCCTCTGCCTGCTGGCCGCCCGCGCCTATGGCCTCGCCATCGTCGATGGCGTCTACCTCGACCTCAAGGACGAGGCTGGGTTCGAGTTCGCCTGCCAGCAGGGCGCCGAGATGGGCTTCGACGGCAAGACCCTGATCCACCCGAACCAGGTGGCGCAGTGCAACCAGGTGTTCACGCCCCGCCCCGAGGACGTCGAGTGGTCGCGCCGCATCATCGCCGCCCACCAGGAAGCGGCGGCGCGGGGCGAGGGTGTCGCCGTGGTCGATGGCAAGCTCATCGAGAACCTGCACGTCGAGAGCGCCCGCCGGCTGGTGAAGATGGCGGAAGCCATCGAGCAGATGCGCGCCCCGGCTCAGGTCCCGGCATGAGGATGGTGCAGCCGGCGCTGGCAGCGATGCTGCTGGCGTCGGCCTGTGCCGGTGGCGCTTCCGGGGCCGCCGGGGGCGGCGATGCCCTGCCGGGAAGTTCCTGGCTCGCCGAGGACATTCAGGGCGGCGGCGTGCTCGACCGCCTGCGCACGACGCTGTCGTTTGTCGGCGAAGGCAGCGTGTCGGGGACGGGCGGGTGCAACCGTTACAGCGGGCCGGTGGAGATCACCGGCCCCTCGATCCGGTTCGGGGCGCTCGCGGCGACGATGATGGCCTGTTCGCCGGCGGTGATGCAGCAGGAGCAGCGGTTCTTCGATGCGCTGGCGGCAGCGCGGCGGTGGCAGCGCACCCCGGAACGCAAGCTGGTCCTGCTGGATGCCGCTGACAAGCCGGTCGCGGTGCTCAGCCTGCTGCCGATGAACGGCGGCTAGGAGCCGGTCAGCCGCCAGGCGCCCTTTTGCGGCAGGAAGGTGCTGCGGTCCTCGAGCTTGCTGCCATCGGCAAAGGCGTAGGTTGCGTAGACGACGGCATAGCTGCCGGCCCGCGTCTCGCTGTCCACGTGCACCGAGGCAAGGGTATAATCGCGGGTGATCAGCTCGCAGAAGCTCTTCACCTTGTAGTCGATCTCAAGCCAAGTGCGGCGCAGCGTCGGGTGCAGCATCTCGCCGACGTCCGAGTAGCGCTTTTCCATGCACCCGGCGGCGATCTCGCGCAGCACGTCGGCAGCCGCCCCTCCTGGCAAAGCGGGCTCCTCGGCGGGTGCCGGCTTCGCTGCAGAGGGGACTGGCGCCGGCTTCCCCGGATCCTTGGCTGCCGGAAGCTCGGCGGCCGGCGGCTCGCTGAGCTGCTGCGCGCACGCCGTGCCTGCGCACGCCGCCGACACCAGCGCGCCTCCCACTGTCCTCCGCCATCCCTTGTGCCGCATCGCCGTCCTCTTTTGCGGCGTGCACTAGCACCCGCCGCCGCGCAGCGTCAAGCGCAGGCGACTGGTATGCCTCATCTTTCCGGCCTTTCGGGCAAGCGGCGCGGATCAGGCCTCGGCGAACAGCTCGTGCAGAGCCCGCCACCGGGCCGGGCTGCGATCGACGGTCTTCTTGAGGAACGGCAGCGTCGTCTGCACGCGGTCGGCGTCGTCCCCACCGCCGCTGCGCTGCCAGAGGGCAACGGCGCGCTCCGGCGCCGCCACCAATCCTGCCGTCGCCGCTTCGAGGGCCACGATCAGCGCGTCGTGCCGGGCGATTTCCTGCGGCGAGCGGTCCTTGCACGCGACCAGTTCGAGCGCGGCAACGGCGGGCAGACCCGCCTCCTCGGTGGTGACGAGGCGTACCGCCAGGCCGGCGCGGCTGGCTTCGATGGCATCGGTGCAGCCATAGGCGAGCCAGGCGGCGTCGTAGCCGGCCGTCAATGCCTCGAGCGGGCGTTCTGCCACCGCATCGACCACGACCTGCGTCTCGGCGACGGCAAAGCCCTGGTTACCAGCCCAGCCCTGCAGCACGCGCCGGCACAGGCCGACGCCAATCGGCCCGGCAGAGGGAGTGGCGACACGCAGGGTCTCGCCGCCGCGCAGCCGGCCCAGCCGGTCCTCGCGCACCAGGACGCCGCCGCTGGCGGCGAAGATGCAGCCGATCGCCTCGCAGCCGGCCGCCGCCGGCTCCAGCAGGTCGAGCGGAGCGGCCAGCACCAGGTCCCGCTCGCGCGCGCGCAGCGCGGCAAAACGATCCTTGCGGTCCTCGGGTTCGTGCAGCGACAGCGACAACCCTTCAGCAGCGCCGAGGCCGGCAACTTGCACCGCGATCAGTCCCAGATGCCCGGGATGGCGCGGGCGCTCCAGCCCGATGGAGAGCGCGGCCGAGCCACTCTCGCGAATCACGCGCGGCGAAGACGTATCGGGGGCTGTCATACGTGGTAAAACCCTCTGCGGAGGAGTGTCTATCCCTCCTCTGGACCTGGACACATTATGAGAGCAGGCTTCTTCGTGGATGGCCTTCGAGACCTGCACATCGTTTGCTGGCAACGGAGAATCAAGACCGGCCGGGAGAATGCTTTTACTGGTGTGCACGCAGGCCACGGGCTAGCGTTCGCAAGGAACGAACGAGGAGCATTGGGCGTGGCAGACGGGGAGAGGGGGCAGACTGGCGATGCGCTGCATCGCCGCCTGCGCGACGTGATCGCAGCGCGATCGTTGCTGACCGGCGGCGCCTTCACGCTGGCCTCCGGCAAGCAGAGCAGCGTGTTCTTCGATATGAAGCGGACGATGCTTGATCCCGAAGGCGCGAACCTCATCGCCGAGGCCGTGCTTCGCCGGCTGGAGACCGTCGCCGTCGATGCCATCGGCGGGCTGGTCATGGGGGCGGTGCCGATCGTCGCCGTTGCCTGCGCCCGGAGCTTTCCTTCGCGGCCATTGCAGGGCTTTTTCGTCCGCAAGGAGGCGAAGGACCACGGCACCGCCCGGCAGATCGACGGGAACCTCGCCCGCGGGGCGCGCGTCGCCATCCTGGAGGACGTCACCACCACCGGCGGCTCGGCGATGTTGGCGGTGGACGCCGTTCGTGGCGCCGGCGCCGAGGTCGCCTGTGTGCTGACCGTCGTCGACCGCCTGGAGGGTGCTGCGGCGACCTTTGCCGCGGCCGGCGTGCGCTTCGAAGCGCTGCTGACCCGCAACGATTTCACCTGACGCGGCTTCGGCCGGCGTGCCCCGGGCGCGCGCGCCGGCACCCGTGGTTCCGCATCTGTTGATCAGCCGGAGGGGGGTGGTGGCGGAAGCACCGAAGGTGTTCATCAGCTACAGCCACGACGGCGAAGAGCATGAGGCGCGCGTCCTCGACCTGTGCGACCGGCTGCGCGCCGACGGCATCGATGCCGATATCGATCAGTACGAGGACTCGCCGGACGAAGGGTGGCCGGCGTGGTGCGAACGCCGCATCGCCTGGGCCGATCACGTGCTGATGGTGTGCACCGAGGCCTACTGCCGCCGGGTCGGCGGAGGCGAGGAGCCGGATCGCGGCCTCGGGGTGGTGTGGGAAGCGCGGCTGATCCGCCAGCTGATCTACGACGCCGCATCGGCGACCGACAAGTTCATCCCGGTGCTGTTCACCGACGGCTCGCCGGGGCACATCCCGACCGCGGTCAAGGGCGCGACCCGCTGGGTGGTGGATACGCCGAAGGGTTACGAGGGACTTTACCGGCAGCTCACCGACCAGCCCCGGGTCAGGAAGCCCGGTCTCGGCAGGATCGCCGCGATGCCGGCGCGGGAGTCGAGGCCGCCGGCCGCCACGACCGCGCCGGCGCCGGCCCGGCGCGGGTTCGCCCCGGCATCTGCGGTCGGCGAGGCACTGCACCCCCGCATCGACAACGTCTTCGTCGGGCGTGAGCGGCAGCTCGCCGTGCTTGCCGGCTGCCTGTTGCCGCCAGCCGGCGCAGAACGGCGGCCGGCGGCGGTGATGGGCATGGGCGGGGTCGGCAAGTCCTACCTCGTCGACCGCTTCTTCTGGCAGAACCGCGATCGCTTTCCCGGCGGCTACCATCAGCTGGTGCTGGACACCGAAAACCCGCTGCCCGGCGATGCCCTGCTGGAGATGCTGGCCGACCGCATGAAGCTGCCGGCGACGGCGGATGCGGACGCCATCGCCCAGGCGCTCCGCGCGCCGCTGGCGCTGGTGCATGTGGAAAACGTCGATACGCCGGCGGCCGCGCAGGCGGTCGGCGATCTCGCCCTTTATCTGGCCGGCGGCGCCCTCGTCTTCAGCGCCCGGCTCGGCACGCTCGCCACCGGCACCGACTGGGGCGCGATCAAGCTGGAGTCGTTCGACGAGGCGACGGCGCTGGAACAGTTCCGCCGGGAGCTGGGGGCAGAGGCGCCTGACGACGCGGCGCTGCGCCCGCTGGTGCATGCCCTCGGCGGGCTGCCGCTGGCCGTGCACCTGGCAGCCGGATACCTGCTGTCCGGCGAGACCGCCGATGGCTTCCTGCGACTGCTGCGCCGGCGCGGACTGTCACTGGAGCCGATCAACCCGGCCGATCCCACCTTCCGCGAACGCAGCCGCAGCCGGCTCGGCGCCGTCTTCGCCCTGTCGGTCGCGGCGCTGGAACGGGCGGCGGAGGCGCGGGGCTATTCGCCCGCGGCCTGGCGCAGCGCCTTGCAGGCGCTGAACTTTGCCCCGGCCGCCGGCTTCGGCGACAGCCTCGGCGCCGCCGCCGCCGGGCTCGACATCGAGGAGTTCAGCGATCTCGCCAGCGCCGCCTGCACCCTGTCGATGCTGGAGCGGATCCGCAAGAGCAACGGCCTGCCCGGCTTCCGCCTCCATCCGTTGCTGGCCGAAGCCGGCCGCACCGCCGGCGGCGGCGAGGAGGTGCTCGCCCGCGTCGGCGACTGGTTCTGCGAGCGGCTGCCGGGACGGCGCGGCGACCAGGGCCAGCGCTGGAGCGAGATCCATGCCGAGACCGCAGCGCTGGTGGAATGGCTGGCGCAGGTACCGGCGGCCGACCGGGTTCGGGTGGAGCAGGCCGGCAGCCGCTTCGCCATTACCAACGGGCCCTATTACGCTTGGCTGCGCTTCTGCGAGGAGACGCTCCGCGGCGCGCTCAGCGACGATCAACGCTCGGAGGTGCTGTGGACGCTCGGCAACGTCGCCTGGCGGGCGGGCCTGGCAGAGCGGGCGCTGAAAGCGGCCGACGAGAAACAGGCGCTCGACCGGCGACGCGGCGACGATCGCGGGGTGGCGGTGGCCTGCGGTCTGGTCGCCGACATCCTCTTTGCCCGCGGCGAGCTCGACGAGGTGCTGCGCATCCGTCGCGAGGAGGAGCTGCCGGTCTACGAGCGCCTCGGCGACTGGCATTCCTTCGCCGTCACCCAGGGCCAGATCGCCGATATCCTGCTGGAGCGCGGCGAACTCGACGACGCGCTGCAGCACTACCGGACAGAAGTGCTGCCGGCCTTCGAGAAGCTGGCGGATCCGCGTGAGCACGCCATCGCCCTCGGCAAGATCGCCGAAATCCACTTCGCCCGCGGCGAGCTCGACGCGGCACTGCGCATCCGCCGCGAAGAACAGCTGCCGGTTTACGAGGGTCTCGGCGACATCCGTCTGCGCACGCTGACCCTCGGCCAGATCGCCGACATCCTGTCGGCCCGCGGCGAACTCGACGAGGCGTTGCGGCTGCACCAGCAGGAAGAGCTGCCGGTCTACGAACGGCTCGGCGACGTGCTCGCCCTCGCCGTCACCTACAGCAAGATCGCGGCCATCCTGGCCGCACGCGGCCACCGCGACGAGGCACTGCGGCTGCTGCGCGAGGAGGCCTTGCCGCGCGGCCGGCAGCTTGGCGCCAGCCGGGCCATCGCTGCCTTCGAGCGGCAGATCGGCGATATTGTTGCCGCCTCCAGGTGACGGCGCATCGCCGTGCGATGCATCGGGCGCGGCGACCGCGGCGCTGGTTGCAGGGCGAGGGGGACGTTCTGCGGGTGGCTCCGCGTTGAAAGAGGAGGACCACGGGTGTCCAGAATTCTGGTCGTCGGCGCCGGACCGGTCGGATTGACCGCCGCGGCGGAACTGGCCCGCCACGGCTGTCGTTGCCGGATCATCGACCGGCTGGTCCAGCCGTCGCCTTACTGCCGCGCCATCGGCGTCACGCCGCGGACCCTCGAGGTGTGGGAGGACATGGGCCTTGCCCGCGAGGCAATCGATGCCGGCCTGTGGATCGACGGCTTCCGCACGATCTTCGCCGGCCACCCGCCGCAGGATGCCCTCACCGACTACAGCGATCTGCCCTACGCCAGCCTCGGCCTGCCGCAGGACATCACCGAGCGGCTGCTGACCCGCCATCTCGACCGCCTCGGCGTTCCGATCGAGCGCGGAACGACGCTGACCGGGCTTTCGCAGACGGGTGCCGCGGTCACGGTTGCACTTGCCCACGCCGACGGTGCCACCGAGACCGCGTCGTTCGCCTATGTCATCGGCTGCGACGGTGCCCACAGCGCGGTGCGCCATGCGCTCGGCATCGCCTTCGAGGGCGATGCCTTCCCGATGACGTTCATGCTGGGTGACGTGCACATCGCCTGGGACCTTCCCTACGGCCGGGCGCTGCGGGCGCTGCGCCTGCACGAGGATGCGCCCCCCGACCTGTTCGTCGCCGTGCCGCTGCCCGAGCCCGGCCGCTACCGCGTCTCGATGATCGCCCCCGAAGCGCTGTCGCCGCCGGCGGGGACACAGCACGGCATCCAGGCCGAACTGCCGGGGCCGTCGCTCGCCGACCTGCAGGCGGTGGCCGATGACCTGCTGCCGGGGCCGCCGCGGCTGTCGGACCTGCGCTGGTCCTCGCTCTTCCGCATCAGCATGCGCCTTGCCAACCGCTATCGCGACGGCCGCGTGTTGATCGCCGGCGATGCCGCCCACATCCACCCGCCGACCGGCGGCCAGGGAATGAACACCGGCATCCAGGATGCCTACAACCTCGCCTGGAAGCTGGCGCTGGTCCTCACCGGCCGGGCGCCGGCGGCGCTGCTGGACAGCTACGAGGCGGAACGGCGGCCGGTCGGCGCCGAGGTGGTCGCCCGGACGCTGGCGGCGACGCAGAACTTCGGCCGCGAGCGCGGCGGCCAGCCGAACCGGCTCGCCGACACCCAGATCGACGTTTCCTATCGCGGCAGCGCCTGGGTGCGCGACGACGCCAGCAGCGATGCCGGCGGCGCCGGCCCCGCGGCCGGCGATCGCGCCCCCGACGCGCCGGGGCTGCGCCGCCACGGCGTCGGCTTCCCCTTCCGCCTGTTCGACGTGCTGCGCGGCACCGAGCACGTCCTGCTCGTCCTGCCGCAGGCGGCCGATGCCAAATTGGAACTGGAGGAACTGGCGGCGTTCGCCCGCGAGGTGCGGGCGCGGGGATCGCTGCCGCTGCGCATCGCCGCCATCGTCCCGGCGGCGACGGGTGCGGTGGAGCAGCCCGGCGTGACCCTGCTGGAAGATGCGGCCGGGGCGTTCGGCGCAGCATACGGCCCCGGCGCCACCAGCCTGCTGGTTCGCCCCGACGGCTATATCGGCTGGCGCGGCGCTTCCTGGCGCAGCGACGGCCTGCTCGCCTACCTGCGTCAGTTCACCGCGGCAGCAGCGCCGGCGCCCGGCGCCGTCTGAACACGCGGGCGGGCTCGCCCGGGCGCGTCGTCCGGCTATGGGAGGCGTTTGGTGCGGGTGGTCGGACTCGAACCGACACTCTGTCGCCAGAAACGGATTTTGAGTCCGTCGCGTCTGCCAATTCCGCCACACCCGCGGGACGTCCCGCCACCGCCGTACTTGCCGGCCGGCAGCGCGGCGGACACCTGAAACTCTGCGGAAACGCCGGGGCCAGCTTAGCGTCGCGGTGCCCGGTCCGCCAAATACGAATTTCTACACCGATTGTGTGATCCGCGGTAGCGCCGCCCGGCCGGCCGCTCTCCCGCATCGGCGGCACCGGCCCCGCCACCAGCGATGTGGGCGCATGACGGGCCGGCCGGGGTGCGCTATATCCCGGTAATGCCGCTGACCGCCCCTTCCGATCCGTTCCGGCCGGTGCTGTTCGTCATCCTGGGCGTCAGCCTCGCCGCGCTGGCCGGCGCCTTTGCCGGTCAGTATGTCTTCGGCCTGGAGCCGTGTGTGCTGTGCTTGTGGCAGCGGCTGCCGTTCGCCATCACCGCGCTTCTCGCCGCCCTCGCTCTCGGCCGCTGGGCCGAAGGCCGACGCCCGCTGGCCATCGGCATCGCCGCAGTGATCTTCGCCGCCGGGGCGGCTCTGGCCTTCTACCACGTCGGCGTACAGCAGCACTGGTGGCAGTCGGTCGCCGGCTGCGGCGGCGGGCCGGTCAGCGGCATGACCATCGACGACCTGACGGCGGCGGCACTGGCGCACCCGCCGAAACCCTGCGATGTGATCGATTGGCAGTTCCTCGGCCTGTCGCTCGCCGGGTGGAACACGCTCACCTCGGGCACTATGGCGGTCGCCTGCCTCGTCGCCCTGATCCTGCTGCGGAGACCCAACAGCCCATGACCGAGACGACGCCGCGCGCCGGCCGCCTGCCTGGCGATCTGAACCGGGATCAGCTCGTCGACCGCATCCTGCGCGTCGATCACGCCGGCGAGTATGGCGCCGTGCGCATCTACGAAGGGCAGCTGGCGGTGCTCGGCAAGCGTCCGGAGGGCGCGGTGATCCGCGAGATGGCCGACAAGGAGCGCGAGCATCTGGCGACGTTCTCGGCGCTGCTGCCGAAGCGGCGCGCCCGCCCGTCGGCGCTGCAGCCGGTCTGGCATCTCGCCGGCTACGCCCTCGGCGCCGCCACGGCGCTGCTCGGAGCCAAGGCGGCGATGGCCTGCACGGTGGCGGTGGAAGAGGTGATCGACGAGCACTACGCCCGCCAGGTGGCGCAGCTGGGCGACGACGAGGCGGAGCTGCGCGAGCTGTGCGAGCGCTACCGCCAGGAGGAGGTGGAGCACGCCGAGACTGCGCTGGCGCACGGCGCCCGCGAGGCGCCGGTCTACCGGACGCTGACCGGGGCGGTGAAAGCCGGCTCGCGCGCCGCCATCTGGCTCGCCGAACGCATCTGAGGAAAGGGGTGCGGTGCCGCCCCTCCGGTCGGGAGAGGCGGCACAGGCAGAGGCTTACTTCGGGAAGATCTCGGCAGCTTCGCGCGACGGCGGGGTCTTCGGTGCTTCCGCGGTCAGGCTCGCCGGAACCGTCTCCGGCTCGCTCTGGTCGGTGACCGCCTTGTCGCGTTCGGCAGCGATCCGCCGGAAACGGTTCATCACGCTGCCGGTGCCGGCCGGGATCAGGCGGCCGACGATGACGTTCTCCTTCAGCCCGGACAGGCCGTCGGTCTTGCCGGAGACGGCGGCCTCGGTGAGCACCCGGGTGGTCTCCTGGAAGGACGCCGCCGAGATGAACGAGCGCGTCTGCAGGCTCGCCTTGGTGATGCCCTGGAGAACCGGCAGCGCGTGGGCGAGCCGCTCGTTCGTCGCCGCCGCCCGCCGGTTGGCGTCATCGAACTCGAGGCGGTCGACCTGCTCGCCGGTCAGGAAGGTGGTATCCCCCGGATCGGCGATCTCCACCTTCTGCAGCATCTGCCGGACGATGACCTCGATGTGCTTGTCGTTAATCTTGACGCCCTGCAGGCGGTAGACCTCCTGGATCTCGTTGATCAGGTAGGAGGCCAGCGCCTCGACGCCGAGCACCCGCAGAATGTCGTGCGGCACCGGGTTGCCGTCCATCAGCGGATCGCCCGCCTCGACGAAGTCGCCTTCCTGCACGCTGATGTGCTTGCCCTTGGGGATCAGGTACTCGCGCGGCTCGTCCCCTGACTCCTCCGGCGGCACCACGACGATGCGGCGCTTCGACTTGTAGTCCTTGCCGAACTCCACCCGGCCGGCGATCTCGGCGATGATCGCGTGATCCTTCGGCTTGCGCGCCTCGAACAGCTCGGCGACCCGCGGCAGACCACCGGTGATATCGCGGGTCTTCGCCGATTCGCGCGGGATGCGGGCGAGCAGGTCACCGGCGTGCACCGGCTGGCCGTTCTCCACCGACAGGATGGCGTCGGCCGACAGGAAGTAGCGGGCCTCGAGTCCGTTCTCCAGCAGCAGCACCTCACCGTTGGGATCGCGCAGGGTGATCCGCGGCTTGAGGTCGGCGCCGCGCGGCTGCTGCTTCCAGTCGGTGACCACCTTCGAGGCGATGCCGGTGGCCTCGTCCATCTGCTCGATCATCGAGACACCCTCGACCAGATCGACGTAGTGGGCGATGCCTTCGCGCTCGGTGATGATCGGCAGGGTGTAAGGGTCCCACTCGGCCAGCTTGTCGCCGCGCTTGACCTCGGTCTTGTCCTCGCGCAGCAGCTTGGAGCCATAGGGCAGGCGGTGGCGCGCCCGCTCGCGGCCCTGGCCGTCGATCAGCAGCAGCTCGGCGTTGCGGTTCATCACCACCGGCACCCCGGCGGAGTTGAGCACGGTGTTGCAATTGCGCAGCATGATGGTGCCGTCGCTCGCCGCCTCCACCTTCGACTGCTCGGCGCCGCGCTGGACGGCGCCGCCGATGTGGAAGGTGCGCATGGTGAGCTGGGTGCCCGGCTCGCCGATCGACTGGGCGGCGATGACGCCCACCGCCTCGCCGATGTTGACGCGGGTACCGCGGGCAAGGTCGCGCCCGTAGCAGGCGGCGCAGACGCCGGTGGCGGTATCGCAGGTGAGCACCGAGCGGATCTTCACCACCTCGAGGTCGGCCGCCTCGATCGCCGCCACCTTGTCCTCGTCGATCAGCTCGCCGGCGCGGACAAGGATCCGGCCGCCCACGGTATCGACGATGTCCTCCGCCGCCGAGCGGCCGAGGATGCGCTCGCCCAGCGGCGAGACGACCTCGCCGCCTTCCACCACCGGGCGGACGGTCAGCCCGTTCTGCGTGCCGCAGTCCGGCTCGAGGATGATCGAGTCCTGCGCCACGTCCACCAGCCGGCGGGTGAGGTAGCCGGAGTTGGCGGTCTTCAGTGCGGTGTCGGCGAGGCCCTTGCGGGCGCCGTGGGTCGAATTGAAGTACTCGAGGACGGTCAGCCCCTCCTTGAAGTTGGAGATGATCGGCGTCTCGATGATCTCACCCGACGGCTTGGCCATCAGCCCGCGCATGCCGGCGAGCTGCTTCATCTGCGCCGCCGAGCCACGGGCGCCGGAGTGCGCCATCATGTAGACGGCGTTGATCGGCTGGCCGGGCTCCAGCTTGGAGATGCTTTGCATCATCGCGTCGGCCACCTGGTCGGTGCACTGCGCCCAGGCGTCCACCACCTTGTTGTACTTCTCGCCCTGGGTGATCAGGCCGTCGAGGTACTGCTGTTCGTACTCCTTGACCTTGTCCTCGGTGGTCCGTACCAGCGCCGCCTTCGCCTCCGGCACGACCAGGTCGTCCTTGCCGAAGGAGATGCCGGCGCGCGAGGCCTGGCGGAAGCCCAGCCGCATGATCCGGTCGGCGAAGATCACCGTCTCCTTCTGGCCGCAGTTGCGGTAGACGGCATCGATGACCGCGGAGATCTCCTTCTTGGTCAGCAGCCGGTTGACCAGATCGAACGGCACGGCGGGATGGCGCGGCAGCAGCTCGGACAGCAGCATCCGCCCCGGTGTGGTCTCGACCAGCATCACCTTCGGCTCGCCCTCGCCATCGACACCGTGATAGCGGGCCTTGATGCGCGTGTGCAGGGTGACGGCGCGGGCTTCCAGCGCGTGCTGGATCTCGCCCATATCGACGAACGCCTTGCCCTCGCCCGGCTCGTCCGGCCGGTCCATGCTCAGGTAGTAGAGGCCGAGGACGATGTCCTGCGACGGCACGATGATCGGCTTGCCGTTGGCCGGGCTGAGGATGTTGTTGGTGGACATCATCAGCACGCGGGCTTCGAGCTGCGCCTCCAGCGACAGCGGCACGTGCACCGCCATCTGGTCGCCGTCGAAGTCGGCATTGAAGGCGGCGCAGACCAGCGGGTGCAGCTGGATCGCCTTGCCCTCGATCAGCGTCGGCTCGAACGCCTGGATGCCGAGACGGTGCAGCGTCGGCGCCCGGTTGAGCAGCACCGGGTGCTCGCGGATCACCTCCTCGAGGATGTCCCAGACCTCGGGACGCTCCTTCTCCAGCATCCGCTTGGCGGCCTTGATGGTGGTCGCCATGCCGTAGAGCTCGAGCTTCGAGTAGATGAACGGCTTGAACAGCTCCAGCGCCATCTTCTTCGGCAGGCCGCACTCGTGCAGCTTCAGCTCCGGCCCCACGACGATCACCGAGCGGCCGGAATAATCGACGCGCTTGCCGAGCAGGTTCTGGCGGAAGCGGCCCTGCTTGCCCTTCAGCATGTCGGACAGCGACTTCAGCGGCCGCTTCGAGGCGCCGGCGATCGGCCGGCCGCGGCGGCTGTTGTCGAACAGCGCGTCCACCGATTCCTGCAGCATCCGCTTCTCGTTGCGGATGATGATCTCCGGCGCGCGCAGCTCGATCAGCCGCTTCAGCCGGTTGTTGCGGTTGATCACCCGGCG
>JBDHSN010000090.1:0-12856 GCA_039808105.1 Rhodospirillales bacterium
ATCGACAGCCGGCCGGCGCTGAGCCGGACCATGGCGCGCGGCAAAAGGATGCGGGCGACGGCGATGGCGCGGATCCACTCGAAGGTATCGAGCGCCGGCTTGCCTTCGAGTGGCGTTCCTTCGACCGGCACCAGCGCGTTGATCGGCACGCTCTCCGGCTGCGGGTCGAGGTTGGCCAGCGTGTGCAGCAGCTTGATGCGGTCGAGCTGGCTTTCGCCCAACCCGAGGATGCCGCCGCAGCACACCGAGATGCCGGCCTTGGAAACATTGGCGATCGTCCGCAGCCGGTCCTCGTAGGTCCGGGTGGTGATGATCTGGCCGTAGAAGTTCTCGGAGGTATCGAGGTTGTGGTTGTAGGCGGAGAGCCCGGCCTCGGCCAGTCGGCGCGCCTGGTCCTCGGTGAGCATACCGAGGGTGCAGCACGCTTCCATGCCCAGCCCGCGGACGCCGCGGACGATCTCCAGCACCCGGTCGAAGGCACGGCCGTCGGTCACCTCGCGCCACGCCGCGCCCATGCAGAAGCGGGTGGAGCCCGCCTCCTTGGCCTCGCGGGCGGCGGCCAGCACCTCGTCCGTCTTCATCATCCGGCCGGGATCGACCTCGGTCTCATAGCGCGACGACTGCGGGCAGTAGGCGCAGTCTTCCGGGCAGTTGCCGGTCTTGATCGACAGCAGGGTGCACAGCTGCACCTCGCGCGGGTCGTGGTAGCGGCGGTGCACCTCGGCGGCGCGGAACACCACATCGAGGAGCGGTGCGTCGTAGAGCTCCGCGATCGCGGACAGCGTCCACTTCTCAGCCTGCATCGTGGTCGTCGCCATGGTCCCTTGGTTACTCCCCTCCGCTGGCCTGCCAGCAGCGGCGTCCGCCGCGCGCGACCTGCCGGAACGTCTATTCCTACCCTCGGCGAATAAGCATGCACCACCGCCGGGCGTCAAGCGCTACCGCCCCGGGAATGCCCCCGGGGATCCGCCGCATGCCCGCGACGCCGCGTCACGGCATCCGCCGAGGGCGCGCTCTTTACTCTGCGGCGGCGGTGACGGCCGGCACCGGCAGGCCGCGCAGGCAGGCCTCGACGTGCGCATCGACCCGCCGCGACGGATCCAGCATCGAGGCGGGATCGACGTAGAAGTCGGTCGCCACCAGCCGGTGGCCGGAATAGATCTCGTGGGAATTCAGCCGCGTCTCGCACAGCCAGACGTCGCCCGGCGCGAAGCGGACCACGTGCCGGTCCATGGCGCTGCGCGGCTGCACGTTGATCTGGTCGAAGACGCGCTTGTTCAGCCGGGCGCACACCTGGTTCGACGGCCCGCCCACCACCTCGCGCAGGCCCGCCGCGTCGGCATAGCGGGCGATCAGGTCCTGCAGCCGCGGGCCGACCGTCCATACCCGCGGCTGGAGGTCGACATTGACGAAGACACGCAGGTAGTGCAGGTCCTCGCTGCGCCGGAAGTAATCGACGTGCAGGCCCTCCGGCCCGGTGCGGGTGAACCGCCAGCTCACCCCCTGCTTGAGGAACCGGTAGGACGGCGCGATGCTGCGGGCGAACGACCGCACCTCGTGGCTCAGCCGCTTCACCTCGCTGCGGAAGCGGCGGTAGAGCATCACATCGAGGCCGAAGACGCCATGGAACAGCCGGCGGATCTCGCGGCGGTGCAGCTTCGGATAGACGAGGAACCTGTCGGTCAGCTTCTGGTGCGCCCGCCCTTGCGGAAAGGCGACGCGGTTGAGCACGTCGAAGTCGATGCGGAACGGATGATGGTCGAGCAGGATGATGTCGCCCGCCTCATAATGACGGAGCAGCCCGTTGTCGAAAATCGCCGGATCGGCCGCCCGCTCCCGCCAGTCCAGCCGGACGAAGCGATCGGCAACGGCGCTGCTCAGCTCGATCTCGGCCATCGGCCATCCCCACCCCTGCGAAGGCTGAGCTTGACCATAGCATACCGCCGAGCCGGAGATGCAACGGACGACGACCGTTCATGACCTGCGTTCAGTCCGACCCCGTTCCGCCCACAGCACCAGCACCGCCAGGGCCAGGACCAGCAGCGGGTAGAACGCGGACAGGCGGTAGAGGGTATCGAAGGGGAGCGCCTCGCGCAGCGCGCCGATGGCGAACGAGCCGGCGCCGATGCCGACCATCAGCGCCGCGACCAGCATCGACGAGACCCACGGCACGTCGTCGGGAAAGCGGCGCGAGGCCAAGGTGATGCTCAGCGGCAGGAACGCCGAGCAGGCGAGGCCGGCGAGCGCGAACAGGGCGATCCCCGATGCCGCCCCCGAAGCCAGCGGCAGCAGCAGGAAGGCGGCGATCATCAGCACCGGCAGGGCGGTCCACACCCGCTCCGGCGCAATCCGGCTGACCAGCGCCGAGACGAGCAGGCGGCCGACCACCAGCGCCCCCCAGAACGCCGACAGCCCCCAGCCGGCGGTGGCCTCCGGTACGCCGCGGCCGTCGCGCAGGAAGATCATCGCCCAGTTGGAGAACGTGCCCTCGGCGAACGCGTAGCCGACGACGATGGCGACGAACACCCAGAACATCGGCGTCGCCGCCGGCGTCCGGCGCAGGCTGCGCGGGGTGATGGCGCCGCGCGGCTCGCAGGCGGGCAGCGGCGCCGCCATTGCCGTCGCCGCTGCCGCCACGGCTAGCGCCGTCAGCAGCAGCGGATAGCCGGCCCAGGCACCGGCGGCGGCGAGCGCTCCCGCCAGCAGCGGCCCGGCCGTCAGGCCGACGCCGAACAGGGTATGGGCGGCGACGATGGCGGTGGCCGCCTTGCCGGGAAAGAAGGTGGGCGGATAGCTGTTGAGCGGTGCGCCCGACAGGCCGAAGCCAAGGCCGAGCGCCGCCGTGCCGGCGAGCAGGCAGGCGAAGGTCGCGCCCGGCGGCAGCACCGCGATCGCCGCCAGCAGCCCTTGCGAGGCGGCGACCGCCAGCAACGACAGCGCCAGCACCCGCTTCAGCCCCAGGCGCGCTGCCAGCGCCCCGCCGAGCAGCGCCCCCAGCACCGCGCAGGCGACCTGCGGCAGGAAGCTCGCGCCATAC
The DNA here is from genome assembly GCA_039808105.1 of Rhodospirillales bacterium. Lineage (GTDB taxonomy): Bacteria > Pseudomonadota > Alphaproteobacteria > Rhodospirillales > Defluviicoccaceae > Defluviicoccus. The sequence continues at coordinate 3,038 of JBDHSN010000090.1, forward strand.
TGCGCGTCGGTGAGGCCATAGCCGCGGGTGAGCACGACGCTCAGCGCCGGGAAGCTGACCAGGGTCAGCCCGTGGACCAGCGCCGCCCCGTAGAGGATCAGCACCGGCAGCGACAGCACGCGGTAACCGCCCGTCGGGGCGGCGAAGGCGATACGATCGGCCATCCGGCGCCCCCTATTCCGTCGCTTGCCGCGGCTGCGAGCGCTCGCGCCAGTAGCGGGGAATATTCTTGCGATAGCGCCGCGCCACGAGGTTGGCGAGCAGGCCGGTCCAGCCGGTCTGGTGGGCGGCGCCGAGCCCCTGGCCGGTCTCGCCGTGGAAATACTCGAAGAACAGCAACGGCTCCTGCCAATGCCGGTCGTGCAGGAACGGTGGCCGTCCCTGCAGCGCCGGGATGCCGGCATCGCCGCGACGATAGAGATCGACGACCCGCTCGGCAATCAGCGTCGCCGTCTCTTGGAGGGTCAGTTCTTTACCGTTGACGCAGGGTGCCGCGACCCGGAAGTCGTCGCCGAGGAAGCGATGGAACTTCTCGATCGCCTGGATCAGCAGGTAGTTCACCGGCAGCCAGATCGGTCCCCGCCAGTTGGAATTGCCGCCGAACAGCGGCGAGGTGGACTCGCCGGGAACGTACTCGATCATCGCCGCGCCAATGCCGGGAAGGCAGCCGAGGTCGCGCCGTTCGGCGTGGAACCGGCTGACGCTGCGCACGCCGTAGGGCGAGAGGAACTGCTGCTCGTCCAACACCCTTTGCAGGATCCGCGGCAGCATCCGGTCATCGACGAGAGCGCACAGGTGCTCGCCGCGCGCGTTCTCCCAGTCCGGACAGGCGCAGACGCGGGCGCCGCGAAACAGCCCGCCCTTGTGGACGCGCAGCAACTCACGAAAGCGCGGCGCTGCCATCATCAGCCGCCGGTCCAGCACCTCGGTGGCGAACAGCGGGATCAGTCCGACCATCGAGTAGACGTCGATGCGGTGGTGCTGGCCGTCCGGAGTGACGATGAGGTCCTTGAAGAAGCCGTCTTCCGGATCCCACAGCGACACGCCGGTGCCGCCATTGCCGGCAATGGCATCGGCAATCGCCAGGAACTGCTCGTAGCACTGGATGGCGATGTCCTCGTAGGCGCGATCGGCGGCGGTCAGTTCCAGCGCGATCACCGTCATGTTCAGCGCGAACATCGCCATCCAGCCGGTAGCGTCGGCCTGCTTCAGGCTGTGGCCGCCGGGGAGTGGCCGGGACCGGTCGAAGACCGAGATGTTGTCGAGGCCGAGAAAGCCGCCCTCGAAGACGTTCTGGCCGTCGGCGTCCTTGCGGTTGATCCACCACGCATAGTTGAGCAGCATCTTGTGGAAGACGCGCTTGAGAAATTCCGGATCGGCGCGGCCGCGCTGGATGCGCTCGGCGCGGAACACCTTGAGCGCCGCCAGCGCGTGCACCGGCGGATTGACGTCGGAGAAATTCCACTCGTAGGCGGGAATCTGGCCGTTGGGATGCAGATAGCGCTCGCTCAGCATCAGCTCGACCTGCCGCTTGGCGAAGTCGACGTCGATGAGCGCCAGCGCGCCGCAGTGGAAGGCGAGATCCCACGCCGCGAACCACGGGTACTCCCAGGAATCCGGCATCGACAGCACATCGGCCGCCTTCAGCTGCTTCCATTCGCGGTTGCGGCCGTGACGGTGGCCTTCCGGCGGCGGCAGCAGGTCGCCCTTCAGCCAGCGTTCGACATCGTAGTGGAAGAACTGCTTGCACCAGATCATCCCTGCCAACGCCTGCCGCATGATGCGATGATCCTCGGCACAGGCTTGCGGCAGCAGATCGTGGTAAAAGATGTCGGCTTCGGCGCGGCGGCTGGCGAAGATCCTCTCGCTGCGGGCGAACGGCGTCGCCAGCGATTCTCCCGACAGCACCAGATCCAGACGCACCTGCTGACCCGCCGGTACATCGCACACGTGCCACGCGGCGAACTTGCTGCCCTGGCGGCGTGCCGGATCGACGGCGCCCGCCTCGCCGCCGGCGATCAGCCGGTGGAAAGCATCCTTCGCCGGTCCGCCATCCGCGCCTGCCCACAGCCGGGCGCCGTTGCTGTCGTTCTCGGTGAACAGCAGGCTGCGCGCCGGCTGGCGGCCGTACAGCCACCAGTTGCCGAGCTCCGGATGTTCGGCGCGCACGCACCATGACGCTCCCAGCGGCGCCGCTTCCAGGCGCGCCCGCGGGCGGATGGCGTCGCTGTCCCACGACCAGGTGTTGCGGAACCACAGGGTCGGCAGCAGGTGCAGCGGCGCCGCTTCCGGGCCCCTATTGTCGGCGAGAATGCGCATATGGATTTCGGACGGTGACGCCTTGGCGTACTGCACTTCGACGTCGAAGTAGCGGTCGTCGGCGAAGGCGCCGGCATCGAGCAGCCCGAAGGGCGGATCCTGGCGCGAGCGCCGTCCGTTCTCGTCGATCAGTCGCTGGTAGGGGAATGCCGCCTGCGGATACTTGTAGAGCCAGCGCAGCCAGCTGTGGGTGGGCGTCGCATCGAGGTAGAAATAGTACTCCTTGACGTCCTCGCCGCGATTGCCCTGCGGGCCGGTCAGACCGAAGGCGCGCTCCTTCAGGATCGCGTCCTGGCCGTTCCACAGCGCCAGCGACAGGCACAGCCGCTGCCGGTCATCGCTGATCCCGGCGAGCCCGTCCTCGCTCCAGCGATAGGCGCGCGAGCGGGCGTGATCATGCGAAAAGAAGCCCCAGGCATCGCCGTCGGCGCTGTAATCCTCTCGGACGGTCCCCCACGCGCGCTCGGCAAGGTAGGGCCCCCACCGCTGCCAGTCGTGGGTGCCGGCATGCTGCTGCTCCAGCCGCTGCCGCTCGCTTCCGGATGCCTCGTCCACCATCGCCGCCCGCTCTCCCCGCCTCGCCGGCCACCCCCTTCGCCCGCGTGATCGACCGGAGGCGGCAGCACCCGCCCTGTCTGATCGGATGGCAGGCACCGTGAGCAGGCTCGGCTGCGCCTTTATGTACGCCCTCGGGCGGCCGATATACAGATGCGGTCGGGAAGCGCTTGCGGCAGACCGGCGAAGCCTGCCGGTCCCGGCCGACAGCAACGCGCCCGGAGCGGAGTGCAGCAAATGAACGAGGCGTACGACGTCATCATCGTCGGATCCGGGGCGGGAGGGGCCGCCGCCGCCTGGCAGCTGGTGAACAGTGGCCGGCGGGTCCTGGTGCTGGAGAAGGGCCCGGCGCTGCCGCGCGATCACTCGACGCTGGACGTGCGGCAGGTGTTCAAGGAGGGCCGCTTCCGCAACAAGGAGCTGTGGATCGATGGCCGCAACATGCAGTTCATCCCCGGCGAGTACTATAACGTCGGCGGCAAGACCAAGTGGTACGGCGCCGCGTTGCTGCGCTTTTCGCCCCACGAGTTCGAAGCCGATGCCGGGCACCAGTGCCTCACCTGGCCATTCGGCTACGACGAACTCGCCCCCTGGTACGACGCGGCGGAGCGGCTGCTGGCGGTCAACCGCTTCGACAACGAGCCCGAACTGCAGGCGCTGCTCGACCGCATCATCGCTGCCGACCCGTCGTTTCGCTCCGAGCCGCTGCCGCTCGGCCTCAAGCCCGAGATCCTGAAGGACGAGGAGGAAGCCAAGCACTTCGACGGCTACGCTTCGCCTTCCGGCTACAAGTCGGATGCGGAGTGCAATCTCCTCGATCCGCTGCGCGGCGATCCGCGGCTGACCTTGATGACCGGCAAGGCGGTGGCGGCGCTGGCGTGCGCGCCGGACAACCCGCTGCTGATCACCGGCGTCCACTGCGCCGACGGATCGTCCTGGCGCGCCGCCGAGGTGGTGCTGGCTGCCGGCGCGATGAGCTCGCCACGCCTCCTGCAGGACCACATCACGGCGCACGGTCTGGAGACGACGCTCGCCTCGGCACCCTCCGTCGGCGCCAATTTCAAGATGCACATCAACAGCGCCGTCCTCGCCTTCTCCGCCTTCCGCGACCACGACGTGCTGCGCAAGACGGCGATCCTCTACAACGATGCCTTCCCCCATTCGACGGTGCAGTGTCTCGGCTGGATCGATGCCGAGATCCTGGGGACGCAGCTGCCGGCGGCAGTGCCGAAGTTCATCACCGAGGCCGTCGGCGGCCGGGTCATCGGCTTCTTTGTCACCACCGAGGACGGCTCCGATACGGACAACCGCATCGTTTCCGGCGGCCAGGGTGGCTTGCCGATGATGAACTACGATCTGCGCCGGCTGCCCCCCGCCGACAAGGAGCACCGGCGGCTGGTGCGCCTGTTCATCCGCCGGCTGGTCCGCGCCGGCCTCGTCGGCGTCGACCGTTATGTCGGCCTCGCCGGCACCGCCCACGCGCTGGGCAGCCTGGTGATGGGCGATGATCCGCGCACCAGCGTCGTCGATGCGCACGGCCGGGTGCACGGCATGGGCGGGCTGTGGGTCGGCGACGGCAGCGTCCTGCCCCGCTCGTCGCGGGTCAACCCGGCGCTGACCATCTACGCCCTCGGCCTGCGCCTAGGTGCGCATCTGGCGGAAGTTATCTGAAAGCGCTATATGGACAGTTGATAACTAGCTTGCCTTCTTGATACTCGATGATAGGGGGGACAAATGCGTATGTTTGGCCGCAGGGCTAAGGTGCCCGCCAGTGGAGTTAACAACAAAGACACCACATCAAACAAGAAAACTGACGCGACTCCCACTAACAATGGCGATATTTTGCATGCAGTTGACAAGGAGCCGGAGGATAAATCTTACCTATACCTTAAATATCTAATTATTTCGTGCGCTGCTCTTTTGTTTTTTTTATTAGCTTCTTGGCTTGATTTTACATATTTTGATAAAAATAACCATGGTATTTGGATACAAGAGCCAAAAACGTACGTTTCATTGTTTCATGAAATAGCGTTTGCACTGGTTATCGCACTCATTATATCTATTGGCATAGAGGCTTTTGCGCGGGCTGAGCATAATAAACTAGTTAAAAGACAAATGGATAACCTAAAAAGGGACGTATTACGGGAAAGCCTGGGAGTTGTGGTTTCCAGGAACATGTTTGACGAAGTTAAAGACTTAGTTCTGCTATCTCCATTTGAGAGATATAGTCACCGCAGTGAATATCATTTTAGAATTATTAAAATAGATGAAGAGGACTTCATGAAATGTAATGTGACAACGTCGTACAAAATGGTAAATAAAACTAATGTGTCTCAACTATTTCCAATTAGTTGTTATATTGAAAAGCCCGCAAGAAAGAAGCTTGAAAATCATGTAAAAATTGACTCTATTTTTATAGATGGCACTCGCCAAAGCAAAGACACACTAAAAGATGGGAATGACAACGATAAAGATACCGTAACATTCAAATGTTTTAAACACGAATGCCCAATTCCAGCAAATGATTGCCTTGACGTTACCATATCATACACGATGATAAAAGAGCTTAATGACACAGAGGTTTGGAAAGTATATATCCCGGAGATGGCATGACCCTTTGTGTTCGTTTTCCGAACGACGTTAAGGTTTTTGATGTGCACTCGCTACATAGGATGTCCGTAAAGCAAACAGAGGCCGTAGAAGATGCTGGATTATATACCTGGAAAATTGATAGGCCTGTGCTGCCACACCAAGGAATTGTATTTTGGTGGAGGTGTAACACTGGACAAGAAGAGTCCGGTAACGAGGATGAGAAACCAGTCGCTTTGGGGGGAGAAATCGGCAACAGCGACTTGCCGGCTCGGGCGGCGCTATCCCAGCCATAACGCACGCCGCCCATGCCCAGCCAGCATACCACTTTCTCAGCTTGTAAAACCGTGCTCCGCTAGCTATATTATGGAGCGGCCATTAACGGTTGTGAAACTTTTTGCTTGGCATGATGCGTTGGGCTAGGCAATCTCCACCATGGCTACGGGTAACGGGCGACGGGAGAGGAAAATGGCGTCATCGTTCGTAGGAGGGGGCAGCGGAAACTGAGGTTACCGCTGACAGCTACCACAGGGAATTTCGTGATACGGCGGCGTGAAGCCGCCGTATCCGTTTCCGAACTTAGGCTCGCCTCTTACCGGTTGGGGACGCGACCCTCTAAACGTTGAGCCCATAGCAGGCCGGACGCAGCAGCGAAGAGTGAGCTTAACACTAATGGACTTGACGATGGGCGATGATCCGCGCACCAGCGTCGTCGATGCGCACGGCCGGGTGCACGGCATGGGCGGGCTGTGGGTCGGCGACGGCAGCGCCCTGCCGCGCTCGTCGCGGGTCAACCCGGCGCTGACCATCTACGCGCTCGGCCTGCGCCTCGGCGCCCAAAAGCATGTCTAGCGGCAAATCAAGGCGCCGCTGGCGCAACCCAGCAATGCGCCAGCTGCATCTTCCCGTGCTCGTGTAAAAATCCTACCTCCGGTGCCGACAGACACCCGCCGACGCCGGGCCCAGGCCGTGCACCTGCGGATACCTCCGCTGAAGCTCTGCCGCTCTACGGCCGGTCGCTCGGCTCTCTCCCCAAATCGGAGGTTATGCATGACTGACGAAAAGCAGCGCAGCGAGACGGCGATGGGCCGCAGCGTCGGCCCCGCCCGCGCCGTGGCGCGGGCCCGCGACGAGGCGGCGATGGGCGGCGCCGGCGCGTCTGCCGCCATCATCCAGCTCAACGACGAGACGGCGATGGGCCGGCCGGCGACCGCGGCCCAGGAGCGCGAGCAGCGCCGCGGCGAGACCGCGTTGGGCGCCGTCGGCACCTTCGCCGGCAAGGTGGCACAGGTCGGCGACGAGATCGCCATGGGCCGGCCAGCCACGGCCGATCAGGCGCAGCAGCAGGCCGCGGATGAGCGCGCCATGGGCGCCGCCGGCGATCGGCCCCGGCTTCCCCCGCGCGCCGCGTAGCCCCTCCGCCGGATTGCCTGCCCGGTCGGCCGGCGGTTTACAGCCAGCCCTTCCTGGTCAACGACCCGGCCAGGAACCGGATCCTGCACGTGCACCGGGGTGGCGTGCCGCGGCGGCTCGGCCTCCTCGCGACGAGCCAGGAGCGTTGCGTCGCCGCAACCTCGGTCTTAGCTTTTGCCGGCCTCGCGCCGCTCCCGGCGAGGTGGTACAGTCGGCGCCTGCGTAAGGGCGGGTGGGGCCCGAATAACGAGGATGCCAATGAGCGACGAGAAGCAGCGCAGCGAAGACGCGATGGGTCGGACGTCCGGCGCCGGGAGCAAAGCCGAGCAGGCCACCGACGAGAAGGCGATGGGCCGCGCCGATGGCACCGCCGCCTTCGTCCAGACGCAGGACGAGGTAGCGATGGGCGAGCCGTCCACGCCCAGCCAAGCCAAGAGACAGCGGTCGGACGAGATCGGCCTCGGCACCGCAGCCAGCGTTGACGAAATCGCAACGCAAGCCGGCGACGAGGTTGCCATGGGCCGCCCGGCGACGGCCCAGGAGCTGCAGGAGAAGGCCACCGACGAGACGGCGATGGGCGAGGTGCCGCCCGGCTCGCCGTCGCGCTGACGTCCGCTGCGATCTGCCGCCTGCTGCCGCATCGACCCGATTGCGGCGGCGGGGCGGCAGACGCGCGGCTCAGCCTCCCGTCTCGAAGCCGGGATAGAGGGTCATGCCGCCGTCCACGTAGAGGGTGGTGCCGGTGATGTAGTCGCTGTCGTCGGAAGCCAGCCACACGGCGGCGCGGGCGATGTCGTCGGTTTCGCCGATCCGCTTGTATGGCACCAGCTTCATCAGCGCGGCGTAGGCTTCCGCCGTCTGCCAGGCCTCCATGTTGATCGGGGTGCGGATGGCACCGGGCGAGATGGCGTTGACGCGGATCCGCCACGGCGCCACCTCCTGGGCAATGCTCTTCATCATCATCGAGATGCCGCCCTTCGAGGCGGCATAATTGACATGTCCGGCCCACGGGATCACGTCGTGGACCGAGCTGACGCAGATGATCTTGCCGGCGGCGCATGACACTTCCGGCTTCACCCCGCGCCGCCTGAACTCGCGCACCGCTTCCCGGGTGCACAGGAACTGTCCCGTCAGGTTGACGCCGATCACCTTGTTCCACTGGGCGAGCGTCATCTGGTCGAACGGTGCATCCTGCTGCAATCCGGCATTGGCGACGAGAATATCGAGGGTGCCAAACTCGGCGCGGGCGCGCTCGAACATCGCCAGCACGTCGTCTTCGCTGGCGACATCGGCGCGCTCGGCATAGGCGCGCACGCCGCAGCCCTGCAGCGCGGCGACTGCCTCCTCGGCGCCCTTCTGGTCGCGGCTGTAGTTGACGACGACATCGGCGCCGGCGTGGCCGAGGGCGACGGCGATGCCCTTGCCGATGCCGGAACTGGCGCCGGTTACCAGCGCCTTCTGACCCTTCAGCTTCCGCTCGACGGAGCATTCCGGCATCACCACCGGCGGCAGTTCAGGATCGTGGAAAGGAACAAAGCCCTTGTCAGTCACCGCCATCCCCGTGCTCTCCCTGTCGCTTGGGATTGACGGGCACTCTCACCCTTTCCTTGATCGCAGGCAAACAGTGAATACGTCTGCGCGTGGGGCGCCGGCATGGCGACCGGGCAGCGAGAGGAGGACGGGCACGATGGCGGACACGGCGAAAGATCGCGTGGCGAAGTCGGACGCGGAATGGCGCGAACAGCTCAGCGACGAGCAATACCGCGTCTGCCGGCAGCATGGCACCGAGCCGGCGTTCGCCGGCGCCTACTGGAACACCAAGACCGCGGGGATGTACCTGTGCGCCTGCTGCGGCCAGGAGCTGTTCTCCTCGCAGACGAAGTTCGACAGCGGCACCGGCTGGCCCAGCTTCTGGCAGCCGGTGGACACCGCCGCGGTCGCCACCGAGACCGACCGCAGCTTGTTCATGACCCGCACCGAGGTGCACTGCAGCCGCTGCGGCGCCCATCTCGGCCACGTCTTCCCCGACGGGCCGCAGCCCACCGGCGAGCGCTACTGCATCAACTCGGTCTCGCTGAAGCTGGCCGCCAACCCCGACGAGCCCAAATAGCGCCGGGGCCGCCCGCGGCGCGGGGGTGCCATGACGGTCCACAGTGCCGTGACGCAACCTGGATGACCGCGTAACTGCCACGGGCAGAGGCCCGGACGCAACGTCTGCATCGCAGACAATGTTACCCAAATGTAAGAACACATGTCATTACGGTTGCTGTCATGGAAGGAGCCAATGGAGATGACTGCTGTGACCTCACGTGCCCGTCTGGCCCGCCAGGGCAACAGCACGGGCCTGACCTTGTCCCTTGAGGTTCTCGATGCCGCCGGCCTTGAGCGCAGCGCCGACGTCCTGGTCGATGCCGCCGAGGGTCGCATTACCACCTACACTTGAGCGTTACCTGGCAAAAAATCGCATTACACGGGTGGAGACTATAAAGGATTACTACGATATAGTTGACCAAATCGAACAATGCTTTATCTTTCTTACCACAAATTATCCTACAAGATACTCCCGTCTCACTAGGAAGAGCCAGTCTCAATAAGATAGCCCTAATAATCTACCTTTTTCATCATGTATTTCCGTATTTTTTATTGGATTGGACGCGGTCTCCTTATGTGGCTGCGCACTTTGCCTTTCGTGATACAAGTAAGAATAGGGTAGCTATTTACTCATTTCGCGAAATTGTGGATGGCGGAAAACATGGGTCGCAGGCCGCATCCACATCCAGGTCAACGGCGAGCGGCTCCGGGAGAGGGGGGAGGATCTCGCAGATGGGCTTCTCGATGCCGGCAGAACAAAACGAAACACGCCCAGTGGGCGCAGAAATGTTCGCTAACATATTGATTCTGCTGGCTGGGGGACCTGGATTCGAACCAGGGCTGTCCGGTCCA
>JBDHSN010000091.1:0-12815 GCA_039808105.1 Rhodospirillales bacterium
TCAGAGCAACAGCCGTCCCTCTCGACCACACTCCCAGAATGTTCACCGCCACTCCTCCGTTGAAGGGGCTGTGGTTCCGCGCCAAGCGGCACGCTGCCGTGCCCCGCCTGCCCAATTTTGCTTGGTTCCCAAATAAAGGGTAAATAACGTGGCCGTAAACGTCAACTTCAGCACGACAGTTGTGTGCGGTGCAGCGGCGGGACGATAGGAATATCTGTCGGGAGGCGTCGGCCCTGACAGGAGGACTGATGTCTCGTTTGGGGAAGTGCGGTGCGTCCCACCAGCACCCCGGCGATATACGTCCTGTCGCCCCCTGGTTCGGCCGTGGAACCCACCCCCTGCCAAGGCGCTGCCGCCGGGCACAGGGATTACCCACCGGCAATTCTCTGCCCCCCCTCAGGCCGTTCCCATGTGGGCGAAAAACGCCAGCATGAGAAAGACCAGAGCGATCAGCGTCGGCACCCAGACGCCGGGTTTCAGCCCCGACCTGGTGCTGTCCGCCGCCACCCGCGGCGGCTGCACCAGCAGGGGCTCGGGCAACGTCGTCTGCGCCGCCAGCCGGCGCAGGAAGCCCGCGGCGAAGGCTTGCGCCGCCGTCTCGATCTCGCCGGCATCGCGTTCCGCCAGCCGGCCGCCGAGCGCCGCGTCGATCTCGGCGCGGACGGAGGTGCCGTTGTCGTGCGGCTGCAACTGCAGCCGGATGCTGCCGGCGGCGGAATCGGCTGCCCCCGGCTGGCTCGCAAAGTCCAGCCGACAACCCTGCGCATCAAGCTCGGTGATGGTCACGCTGCCGACCAGACGGATCGCTGCCGCGCCGGCGCCGATGCGCATCCGAACGGTGACATCGAACCGGCCCTCACCGCGGGCCGAAAGCTCCTGGCAGCCGGGAAGGCTGCGCCTGACAATGGCGATGTCGTTGAGCGCCGCCCAGACGACCTTCGTCAGGGCATCGAGACGGTGTTCGGCGGCGATGTGCATGAGGCGGTGCTTCCTTGCCGGCACCCGGTGGTCGGGTCCGACGCTTCCATAGCCGCGGCACCAAGCCTGGCGCAAGGCGACGCTGCGCTCGGTCGCATCTGCCTGCGGGCGGTGCAGACCTGCGCTGCGTCGTCGGCTTGCGTGACGGCGGAAGCCGTCTGATATAATGCCCCATGTTGATACAATGTATCACGTGCCCAGGGTTGGACGGTTACCGCAAGCGGCCCGCCGCACCGCTCCCCCTGCCGCCGCCGCCAGCCGCAGGCACACCGGAGCGTGCCCGGCGCAATCGATAAAATCGATCGTTCCATCAGGAATTTCTTGAGTGCGACGATCGTCCGATCGGCCTAAATCAAGGTCGCCGGAGATGGCAAGACCCAAGAAGGAGGGGTAAGAAATGTTGACCGTTGGTGACAAGTTTCCCGAATTCGCTGTGAAGGCTGTGGTCTCGATCGACCCCAAGGAAGCCTTCACTGCGATCGACTCGCAGTCCGATAGCGGCAAGTGGAAGGTATTCTTCTTCTGGCCGAAGGATTTCACCTTCGTCTGCCCGACCGAGATCGCCGCGTTCGGCAAGCTGAACGGCGAATTCGATGACCGCGACACCGTGATCTACGGCGTCTCGACCGACAGCGAGTTCGTCCATCTGGCGTGGCGGCAGAACCACGAGGATCTTCGGGCGCTGCCGTTCCCGATGCTGGCTGACATCAAGCGCGAGATGAGCACCGCGCTCGGCATCCTCGACAAGGGCGAAGGCGTCTGCCTGCGCGCCACTTTCATCGTCGACCCGGAGGGCGTCATCCGCTTCGTCTCGGTCAACGATCTGAGCGTTGGCCGCAACCCGCAGGAAGTGCTGCGCGTCCTCGACGCCCTGCAGACCGACGAGCTGTGCCCGTGCAACTGGCAGAAGGGCGACGACGTCCTGAAGGCTGCCTGATACCCATCCGTCGGAAGCAAGCGCCGGCCGGCAAGGCCGGCGCTTTTCCTTTCTTCGGTCCTCGGAAGGATGAACAGATGTCTCTCGAAGCGCTCAAAAGCGCCCTGCCCGACTATGCCAAGGATCTCAAGCTCAACCTTTCCAGCCTCGCCAATGAAGCGGCGCTCACCGAGCAGCAGCGGGCCGGCACCTTCGTCGCTTCCGCCCTCGCCTCGCGCAGCACCCCGGTAACCGAAGCCCTCCTCGCCGAGTTCGGTCCCAAGCTGTCGCCGACCGCCCTCGAAGCGGCGAAGGCGGCGGCCTCGATCATGGCGATGAACAACATATATTATAGATTCGTTCACTTGGTTTCGGCGGCAGACTATAAGACGCTGCCGGCGAAGCTTCGGATGAATGTGATCGGCAAGCCGGGTGTGGAGAAGGTAGACTTCGAGCTGTGGTCGCTGGCGGTCTCCGCCATCAACGGCTGTGGCATGTGCATCGATGCGCATGAGCGCGAACTGCGCAAGCACGGGCTCGGCGTCGATGCGGTGCAGGCAGCGGTGCGGATCGCAGCCGTGGTGCATGCGGTGGCAGCGACTCTCGACGGCGAAGCGGCGCTGTCCCCGTCGCCGGCAGTGGCCGCCGCCTAGCCACGCAGACTGCCAGCACGCCGGCCGGACGAGGAACGGAGCGGGAAACGCAAGGCAATGAAGCTGCAGGGTAATACCATCGTCTGGATCCTCGTCGGCATCGTGCTGATCGGGCTCTTCGCGCAGGCGCGGCCGTCGTCCGACCGCGCGCCGGACTCGCAGATGGCCTATTCCGACTTCCTCGCCAGCGTCGAGCAGGGCCAGATCAAGTCGGTCAACATCCGCGGCCAGGAGGTGCTCGGCACGACCCAGGACGGCCACGCCTTCCGCACCTTCCTGCCGGAGGGTGCGGACGTGGTCACGCCGCTGACCGCCAAGGGCGTGCGGGTGCAGGCGTCGGCGCCGCCGCAGCCGAGCTTCCTGATGTCGCTGCTGATCTCGTCGTTCCCGGTGCTGCTGCTGATCGGCGTGTGGATTTACTTCATGCGCCGCATGCAGGGCGGCCCCGGCGGCGTGCTCGGCTTCGGCAAGAGCCGCGCCCGGCTGATGCAGCAGGACCAGCGTCGGGTGACCTTCGCCGACGTCGCCGGCATCGACGAGGCCAAGCTGGAGCTGGAGGAGATCGTCGAGTTCCTCAAGGACCCGCAGAAGTTCCAGCGGCTCGGCGGCAAGATCCCGAAAGGCTGCCTGCTCGTCGGCCCGCCCGGCACCGGCAAGACGCTGCTGGCCCGCGCCATCGCCGGCGAGGCCAACGTGCCGTTCTTCACCATCTCCGGCTCCGACTTCGTCGAGATGTTCGTCGGTGTCGGTGCGTCGCGCGTGCGCGACATGTTCGAGCAGGCGAAGCGCAACGCCCCCTGCATCGTCTTCATCGATGAGATTGACGCCGTCGGCCGCCACCGCGGTACCGGCCTCGGCGGCGGCCACGACGAGCGCGAGCAGACGCTGAACCAGCTGCTGGTGGAGATGGACGGCTTCGAGGCCAACGAGGGGGTGATCCTCATCGCCGCCACCAACCGGCCGGACGTCCTCGACCCGGCGCTGCTGCGCCCCGGCCGCTTCGACCGCCAGGTGGTGGTGCCGAACCCCGATATCCTCGGCCGCGAGCAGATCCTCAAAGTGCACATGCGCAAGGTGCCGGCGGCGGCCAACGTCGATGCCCGGGTCATCGCCCGTGGCACCCCCGGCTTCTCCGGCGCCGATCTCGCCAACCTCGTCAACGAGGCGGCGCTGCTGGCAGCGCGCGCCAACCGCCGGCTGGTGACCATGGCCGACTTCGAAGCGGCCAAGGACAAGGTGCTGATGGGCGCCGAGCGCCGCTCGATGGTGATGACCGAGCACGAGAAGGAGCTGACCGCCTACCACGAAGCCGGTCACGCCCTCGTCGGCCTCGCCGTGCCGGGGAACGATCCCCTGCACAAGGTCACGATCATCCCGCGCGGCCGGGCCCTCGGCGTGACCATGAACCTGCCGGAGCGCGACCGCTACGCCTTCCGCAAGAATGAGATCGAGGCGCGGCTGGCGATGATGTTCGGCGGCCGGGTGGCGGAGCAGCTGGTGTTCGGCATGGCCAATGTCACCACCGGTGCCGCCAACGATATCCAGCAGGCGACCGACATGGCCCGCCGCATGGTCACCGAGTGGGGGATGAGCGATGCCCTCGGGCGGCTGCGCTACAGCGACAACGAGGAGGAGATCTTCCTCGGCCGGTCGATCACCCGCACCCGCAACGTCTCCGAGGATACCTCCCGGCTGATCGACTCCGAGGTCCGGCGGATCATCGAGAGCGCCGAGGCCAAGGCGCGAACGGTGCTCGGCGAGCGGGTGGATGATCTGCATGCCCTCGCCCGTGCCCTGCTCGAATACGAGACGCTTTCGGGAGACGAGGTGGCCCACATCCTGCGCGGCGAAACCATCGACCGCAGCGATCCGCCGGATACCGAGGATCAGCCGCAGGGCCGGCGCGGCTCGGTGCCCCGCGGCGGCGCGGTCAAGCGCCCGGGACCGAGCTCCGGCGGCGGCATGCCAGGCCTGCAACCACAGGGCTGACGGCCACCACGGGCGCGGAGCGAGGCGGTGGCGGCGGTGATGCCCCCGCCGCGGCGCGCGGGCGGAGGCAGCAGATGAACGACGGCCGGCCGCGTGCAACGGTCTCCCAGCTCTGCCGCGAGCTGGCGATGGCCGAGCAGGCGTTGCAGACGCCCGGGGGCGGTGCCCGCGGCAATCTCGAATGCCGCGTCGCCGATCTGCAGGGCCGTCTGCTGATGATGCCGGCGCATTCCCCGGCGGACGTCGCTGCCCGGCTGCAGGTTGCCGCCGGGATGATTGCCGGCCTTGGCCCACGCGGGTACCTCCTCGATCTGATCGAAACCTGCATCAGCGATCTGCAGGCGATGGCTACAGCTCCCGGCGAGCCCCCTGCCGAATAGCCTGCGACAGCGAATCGCATCGGCCCAGGATCGGCGATCCGTCGATGCCGCCGCCCACGACCTGCGGCCGATTTCCTTTTTCTGTCAATATATTATAAACGACTCCTCATATACGCGAATTCTGATGTTGGCGACGGCGGCCGGCCCGGCGATAGTCGGAATCGAAACGTTTTTCTGCCTTTGTCGCCAGTCATTCAGGGGAGGATTCGGCATTGCGTGGGTTCGTCGCGGAAAAGTGGCCGGAGATGCTCGTGGCGGTGGGTTTCCTGCTGACGTGGACGGCGATCGCCTTCTCCGATTTCTGAAGGGTGAGGCTTGTGTGCGGCGGCGGGCGGGAACCGGCCAGCCGGCCCCGTTTGGCCCATAGAGAGTGATCATCGATGCGCAGGCGCCGCCGTTCGCTGCGTGCGACGGCGAGTCAGTTCCCTCAGCCGCGCGGCTTCTTCATCCCGCATCGCCTGACCGCTCACGCGGCAAGCGCCGCGACGGACGGCTACCCCGAACTGCAGCCCTGGTTTGAAGCCGCGGCACCGGCGTGCGGCGATCTGTTGGCGACGATTGAAGACCACGCCGCCGACCTGCTGGCGATCGCCGCCAGCGAGTTGCCCCCGCCCGCTCCCCGCTTCCGCCAGGACTGGTTTCCCCGTCTCGACGCGGCCGCGGCCTATGCCCTCGTCCGCCGACGTCGGCCGGCGCGGCTGATCGAAATCGGCTGCGGCCATTCCACCCGCTGGTTCGCCAAAGCCGTTGCCGACGCCGGCGCCGCGACGCGGATGACGGCCGTCGATCCGCGGCCGCGGGCGAGCCTTGCCGGCCTGCCCGTCGCCTTCATCCGCGCATCGGTGCAGCAGGCCGGCGCCGCGCCGTTCGAGGGGCTTGCCGCCGGCGATGTTCTCTCCCTCGACGGCAGCCACATCCTGATGCCCGGCACCGATGTCGATGTCGTGCTCAACCGCATCCTGCCGCGGCTGCCGCCCGGGGTGCTGGTCCACATCCACGACATCTTCCTGCCCGACCCCTACCCCGCCAGATGGGCCTGGCGCGGCTACAACGAGCAGCAGGCCGTCGCCGTGATGCTGGCCGGCGGCGGATGGCGGATCCTCTGGTCGAGCCGCTGGACGGCAACGCGGATGACGCGCTGCCTCGCCGCTTCCGTCGCCAGCCGCCTGCCGCTGCTCCCCGGCGCCGTCGAGGCGAGCCTGTGGCTGGAGAAGTGCTGAGCGCCCGGCGCGCCGTCAAGTGGCGAGCGGCGTGCCGCTGTTGCTGCGCTGGCTGGCCGCCCGGTCGCGCAGCGACCTGGCGGCGGCAACGAGGCCGGCAGCCGCCTGCTCCATGACCTCGGCAAGCTCGCCGCGGACGACGGCCGGCTCAAGCTCCCCGTCGGCGGCGACGGGCGCCGTCCGGTCGATGCCGTTGCCCGGCGTCGTCGCCAGCGCCGAGGCGATTTCGTGCAGGCGCTGGGCACGGCCACGCGCCACGCCGACCCAGCCCTCGCAGCTGCCGAAGCAGGCGCACAGCTCGGCTTCCAGGTCCGCCTGGATGGCGGCCACCGACCGGCCGGCGAGCAGGCCCTGGGCGGCGGTACGCAGGACAAAGCGCAGATAATCGACGGTTTGCTCCCGTCCCAGCACGTCGCTGAGCCGATCCCCCAGATGCAGCCGTCCCGCCGCCGCCACCTCGATCGCCTTGAAAACCGCGCGCGAGCCGCCGACGGCAAGGAAGCCGCAGTGGCCGACGTTCTCGGCGGCCGCCCACTCCAGCAGTGCCTGGGTGTCGTCCTTGGCGAGGAAGGGGCGCAGCTGCTTGCGCGCCCGTTTCCAGCCGACCAGAAACGCCAGCCGCGATCCCGTCTCGTCGAGCACGTCGCGGAGTTCGTCCCGGTCCGCCGCCTCGATCGTCGCGGTGGCGAGGGCGTATCCTTCGCCGCCGTGGCCATCCCGCCATTCCCGGGTGGGAGACCAGGCCACCCTCGTTTCTGCCAGCATCCGCCGGAAGAAGGCGAGGCGACCGCAGTGAACATCGGTGTAGGCGATCCGCGCGCCCAGGCCCTCGAGGGTGACGACCAGCACATGGGCGTCGGTCGCGGTGATGTCGTTCTCGATGACGAGCGTGCCGCCCATCGCCATCGCCGTCGTCGCCAGACCCGGATGGTCGAACTTCAGCATCGCGGTCCGCGCGACGCCGGCCATGAACGCCTCGACCAGCGGCCGATCGGCAGGCCCGAGGGCGTAGCCGCAGGCGCCGGCCACCTTCTCTGCCGCGATCTCCCGCCGTGCCCGGTCGAGCGCCGCGTCGACATCGGCGGTGAGCTGGCACAGACTGTCGTTGCCGCTGCGATCCATCGAGACGATCCGTTCGAGATCCTCCTGCCCGAGCACATCGTCGTCACTCGGCGGCTGCGCCAGTTCGTCCAACCGCCGCCGGAACGTTTCAGCCTCGTCGCCGGCCAGCGGCCGGATCATCGCCTCGACCGCCCGGACCAGCGCCGCGGTGATATCGCCCAGGTGCGGAATGTGGTAACGGTGGGGACCGCACTTTTCGCTGCCGGCGGCAATCGCCGCAAATGCAACGGTGTCCTCTGGCAGCCCGGGCATCCCGTCTTCGCCGACCGCCGTCGCGCCGCCCGGAGCATCGGCGAACGCTCGCGCCTGACGCAGGAGGGTAACACAGCCACGAGCCTGCCTCCCGGCCCTGTGCGCTTCCTCGAGAAGTGCCGGAACAAGCAGGCGCTCGGCGCCAAGTTCGCGGACGATGACGGCTCTCGCGATCATGTCGGTCGCCCTCGCAAGCACGCGGATGGGATCCCGACTGCCAGAGCCTCAGCCGCCAACGATCGGGCATCCCGATTAAAAGACGGCACACATTACCATCGCCGGCGTCGTCGGCGAAGGCAGTGGATGGTGGCGGCTGCCAAGCCAGAAACACCACATATAGAGCGAAACAGGGAAAAACTGGCCGCTAATTGTGTGTTTCGCGAGGACCGTTCGAAAAACGCCACGCAGACATGCAGGGAACGCGAACCCGTCGGGGCTGGGGGCGATCGCTTCAGCCCGTCGAACGGCCGCTGCCCTGCCCCGCACCCGCGACCCCGGTCAACACTTCGGCCAGCGCGACGACGCGTCCGATCACCAGCAGCGTCGGGGCTGCCCGCGACAACGTGGTGAGTTGCTCCGGCAGCAGCGCCAGCGTCGTTCGCAGCGTCTGCTGCTCCGGCCGGGTGCCGTCGATGATCGCCGCCGCCGGCGTATCGGCGGAAAGGCCGTGGGCGATCAGTTCTCCGGCGATCCGGGCAACGTTGATCCGGCCCATGTAGACCACGAGGGTGGTGTCGGGATCGGCGAGGCTGGCCCAGTTGAGATCGAGGCTGCCTTCCTCGCCTTGCGTGTGTCCGGTGATGAAGCGCACCCCGTGGGCGAGGCCGCGGTGGGTCAGCGGGATGCCGGCATAGGCGGTGCATCCGGAAGCCGACGTGACGCCGGGAACGATGACGAACGGCAACCCGCTGCCGGCGAGTGCTTCGGCCTCCTCGCCGCCGCGGCCGAACAGGAACGGATCGCCGCCCTTCAGGCGGACGACGCGGCGGCCACTGCGGGCGAGACTGATCAGCAGCGCGTTGATCTCCGCCTGCGGCATGTGATGGTTGCGGGCGACCTTGCCGGCGAAGATTCGCGTGGCGCCCGCCGGAACCAGCGCCAGGATCGCATCGGAGACCAGCTTGTCGTAGACGACCACCTCGGCCTGCTGCAGCACCCGCAGCGCCTTCAGGGTCAGCAGGTCGGGATCGCCGGGGCCGGCGCCGACGAGATGCACGGGATGGACGGGCTCGGCCAACGACATGCTCCGCGTTTGCCCTCGGCAGCTGATCCAGCGACTCCTATGCCAATGCCCCCCTGCCCGCAAGCACAGAGGGCTTTGATCAAGGCGCGGCTCTTGCGAACAGAGGCGGAATTTTTGCCGTGGCGCGGCAATTCGGGCGCCGGTAATGTGCGGACAGTTGCAACGGGGGCGCCGCAAAGGAAACCTCGGCGGGTGGAACAGACGAAGACGCAGCAGCGTTCGCGCGAGCTGATCATCGGCATCTGGCTGCTGCTGATGGGCGGCATGGTAATTCTCATGGTGATCCTCGGAGGGCTCACCCGCCTGACCGATTCCGGGCTGTCCATGGTGGAATGGCGGCCGGTCACCGGATGGCTGCCGCCGCTGTCGCACGCCGCCTGGGAGGAGGCGTTTGCCGCCTACCGTGCCTTTCCCGAGTACCAGAAGATCAATGCCGGCATGTCGCTGGCGCAGTTCCAGGAAATCTACTGGCTGGAGTACATCCACCGCCTGTGGGGTCGGCTGATCGGCGTTGCCTTCGCCCTGCCGCTGGCCTTCTTCCTGGTGCGGCGCTGGGTGAGCGGCGGTCTCGGCTGGAAGCTGGCGGGCATCTTCGTGCTCGGCGGCCTGCAGGGCGGTCTCGGCTGGTACATGGTCAAGAGCGGCCTCGTCGACCGCCCCGACGTCAGCCAGTACCGGCTGGTGGCGCACCTGGGCATGGCGCTAGCGATCTACAGCGCGATTCTGTGGGTGGCAATGCGGCTGCTCGCGCGGGGGCTGCAGCACCCGCTGCCGCCCGCCGCGGCGATGCTGCGCGCCCGCGGCATCGTTGCCCTCGTGCTGCTGACCATCCTTGCCGGCGGCTTCGTCGCCGGGCTCGATGCCGGCTTCGCCTACAACACCTTTCCGCTGATGGACGGCGAGCTGATCCCCGGCGCCATCTTCGCCTCCTCGCCGTGGTGGCGGTCGTTCTTCGAAGACGTGACCACCGTCCAGTTCATGCACCGGCTGCTGGCGACGGCAACCCTGCTCGCGATCTTCGCGTTCCGCTGGTCGCTGCGAGGGATGCCGCTGTCACCGCAGGCCCGCCGCGCGGCGAACATGCTGGTGCTGTGGGTGCCGGTGCAGTTTTCCCTCGGGGTTGCGACGCTGCTCAGCTATGTCGCGGTGCCGGTCGCGGCGCTCCATCAGGCCGGGGCGCTGGTGCTGTTTACCCTCGCCCTGCGCTGCGCCTTCGTGCTGACTCCCTCCCTTCCGGCGGAAGCGATGCGCTCGGCGAGCGGCTCCGGCCAGAGGGCAACCGCATGATTTGTGCCGATTCGCCGGCCCCCACCCGCGATATCGGATTGCACTACAACGGGTATCGACCATATCCCCATAGCAGGGTCCCGAGCGCGCCCGCCCAAGCCGCTTTCAACCCAACCATTCACTTCCCAGGCAGGCAGTAGGCAGCAGATGGAAGGCCGTTTGCGTCTCCTGAAGAGCGTTCGAACGATCGTGCTGGTGGTGGCGATGGTTGCCCTCGGCGCGACCATCTCGCCTGCCCTCAATGGCTGCAGCGGCGACTACGACGGCCGCCGCTACGCCCAGGCCGGAACCTCGGACGCCCACCGCTGGAGCGACAACAGCTCCAGCGACGAACTGTCGCGCTTTAACGCGATCTTCAAGACCTACGCCAGCGACCCCGGCAATACCCGGCAACTCAAGCATTTCCGGGACGCGTACAAGCGCATCCGCGCCGCCTATGTCGAAGATGTGCCGGAGCAGAAGCTGATCGACTCGGCCATCGCGGGGGTGCGCGCCAAGGACCCGCAGCCCGGCTCGATGCCGGCGGGCGCGCTGGTGGAAGCCGCCCTCGACGCGATGACCGCCTCGCTCGACCCGCACTCCGCCTATCTCAACCCGGAAGAGCTGCGCGAATCGGAGATGGTCACCTCCGGCGAGTTCGGCGGGCTGGGCATCCAGGTCACCCAGGAGGAAGGCCGGATCAAGGTGATCTCGCCAATCGAGGGGACCCCCGCCGACCGCGCCGGCCTGAAGCCGGGTGACGTGATCAGCGCCATCGACGGCAAGCCGGTGGACGGGATGAGCCTGCGCGATGCGGTCAACGCCATGCGCGGCGAGCCCGGCAGCCGTATCCGCCTCGGCATCCAGCGCGACGACAATCCGCCCTTCGACGTCTCGATCACCCGGGCGATCATCACCATCGAGCCGCTGCGCTGGCGGCTGGAGGGCAACGTCGGCTACCTGCGCATCGTCAGCTTCAACGAGAAGGTGGCCGACGGCGTCGAGACCGCCATCGCCGAGATGAAGCGCAACACCGGCGGCAAGCTGCAGGGGCTGGTCATCGACCTGCGCAACAATCCCGGCGGCCTGCTCGACCAGTCGCTGGCGGTCAGCGACGAGTTCCTGCAGAGCGGCACCATCGTCAGCATCCGTGGCCGGGAGCTGGGCTCCGACCGGACGTTCCGGGCGGAACGAGGCGATCTCATCGACGGCCTGCCGATCGTCGTCATGGTCAACGCCGGCTCGGCATCGGCCTCGGAGATCGTCGCCAGCGCCCTGCAGGATCACGAGCGGGCCACCGTCATCGGCACCCGCTCGTTCGGCAAGGGCTCGGTGCAGACGGTGATGCGGCTGCCGGTGGAGGGCGCGCTGAAGCTGACCACGGCGCTCTACTACACGCCGTCCGGCGAGGCCATCCAGGCGCGCGGGGTGATCCCCGACGTGACGCTGACCGGCGGCGACGACGGCGGCGAGCCGGCGCACGAGGTCGACCTGCCGGGCGCGCTGCCGGCGCAGGGCGAAGCACGCCACAGCACCCGCGGCGCGGTCGACGTCAACGCCTGCCCGGCCATCGGCGAGAGCGGCGACCGCGAGCTGGGATGCGCCATCAACCTGCTGCGCGCCGGCTCGATGGAGAACTTCCTCGCCTCGGTCGGGCTGAAGGCGCGGCTGTAGGGACGGCAGCGCCGCCGGCAGCGGCCGCGGGGCGGAGGATCGCCCGCCCCGCAGAACGGGGGCGCTCCGCCAGGCAATCAGGGGGAAGCAGACTGTTGGGGCACGACATTCGTCGCATCATCGGCAGGGGCCGGGCGTGATCGCCAGCGCCGCGGAGGATCCCCTCGCCGCCGCCTTCCCGCCGGCCGGCCCGCTCGACCTCGGCTTTGCGCTGCGCTGGAAGGACAAGCGCATCGGCAGCTACCGCGTCGTCATCCGCCCCGCCGGCGGCGGCCGCGAGGCAGCGGTGACCACCCGCATCGACATGAAGGTGACGTTCGGGCCGATCACCATGTTCCGCTTCCTCCACGACGGTGAGGAGCGCTGGCGCGACGGCGCGCTGGCCAGCCTGCGGACGCACACCGAGGAGCACGGCGACGTCTACGACGTCGGCGGCCACGCGACCCCGCACGGGCTCGAGATCACCGGCCCGCTCGGTCCCTGCCGCGCGCCGCCCGGGCTGCTCACCAGCAATGCGCTGTGGTGCCGCGCCATCACCCGGCAGACGCGGATCATCGATGCCCAGAACGGCGCCGTCGTCGATTTCACCGCAACCCCCGCCGTCGGCGACAGCCACTTCCGCTTTCAGGGCGCCGCCTGGGAGGGGGAGATGTGGTACGACGAGGCGGGGTTGTGGTCGCGCGCGGTTCTCCATCGCGACGGTCACACCCTCGCCGTTCATCGCGAGGAGTAGGCCGCCGAATCAGTGGCGGCTGCCGGGGGCACGCGCTTCTCCCGTCGCGGGCATGCCCCGGTGTGGCATAGCGCAAAGAAGTCGCGCAACGCCGCCTGCTGCGGGTGGGCGCCGCAAAGGCGGTCAACACCCGCTTGGCGGAAGACCGCCGGCGACGTAGGCTGGCGGCTGCGGCCAAGGTGTCCGGTGGTTTCACGTTCTCCGATGCTCTCCCTTTACCGGCTCTCCCTTCTGCTGCTGCTGGCAACGCTCTGCGCCGGGATCGCGGCGGTGACGAACCGGGCGCTGGCAGCACCGGCGGCGGAAGCCCGTTTCGTGCGCATCGGCACCGGGCCGGTCGGCGGCACCTACTTTCCCATCGGCGGCAGCATCGCCAACATGATCTCGGC
>JBDHSN010000092.1:0-12775 GCA_039808105.1 Rhodospirillales bacterium
CGGCCGGCTGTCCGCTTCGATGAAAACCGGCCCCCTGTAGACGTAATAGGGAAAGGGAGCAATCCCCGCAGCGGGCAGAGCGCTCATTGCCGTCGTCCGGTAGGCGATGTCCGCCGTGACGTCCTGATCGACGATCCGGAACCATGCGTGGCCGGTCTGCAGCGTGAGTTCGGCGGCCCGGAAGAGAACGTAGTTTTCAACCGTTTCCCTGGGAGTGACGGAGTTTCCGGAAAATGTCACCCGGTAGCGGTCCTCCTCGATCGCCTGGTCGCGGTAGCCCTGGCCATCCACGGCCTGCTGATAAGGGGTCGGGGCGACGCAACCGCCGAGGGCCAGCAGCAGGACGAGGCCGCTCCGGGCAAGCCGCTCAATCAGCGCGTGGACCATCACCGAGCTTTCCGATCAAAGCGTGCGACTGAAAGATGGTTGTTGCGAAAGCAAGCAAAAGCAAGTTCGGCCACTCGGCGCTGCCGCTCCATGCCGCCACAGCCGCTCCTCGCCGAGACCGACGATGGACCGTTAAGCGCTCGGGTCGTGATACTTGCGGATCCAGTAGCGCATGGCCCGTCGCGTCGCTTCCAGCACCGCCGCACCGAGAGCTTCGCCGACCGGCGTATGCAGGCCGGCGAACGGCTCACGCGGGACGCCCAGCGGGCAGCAGACGACGATGCAATCTGTGCCGGTGCCGGTGATGACGCCGCCCCGGGGGGTGCGCTCGTGGTGGCAGTCGACGATCGCCACGGTTCGTGCCTGGGTCGCGACCGACAGCGCCTCCAGCAGCGCTGCATCCTCCAGAGGGACCGAGAGGTGGCACACCATGTTGATGGTGCCGAGGCGGCCGGGCGCGGGACGCGGCGCCATCCGCCGGCCCACCCGCTCGGCGTTGCTGAGGCCGAGCGTCATCACGCAGGTGGCCGCGACGCCGTCGCGCACGGCGGTGATGTGCTGGTGGCGAAGCTCGCCCGACGTCATCAACCCGATGGCGTTCGGCACGCACATTCGTTGCAGCCGGGTGCGCAGGAAGTCGGCGGCATCGACGTCCGGCGTCAGGTCGCTGTTCCTGACCTGCAGCCACGCGATCTGGTCCGCGTCGCGAAAGCCGGGATGCGAGATGGACCAGCTCACCATCCGCTGCATGCGGGTGAAGCTCAGCAGCATCCAGCCCGGCTCCTGATGCACGCAGAAGGCTGCCTGCGGCGCTGTCTCCGGACGGTTCATGAACGACGAGGCCAGGAGGGGGCCGTCTTTGCGAGATCAGGAAATGGCAATGCCGGCCGGTCCCTGCGTGGCCGCGCTGCCGCCGGGGCCCTGCACGCTTGCGCCGATGATCGCCTCGAGCGCGGCGACGCCTTCGGTCAGTGCCACCGGCCCGGGCTGGAGGATGAGCGCCGACTTGATCTCATGCAAATTATGCTGGCGGACGGCCGGGATGGCAGCGAAGCCCGGGCGGGCGGCGACCTTGTCCTTGCCGAACTTCTTCCCGCACCACGACCCGATGATGATGTCCGGCGCCCGGCGGATGACCTCGTCTGCCGTTACCAGCCGATCCCTGGCCGATTTGCCGCCGGCAAGCTCGGGAAAGATGTCGATGCCGCCGGCAATGTCGATCAGCTCCGAAACCCAGGCGATCCCCGCAATCATCGGCTCGTCCCATTCCTCGAAATAGACCTTGGGCCGGCCGGCGCGGGCCGCGCTGCGCCTGCGGGTGGTTTCCAGATTGGCGGCGAGACGCTCGACGAGCATGCCGGCACGCTCGGCGGCGCCGACCAGCGCGCCCAGCGTCAGGATCGTCTCGAGGATTTCGGCGACGGTCCGCTGATTGAAGGCGTGGACGGCCACGCCGGCACGGATGAGCTCGGCAACGATCTCCGCCTGCAGGTCGGAGAAGGTGAGCACGAGGTCCGGTTCGAGCGCGAGGATCTTCGGGATGTCGGCGGAAATGAACGCCGAGACGCGCGGCTTTTCCTTGCGCGCCTGCGGCGGCCAGACGGTGTAGCCGGAAATGCCGACGATGCGATGCTGCTCGCCGAGGAGATAGAGCGTCTCGGTGGCGTCCTGGCTGAGACAGACGATGCGCGCCGGCGGGTACATTTCAGGATGTCGCCGCAAGGCCGGCCGGACGGCGCCACGGCGCGAGGCCGAGCCGCTCAGCCGCCCGCTGTAGCGAGGGCAGGCCGGCGAAGGCACCGGCGTTGACGATCCGGGCGATCCAGCCGGATCGCCGCGCGATGGTCCTGGTGGCAGCGGCCATGCAAACGCCCCTTCTCGTGCAGCCTGAGGCCGCGACCCGCGACGCCGGCCACCCAGCGACGGCGTTCCGTCGCGGCGTGGCTTCCGGCAAGATCCGCTGCGGATCATAGCACTCCGAGCCGGGCGGGCGGAAGGAAGCGCAACGCATTGCCCCGCCAAGGGCGGTGCTGCCGGGATAATCGGCCCCCGGTTCAGGCACTTCGCCGCCGACACCGCCCGCCGGAACGCGAGGCCAGCACGCTCTTGCTGCCGATTGACAGTGGCTGCGTGATCGACAAGACTGGCCGCCGACGGTGCCCGCAAGGGCATAACAGGGAATTCGGTGCGCGACCCGAGGTGCCGGCCATCCGGCCCCGGCGCTGGTCTCGCAAGTCCGAAGCTGCCCCCGCAACTGTATGCGGTGAAGGGTGCTCCTCTTAAGCCACTGGGAAACGGCGCTGCCGTTCCTGGGAAGGCGAGCCCCCCACGCCCGCGAGCCAGGAGACCTACCGTCAATGTGTCCACTCGGTGGCCGGGCGGGGTGTTCGGCGGAGGGCAGAGAGATGGCAAGGCCATTGCGGGCCAGACCCGCGTGTATTCCCGGTATTTGCAGAATTCCCTTCCGTCCCATGGCGCTCGGGCCGGCGTAAGATGTCGTCGCCGCGGCCAGCGCCGCGGCCTGCGGATCGGCCTGACCGACGTGTCCCGGGATTTTCCCAGGGCCTCGTTCCGCGGTTCAGTCGCGCGCAACGGTCGAAAGACCCTCTGCTGCCGCCTGTGCCGGGCGATCCCGCCGGCCTTATCGTCACCCTCTTCGAGTCCCGGCGGAGTGCCGACGAGGATGCGGCCACCCTCGTCCTTGCCTGGCTGTCCACGCTGGCGCCCGCCGATGATCCTTCTGCCGCCGCCCGGGCGCTGCTGGCCCGGATTGCGGCGAAGGACAACCCCTGCCTGTCCGCCCAGCAGCGCCAGATCCTCGACCTGCTGACCTTCATCGGCCGCCACCGCCGAGCCGCCGCCTTCGCCAACTCCCCGAAAACCACCGCGAGCCCAAGGAGACGCACCCCATGACCCGAGCCGCCAATCTCGGCTTTCCTCGCATCGGCGCCCGCCGGGAGCTGAAAACGGCAACCGAAGCCTTCTGGAAAGGGGACGCCGACGACGCGGCGCTGGCGGCGACCGCCGCCAGCCTTCGTGCCCGGCACTGGCGCCTGCAGCAGCAGGCCGGCATCGACGTCATCCCGTCCAACGACTTCTCGTTGTACGACCATATGCTCGATACCGCGGCGATGCTCGGCGCCGTGCCCCCGCGCTTCCGCCACCCCGGCGGCAACGTCGGCCCAGAGACCTACTTCGCCATGGCGCGGGGAACGGCCGACGCGCCGGCGATGGAGATGACCAAGTGGTTTGATACCAACTACCATTACATCGTCCCGGAATTTTACGAGAACCAGCAATTCTCGCAGCAGTCGACCAAAGTCGTCGATGAATTCAACGAGGCAAAGGCCCTCGGCATCGTTACCCGCCCGGTTATCGTTGGCCCGGTAACCTTCCTGTCTCTGGGCAAGCCGAAGTCGAGAGGGCTGGATCCGCTTTCACTGCTGGAGTCCGTGCTTCCGGTATATCACCAGATACTGGATCAGCTGGCGGCTGCGGGGGCCGACTGGGTTCAGCTCGATGAGCCGATCCTGGTGTGCGACCTGTCGCCGGCGCAGCGGGCAGCGCTGCGCCAAGCCTACACGGCCTTGTCCGCGTCAAGCCTGAAGATCATGCTCGCCTCCTACTTCGGGGGCCTTGGCGACAACCACGACCTCGCCATCAGCCTGCCGGTCAGCGGCCTGCACATCGATCTCGTCCGCGCCCCGCATCAGCTCGACACAACGCTCGCCCATATCGGGGACAACCAGACCTTGTCGATCGGCGTCATCGACGGGCGCAACGTCTGGCGCGCTGACCTCAGCCGCCTCGCGCCGGCTGTCCAGCGTGCGGTCACGGCGCTCGGCAGCGACCGCGTCGAGGTTGCTCCCTCCTGCTCGCTGCTTCATTGCCCGGTCGACCTCGACCAGGAGACGAAGCTCGACGTCGAGCTCAAGTCGTGGCTGGCGTTCGCCACGCAGAAGCTGGCGGAGATTCGCATCCTGGCCACCGCCGGCGATAAGGGCCGGCACGCGGTTGCGGACATCTTCATTGCCAGCGACGTCGCGGCGCGGTCGCGCGCAACCTCCGGGCGCATCCACAATCAGGGCGTCAAGGCCCGCGCCGCCGCCCTGAGCGACGCCGATTTCATCCGCCACAGACCGTTCAGCGTGCGGCGGGAAGTCCAGCGCTCGCACATCGACCTGCCGCTGTTTCCGACGACGACGATCGGATCGTTTCCGCAGACCGCCGAGGTCCGCAAGGCGCGCGCCGCGTTCCGGCGGGGAGAGACCGGCGCCGCCGCCTACGAGGCCTTCCTCGCCGCGGAGACCGAAAAGGCCATCCACAAGCAGGAAGCCCTCGGCCTCGACGTCATCGTCCACGGCGAGTTCGAGCGCAACGACATGGTCGAATATTTCGGCGAGCTGCTCGACGGCTTCGCCTTCACCCAGCACGGGTGGGTGCAGTCGTACGGCTCCCGCTATGTCAAGCCGCCGCTGATCTTCGGCGATGTCTCGCGGCCGCAGCCAATGACCGTGCGGTGGACCGCGCATGCGCAGTCCCTCACGCCGCGGCCGGTGAAGGGCATGCTGACCGGACCGGTGACGATGCTGCAGTGGTCGTTCGTCCGCGATGACCAGCCGCGCTCGGAGACCTGCCGGCAGCTGGCGCTGGCGATCCGCGACGAGGTCGTCGACCTCGAGCGGGCGGGCATCGGCATCATCCAGATCGACGAGCCGGCGCTGCGGGAGGGCCTGCCCCTGCGGAAGGCCGACCGCGACAGCTATCTGCGCTGGGCGGTGGACTGCTTCCGCCTGGCGACCTCGGGGGTCGCCGACGCCACGCAGATTCACACCCACATGTGCTACTCCGAGTTCAACGACATCATGCTGTCGATCGCCGCCCTCGACGCCGACGTCATCTCCATCGAGACCTCGCGCTCGCAGATGGAATTGCTCGATGCGTTCGTCGAGTTCTACTACCCGAACGAGATCGGCCCCGGCGTCTGGGACATTCACTCTCCGCGGGTCCCCAGCACGGCAGAAATGAAAGCGCTGCTGGTGAAGGCGGCCGAAGTCATCAAGCCGGAGAAGCTGTGGGTGAATCCCGACTGCGGCCTGAAGACCCGCGGCTGGGCGGAGGTCGAGCCTGCCCTCACCCACATGGTCGAAGCGGCGCGGCAGCTGCGGGCAACCTATGACGACCGGATGCCGGAAGCGGCGGCAGTACCGGCCCAGTAATGCAGGGCGTTTCGCCTGGGGAGGGGCGCACGCGCGCTCCGCCACAGGCGACCGCCAGCATTTCTCACTGCAGAGCCATGCCGCCGCCAGTTCCGACCACCGGCGCCGGGCGGCTCGCCGCCACCGGGATCAGCTCGCCTCCAGCTCGCTGTCCCAATAAAGGTAGTCGCGCCAGCTTTCGTGGAGGTGGTTGGGCGGGAAGCCGCGGCCGTTCTCCTGCAGCTCCCAGGTCGTCGGCTGGTACGGCGGGTGCAGCGGCCAGACGCCGGAATCCTTCGGCAGGCGGTGGCCCTTGCTGAGGTTGCACGGCTCGCAGGCGGTGACGACGTTGGTCCACTCGGTGCGGCCGCCGCGGACGCGCGGGATGACGTGATCGAAGGTGAGCCGCTCGGCCGGCAGCGCCTCGCCACAGTACTGGCAGGTGAAGCGGTCGCGCAGGAAGACGTTGAAGCGGGTGAACGCCGGCCGCCGCGCCGCCGGCACGTACTGCTTGAGCACGATGACGCTGGGCAGCGCCATCTCCCGGCTGGGTGAGCGCACCTTGCGGTCGTATTCCGACAGGACGTGGACGCGGCGCATGAACACCGCCTTCACCGCTTCCTGCCAGGACCACAACGACAACGGAAAGTAGCTCAGCGGGCGGAAGTCCGCATTCAGCACCAGCGCCGGATAATCGTGCATGCCCATGGACTTGCGATCTAATTCCGTCGAGCCGGCGCGAGCCTACACCAAGTCCTTGCGATTCTCCATCCATCGCTCCGTGAACTTTTGTTACAGCCACGGTCAACCGGGATGCCGCCCGCCGGCCGGATGGTGAATATTGCCCCTGCAACCGCAATCGCTCGCCCCACCCCGGGCAGAAACCGGAGGCTGCGCCGAATTGCGCTCAGGCTCCGAAGAGGGCACTGTTAGCCGGTGGGAGGCCTCTGCAGGGGCGCCGCCAGCCGTGGTCGCCGCCGATCTTGCCGCACAGCCGGCGGCTCTCGCGCCTTTGCTGTCCAGGGGAAGCAAGATGTTCAAACTGCTCGAGAAGGACTTCCGCATCGACCAGCGCGAGCTGGATGAGATTCGCGAGGTGGCGCTGAGCATCCATGCCATTCACAACGCCCGCGGCATCCCGGCGACGGTCTACCACTACACCACCTGCGCCGGGCTGATGGGCATCCTCGATACCGGCAGGCTGCGCGCCTCGCACATCGCCTTCATGAACGATGCCAAGGAATACGCCTACGGCGCCGAGCTGCTGAGCCGGGTGATCACCGACAAGAAGCAGGGTCCCTCGCACCGCCAGGGCATCATCGAGGTGATCTACAAGTTCATCCGCCCGGACAGCTTCGGCGTCGCCCACTACATGCCGTGCTTCGTCTTCTGCTTCACCAGCAAGCGCGACGACCTGAGCCAGTGGCGGGCGTACGGACGGGGGGAAGGCGGCTTCGCCATCGGCTTCGATACCGCCAAGCTGCTGGACGTCTTCGACGGACGGCTGTGCTACCCGTCCTACGTCGTTTACGACCCACAGCAGCAGTACGACTACGCCGAGCTGCTCGTCGAAAAGACGCTGGAGCTGTACAACCGGCACAGCCACCTGCATTCCAGCGACGACACCTACAGCGCGCGGTGGTACGAGGCGTGGCGGGCGGTGGCGGCGTGCCTTGCGCCGCTGGTCAAGTATCCGGCCTTCGTCGAGGAAGACGAATGGCGTATCGTCTACATCCCGTCCAACCCCGGCGAATTCCACTTCCACGAGAACCAGAAATCGATGCGGCCGTTCGTCGAGGTTGACATCGCCGACCGCGGCCTGATCAAGGAAGTGCTGGTCGGGCCGGGGCCGAGCAAGGACCTCAACCGCATTGCGCTCGATATGCTGCTGAGCAAGAAGCAGATCGCGGTGTGCGACATTGCCATCTCGGAAATTCCCTACCGCGTCGCCTGATTTCCTCTTGCGTACGGAGGCTCGAACATGACGCTCCGGCAAAAGGCCGTTCTCGCCGCCCTGGTGACCGTCCTCGCCCTGCCGGGCTGCGCCGGCGGCGATCGCGGCAGCGCCGCACCGCCGGCGACCGCTGGCCTCGCCGACGTGAGCGGCCTCGCCTGGGTGCAGGACAGCACTTTCCTCGTCGTTCACGACGCCAAGGCGGACGGTCTGCCGCGGGCGAGCCTGGTCTCCCTGCCGGCTTCCGCCGCTGGCCCCGGCGTGCAGGTTCTCGCCGTTGCCTGGCCGCCATCGCAGCCGCCGGCCAGTGACCTGGAGAGCATCGCCCGCATCCCCGGCACCTCGTCGTTCCTGCTGGCGGAAAGCGGCTCGGCCAGGCGTGCTGGTGCTCCGCTACAGCGGATCTTCGTCGCCGAGTACCACGACCGCCAGTTGACGATCACCCAGGCGGGGAACTGGCCCGTACCGGTTGAGAACGTCGAGGGCACCGCCGTGGCCCGCATCGGCGATCGCCTCGTCTTCCTCTTCGCCGAGCGCGCCGAGGGCCAGTCGCAGACGCTGCTGCGCTGGGCCGATATGACGCTGCAGCCGCTGGCGTTCGGGCCGTTCCGCGAGGTGGCGTTCGCCGCGCCCGCCCCCACCGGCCGCTACGCCCGCCCGGTCAGCGCCATCGACATCGACGACGCCGGCCGCATCTACGTTGCCTCGGCGATCGATACCGGCAACGACCGCGGCCCGTTCCGCAGCGTCATCTGGCGCATCGGCCGCCTCGAAGCGGACGCCGCGGGGCAGCCCGCCGTCGTTCTCGATGCGCCGCCGGCGCGGCTGGCGACCCTCGACGGGATCAAGGTCGAGGGCATCGCCGTGCGCCCGCAGCCCGGAGGCGCACCGGAGCTGTTCTTCGGCACCGACGACGAGCACCACGGCGGCATCGTCCGCCTAGTCCCGGCCGAGGGGGTTTGACGTCATAGATAATTTCCATTGGAGATGTGAATGCACGCACTACTGAGAGTCCTTCCTGATGCAATGCGGTCCTCACACCTCCATGAGGTTATAGCAGCGTTCTCTGACGCAAGTGCTGGGAGTTGCGGTGTTCCACCCTTGGCAACCGCCGTGCTAAGTCTGATTCGGACAGCAGCTACGATTAGAGATGCTATATACGCAAAGAAGGTGGTGATGTTTTTGTCACCTATTGATGAGGTTGACGAGTCCGAGCGAGATGAGTTTTTTGAAACATTAGAAGCTGATGAACAGCAGTGGCATCGCTTTCAGGTGACCGTCTTCACTCTAATTGATGAATGTGATGATATCGGGAAATCTCTAATCATGGGAAGAATGATGAAAGCTGTTCTACAGAAAGCCATAGCATTAGATACCGCTACTCGCATTTGTTATATGATTAATAGATCTTATATAGCTGATCTATATTCTTTAAAATATGCTCCTGTGACCGGTATGTGGCGGGCAATTGATCAAGATGGAGACCTCAAGGAATCATATGTTGTATCTAACCTAGAGTCTACTGGGTTTATTCATTGTACTGTTGTAGATGGCGGCAGTCTTTCCGAAGAAGGCGCGTCTAATGAGTATAAACTTACTAAGCTTGGCCTGATGTTACGTAAAATTGGCTTATCTGAAGACATATATTTCTGAAATAGGCTTTCATTAGATTAGCAACACTATATCTGAATTTGCACTTGTATATATACATCAGCGCTTCAACGCAGCGACGCACCGCTCGTTAAGCCTTTACCCCAGCGTAGCCGACCGGCGGGGCCTGCGGGTCGAGCGGCCAGCGCGGGCGCGGGGCGAAGTCGAGGGGGTCGGTCAGGCCGAGGTGCAAGCGCTCGATCCCGGCCCAGGCGATCATCGCGGCGTTGTCGGTGCACAGCCGCAGCGGCGGCGCCACCAGCCGCGCGCCTTCGGCCTTCGCCAGGGCGGCGAGACGGCCGCGCAGGTAGGCGTTGGCGGCGACGCCGCCGGCGATCACCAGCGTCGCCGGCCCGGGGTGCCGCGCGCGGAAGAGGGCGAGCGCGTTGCGGGTGCGATCGGCCAGCGCCTCGGCCGCCGCCGCCTGGAACGAGGCGCACAGGTCGGCGACGGCCCCGTCCCGCGCCGGACCCGCCTCCGGCAGCCCGGCCGCCGCATGGCGCACCGCCGTTTTCAGCCCGGAGAACGAGAAGTGGCAGCCCGGCCGCCCGAGCATCGGCCGCGGCAGGGCAACAGCGCGTGGATCGCCGGCGCGCGCCGCCCGCTCCACCGCCGGGCCGCCGGGGTAGCCCAGCCCCAGCATCTTCGCCACCTTGTCGAACGCCTCGCCGAGCGCGTCGTCCATGGTGGTGCCGAGCCGGCGGTAGCTCCCCGCCCCTTCGACGATCAGCAGCTGGCAGTGGCCGCCGGAGACCAGCAGCAGCAGGTAGGGAAAGGCGATGTCGTCGCTCAGCCGCGCCGACAGCGCGTGCCCCTCCAGATGGTTGACGGCGAGGAACGGCAGGCCGTGCACCGCGGCGATCGCCTTGGCCGTCGTCACCCCGACGATGACGCCGCCGATCAGCCCCGGCCCGCCGGTCGCGGCGACGCCGGCGAGATCGGCGAAGCCGGCGCCCGCAGCCTGCATCGCCCGGCCGATCAGCCCGTCGATGTGGGCGAGATGCGCCCGTGCCGCCACCTCGGGAACGACGCCGCCGAACGGCCGGTGCTCGCTCTCCTGCGACAGCACGAGATCGGCGAGGATGCGCCGGTCGTCGGCGACGATCGCCGCCGCCGTCTCGTCGCAGCTGGTCTCGATGCCGAGCATGATCATGCGTCCGTGTCCTCGCACTGCCTGCGGCGAAACCCGTCGCGAAACCCGCGGCGGCACAGTACCGTTAGCACGGTGAAAAGAAGCATGGGAGAAGCCGTTGCCGCCGTCCCCACCCGCCCCGCCGATCCGCATCGGCACCCGCGGCAGCCCGCTGGCGCTGGCGCAGACCGAGCTGGTGCGCGCCCGGCTGGCGGACGCCGGCGCCGATGCGGCCTTCACCGTCGCGGTCATCCGCACCACCGGCGACAAGGTCACCGACCGGCCGCTGGCTGAGGTGGGTGGCAAAGGGCTGTTCAGCAAGGAGATCGACGAGGCGATGCTGGACGGCCGCATCGACATCGCCGTCCACTCGGTCAAGGACCTGCCAACCTGGCTGCCGGACGGGATCGTGCTGGCCGCGGTACTGCCGCGCGAGGATCCGCGCGACGTGCTGATCGCGTCTGTCGCCCGCCTCGCCGAGCTGCCGGCGGGCGCGCTCGTCGGCACCTCGTCGCCGCGCCGCCGTGCCCAGATCCTGGCGCGGCGCCCGGACGTGCAGGTCGGGCTGCTGCGCGGCAATGTCCATACCCGGCTGGCGCGGGTGCGCGACGGTGCCGTCGCCGCGACCCTGCTGGCGCGGGCAGGGCTGCGCCGCCTCGGCCTGGAGACGATCGGCACGGCGCTGGAGGTCGAGGAGATGCTGCCGGCGGTAGGCCAGGGCGCGGTGGGCGTCACCTGTCGCGAGGGTGACGAGGCGATCCGCGCGATGCTCGCCGCCATCGACGATGCCGGCGCCGCGCGCGAGGTGGTTGCCGAGCGGGCGATGCTGGCGCTGCTCGACGGCTCCTGCCGCACGCCGATCGGCGGCCTCGCCCGCCATGCCGAGGACGGCGGGCTTTCGCTGCGCGGGCTGGTGGCGCGTCCGGACGGCTCGCGGCTGATCGAGGGCCTGCGCTCGGGCGGCATCGCCGACGGCGCCAAGATGGGCGCCGATCTCGGCCGCGAGCTGCGCAGCCGCGCCGGCCCCGGCTTCTTCGAGGCGTAGCTGCCATGGCGGAGGCTTCCCCGACCAGCCGGCAGACGCTGTGGGTGACCCGCCCGGCCGCGGATGCGCGCGGGCTGGCAGCCGCGCTGCGCGCCATGGGACACCATCCGGTCGTCGAGCCGCTGCTCACCATCGTCTCGCTCGGCGGGCCGCCGCCCGACCTCGCCGGCGTCCAGGCGCTGCTGGCGACCAGTGCCAACGGGGTGCGGGCCTTTGCCGCACGCAGTCCGGAGCGGGGCCTGCCATTGCTGGCGGTGGGCGACGCCACCGCGAGGGCGGCCGGGCAAGCCGGCTTCGCGCGGGTGGAGAGCGCCTCCGGCGACGTCGACGCGCTGGCGGAGCTGGCGCGGCGGCTGCTCGATCCGGCGGCGGGCGCCGTCCTCCACATCGCCGCCAGCGAGCGGGCGGGCGACCTCGCCGGCGCGCTGGGCGCGGGCGGCTTCGCCTACCGCCGGGCCGTGCTCTACCAGGCCCGCCCGGCGGAGGCGCTGTCCGCGGAGCTCGCAGCTTTGATCCGCGGCGGCCGGCTGGACGGGGTGCTGGTGTTCTCGCCACGGACCGGCACGACCCTGGTCCGCCTGCTGCGCCGGACGGGGCTGGCCGATGCTGCCGCCGGGCTCGATCTGTTCTGTCTCAGCACCGCCGTCGCCGACGCTGCGGCGGCGTTGCAGTGGCGACGGGTGATCGTCGCCGAGGAGCCGACCCAACCTTCGCTGCTCGACATGGTCGGCGCCGCCGGCGAAGCCGGCAACGGCAGCGAGGCCGATTTCTCGTCTGCGGATTCGCTCTCGTCGAACGCGGATTTCGCCGATACTCTGTTGATGCAGGGCCACTTCAGCGGAACCGGGAGCATGAACAACGACGACAAAAGCCAACCGCGACCGCACGATCGTAATCAGCCAGCCGCGGCCGCGGCACCGGGCGAGGCCGGCGGCACGGCATCGCCCGCGGCCCCCGATCCCGAGCCGGAGCGGACGGCAGCGGCAACGACTGCGGGCGGCGCCGCACCCTGGGGCGCGCCGGACACCGGATCGGATGCGGCGGCTGCCGCCGCGGCCGCGAAGCCCGGTCCCGCCGCCGGCGGCGTCGGGACGGCAGCATCGCCCGCCGCCCCCGAGCCTGCCCGCCCGAAAAGCGGCAGCAGCGGCCTGCTCTGGGCCTTGCTCGTCCTCCTCATGCTCGGCGGCGCCGCTGCCGGCGCGTGGTTCGGCTACTTCCAGCCGCGCCAGCAGCAGGCGTTGCAACCGCCGCCGGTTGACCCGCTGCAGGGGATCAAGGCAGCGGTCAGCGACCTCGGTTCGCGGGAAGCGCGCCTGAGAGACCAGCTGTCGGCGATAACGCCGCGGCTGGACGCGGTCGAGAACACCATCGCCGACCTGCAGAAGGCGGTCGACGACCTGACCGCCCGG
>JBDHSN010000093.1:0-12700 GCA_039808105.1 Rhodospirillales bacterium
GCATGCGCGGCACCTTCCTGCGCACGCCGAAGCTGCAGGACGTGCCCTACCCGGTGCAGATGGAACCGAACCTGGTGGTCGAGTTCTACTCGCGCTGACGCTGGCAGCGGACCCTCGCAGGCAACGGCCGGGTTCGCCCGGCCCGCCACCCCGGCGCGCCACGAATTTCACCGGGAGGCTTCGCTCCGCTACGTAGGGTGCTGCTGAGCGAAAGCGAAGCGCACCAATTCCGCCGCCGCATCCGCGCCGTCCGCCCCTCCCGAACACCGATGCCGGATGGCGGCGTGGGATGGGCGCGAGGATGCTGCGGTTCGCTGCGCTCACCGGCACCCTACGCGCCGACGCCGACGATGTTCGCGGCTGGTGGCCGCGGCCTCAGCGGCGGGCGGCGTCCCAGGCTTCCACTTCCTCGAGGGTCAGCACGCCGTCGTGGTTGGCGTCGGCCTCGTCGAACTGGATCACCCGGTAGGTGACGAACTCGTTCAGGGTGAGCCTGCCGTCGCCGTTCTTGTCGGCCTTCTTAAAGGCAGCCTCGTCCACCGTCTCGATGGCGGCGATCTCCTCGATGGTGACCACGCCGTCCTTGTTCTTGTCGGCGAAGTAGAAGACCTCGACCATCCGCCGCTGGTATTCGGCGCGGTCGATCTTGCCGTCCTTGTTGAGGTCGGCGGTGGCAA
This sequence comes from Rhodospirillales bacterium, assembly GCA_039808105.1. GTDB lineage: Bacteria > Pseudomonadota > Alphaproteobacteria > Rhodospirillales > Defluviicoccaceae > Defluviicoccus. The sequence goes on from JBDHSN010000093.1 coordinate 678, forward strand.
ACTTCGATTCGAGGTCCTGGGCCACCACCGGGGCGGCCGCCACGCCGAGCAGGCAGGCGACGGCGAGCGAGGTGAGCAGCGAGGCGCTACGCATGGATGTCCGTCCTTATCCGAGCGGGAGGATCAGCTGACGATCTGCCAGGAGCCGTCGGGCTGCCGGCAGGCGGTCCCGTAGCTCTTCTGCGGCTTGCCACCGATCGTCACCGTCTGCTCGAACTCGCGGCAGTACTGGCCGGAGGCGGACTGGTAGGTGCGGACGGGAGTTACCGTGCCGGAGTTGCCGCTGTCGGGGTTGTTCCACGCCGTCGTCGTGCCCGATGGCTTGTTCTCCAGCGCCTGCTGCGTCGTCGCCGCCGCGGTGCGCTTGTCCTGGCTGTCGAGCATGCTGCCGGTGGCGCCGCCGAGCAGGCCGCCCAACAGCACACCCGCGGCGATGCCGGTGGCACCACCACCGGCTGCCGCGCCGAGCAGGCCGCCGCCGGCGGCGCCGAGGGCAGCGCCGATCCCCGTCTTCGGGCCGAAGTCGGAGCTGCCGTCACCGCCTTGCTGGCAGCCGGTAGTCGCCAGCGATGCCACCAGAATGACCGGCAGCAGAGCTGCCTTACGTCGTCTCGTCACCATGCGCATGCCCCTGCAGCCACCGGAATGTTGCGCCCGACGGTAGGCTATCGGCTTCGCAGTCTCAAGCGTTCTGCCGGGTAAGCACCCCGCCGCCTAGCGGGCGTGCTCGACGCCCTTCTCTTCGAAGAGCTGCTGCAGCTCGCCCGACGTGTACATCTCGCGGACGATGTCGCAGCCGCCGACGAACTCGCCGGCGACATAGAGCTGCGGGATCGTCGGCCAGTTGGTGAACTGCTTGATGCCTTCGCGCAGCCCGGGATCGGACAGCACGTCGATGCCCTTGAACTTGACGCCCATGTTGCTGAGCGCCTGCACCACCGCAGCGGAGAAGCCGCACTGCGGGAACATCGGCGTGCCCTTCATGAACAGCACCACCGGCGTCTCGGTGATCTCCTGGCGGATGCGGGCGAAGACGGGATTGTCGGTCATTGTCGGTGTCCTTTCTCGAAACCTAGAATTCGGCGCCGGGAACGGCGGTGGTCAGCGCCAGGGCATGCAGCGCCGTGCCCATCCGTCCCTGCAGCGCGGCGTAGACCATCTGGTGCTGCTGCACGCGGCTCTTGCCCACGAAGGCGCTGGAGACCACCTGGGCGGCGTAATGGTCGCCGTCGCCGCGCAGATCGGCGATGGTCACCTCTGCGTCCGGCAGGCGCTCCTTGATCAGCCGGGTGATTTCAGCCGCATCCATCGCCATCGTTCCGGGTCCCCTTCCTCGCTCAGCTCGCCATGAAGTCCGGCAGCCAGCGCTCATGCGCCGATCGCAGCTCGGCAAGGGATATGGCGTGGCCTGGAGCGACGGTCAATCGAGCGCCGCCGATGCTGCCGATCGGTTCGACCCGGACCCCGGCTGCGCGCGCCCTTCCCTCCAGCGCCGCCGCTTCGGCCGCGGCGACGGCGACCACCCAGCGTCCCTGCCCTTCGCCGAACAGCCAGGCGTGCGGGAGCGCATCGGCAGGCAGGGCCAGCGCGGCACCGATGTCGCCGGCCAGTGCCATCTCGGCGACGCAGACCAGCAGGCCGCCGTCACTGACGTCGTGGCAGGTGCGGACGTCCCCCGCTTCGATCAGCCGGCGCAGAAATTCGCCGGTACGCCGGTGCGCTGCAAGGTCGATGGGCGGCGGCGCGCCATCCTCGCGGCCCTCGATCTCGCGCAGGTAGAGCGACTGGCCAAGCCAGCCGTCGCTCTGCGCATCGCCGCCGACCAGCAGCAGCGTGCCCTCGCCGGGCTTGAGCGCGATGCTCGCCATCCTGTCGACATCGGCCAGCAGCCCGACCCCGCCGATCGTCGGCGTCGGCGGGATGGCGATGCCATTGGTCTCGTTGTAGAGCGAGACGTTGCCGGAAACGACGGGAAAGTCGAGGGCGGCGCAGGCGTCCGCCATCCCTTCGATGCAGCCGGCGAATTGGCCCATGATCTCCGGCTTTTCCGGGTTGCCGAAGTTGAGGCAGTTGGTGACCGCGAGCGGCTGCGCCCCCACCGCGACGAGGTTGCGCCACGCCTCGGCGACGGCCTGGCGGCCGCCCTCGTGCGGATCGGCGAGGCAGTAGCGCGGCGTGCAGTCGGAGGTGACGGCAAGGCCCTTGCGCGTGCCCAGCAGCCGCAGCACCCCGGCATCGCCGCCCGGCCGCTGCACCGTCTGCGCCATCACCATGTGGTCGTACTGCTCCCAGATCCAGCGCTTGCCGGCGAGATCGGGGCAGCCGAGCAGCCGGCGCAGCGCCGCCAGCGGATCGTTGGGCGGGGTCAGTGCCGCGGCGTCCACCACCGCGCGCGGCGGCGTCGGCGTGTGTGGCCGGTCGTAGTTGGGCGCGGCGGCGACCAGCGGCGCCACCGGCACGTCCACCACCACCGCGCCGTTGCGGCTGACCACCATGTGGCGGCTGTCGGTGATACGGCCGACGATGGCGAAGTCCAGCTCCCACTTCTCGAAGACGGCGCGCGCCTGCGCCTCGTGGCCCGGCCGCAGCACCATCAGCATCCGCTCCTGGCTCTCGGAGAGCAGGATCTCGTAGGCGGTCATGCCGGTCTCACGCATCGGCACGCGATCGAGGTCGAGCTCGACGCCGACATCGCCCTTCGAGGCCATCTCGAACGACGACGAGGTCAGCCCGGCCGCGCCCATGTCCTGGATGGCGATGATCGCATCGGTCGCCATCAGCTCCAGGCAGGCCTCGATCAGCAGCTTCTCGGTGAACGGATCGCCGATCTGCACCGTTGGCCGCTTGGCTTCGGTCTCCTCGCTGAACTCGGCCGAGGCCATGGTGGCGCCGTGGATGCCGTCGCGGCCGGTCTTCGAGCCGACATAGACGATCGGGTTCCCCGGCCCGGCGGCGGCGGAATAGAAGATGCGGTCGGCCGGCGCGATGCCGACGGTCATGGCGTTGACCAGGATGTTGCCGTCGTAGCCGCGATGGAAGCTGCACTCGCCGGCAACGGTCGGCACGCCGACGCAGTTGCCGTAGCCGCCGATGCCGCCGACGACGCCAGCGACCAGATGCCGCGTCTTCGGGTGCTCCGGCGAGCCGAAGCGCAGCGAATTGAGGTTGGCGATGGGGCGCGCGCCCATGGTGAAGACGTCGCGCAGGATGCCCCCCACCCCGGTCGCCGCCCCCTGGTAGGGCTCGATGTAGGACGGGTGGTTATGGCTCTCCATCTTGAAGATGACCGCCTGGCCGTCGCCGATGTCGATGACGCCGGCGTTCTCCCCCGGCCCGCAGATCACCCACGGCGCCGTCGTCGGCAGCCGGCTCAGCCAGCGCTTCGAGGACTTGTAGGAGCAGTGCTCGCTCCACATCACCGAGAACACGCCGAGCTCGGTGAAGCTGGGCGGCCGCCCCAGCACCTGCAGGATGCGCTGGTACTCCTCCGGGCTGATCCCGTGCTGGGCGACGATCTCGGGCGTGATTTCGGTCATGGAGACGGGGGTGCGGGGCTGTTCGCGGGGCAGCGCCTTTCTTAGCAGACAGGCACCGGTTGGCAAGCGTGTGGCCGAACCGCCGACTCGGGCGCGCTGCCGCTCGCTTTAATTTCTGCGCGGATCACGCCGCGGCGATGGCCTCGTGCAGGCGCGCGTTCTGCAGGTCGAGATTGAGGCGAGAGGTGATGCGGGCGACCTCGGCCAGCGCGCGCGGCAGGTGCAGCTCAGTGTGCTGTTCCAACCACGCCGCCAGCTCGGCAAGGCGCCACAGGCTGGGGTTGCCGGTGAAAACCGGCGCCGGAAAAGACGCATGGACGCCGCGGATCTCGCCTGTGGCGTATTTCCGCAGGTTCTGCCGCGAGCATCCCAGCATCTCGGCAAGATCAGTGAGGCTGACGAGATCCGGGCCGACCTCGGTCAGGACCGCTCCGGGGATCGCGCCCTTGACCGCGGCGATCGCGGAGCCCACCGCGTGTTCGGCCGATTCGCCGCCGCGGCTGAAATCGAGCGAGATCAATCCCCGTTTTCCCACACCGATGGTGGCATCATCGCAAGCCGCTGCGAATAGCGCGTCCAGCCAGCCGGACGGCTCCTCACCACCCTCGGGAAGTCGGAACGACAGCACAAAATCCCACACGGCAGGGCTCTCCCTATTCTTCGCTACCGGCAATCCTGCGGTAAATACATCCATCGACCACGCGCCGGATCTTCCGCGCCTCGTTCTCCGATACTCTTGGCGTGCTCCACACCGAGATCATGCAGAACGCACCGCACCGGCACTCGGCGTCGTTTCGCGGACACCGCAACATCCCCCAGCAGTGGCCCCTCCCCTCGACCACGATCCAGCCCTGCGCTTCCGCATACTGAACTGCGGCCTCGATTTCCTTCTTGGGATGCCTCTTCCGAGCCATGCGCATTGTTGCCTTCGGCATGGTAGCCCCGGCACGCCAAGTTGTCAATTGACAACTATTTGGCGTCGGTGGTGAGTTGCCGGCGCCCAGGTCTACCGCGACGACTCCAGTAGCGCCAGCAGGCCGGCCAGCAGTTGCGTCGGCGTGGGCGGGCAGCCGCGGATGTGCAGATCGACGGGGATGACGGCGCCGGCGCCGCCTGCGACGGCGTAGCTGCCGGCGAAGAGGCCGCCATCGACGGCGCAGTCGCCGACCGCGACCACCCACTTCGGCGACGGCGTCGCGGCAAAGGTGCGCTCCAGCGCCTCGCGCATGTTGCAGGTGACCGGGCCGGTGACCAGCAGGGCGTCGGCATGGCGCGGCGAGGCGACGAAGCGGATGCCGAAGCGCTCGATATCGTAGAAGGCGTTGTTCAGCGCGTGGATCTCCAGCTCGCAGCCGTTGCACGAGCCGGCATCGACCTCGCGGATGCACAGGCTGCGGCCGAGCCGCTGCCGCGCCGCGGCGTCCACCCGCGCCGCCAGCTCGGCCAGCGCCGCGTCATCGGGCGGCGGCGCCGGTTCGGTGAGCGGCGCATCGAGCAGGCTGCGAAGGCGGCGGATGATGCGCATGACTAGAGATCGTGGCCGGAGTAGGAACAGTTGAACGACTTGTTGCACAGCGGGAAGTCGGCGACGATGTTGCCCTCGATCACCGCCTCCAGCAGCGGCCACTGGAACCACGACGGATCGCGCGGATGGCAGCGATCGACGGTCCCATCCGGACGCAGCCGCACCCACAGCAGGATATCGCCGCGGAAGCCTTCGACCAGCGCCACGCCCTCGGCCGGCTCGTCGCCGCCGGGCGGCGATATCTCCGTCCGCACCGGCCCCGCCGGCAGCCGCGCCAGCACCTGGGTGACCAGCGATAAGCTCCTGACGACCTCGGCAAAGCGCACGCGGACGCGGGCATCGACATCGCCCGCCTCGGCCACCGGGATATCGAACGGCAGCTGGTCGTAGGGCGCATAGCCCGGCTGCCGGCGGGCATCGACGGCGACCCCCGAGGCGCGAGCGACGACGCCGCCGCAGCCGAACCGGCGAGCCAGCTCGGGGCGCAGGGTGCCAGTGCCGACGGTGCGGTCCTGCAGCGACGTCGTCCGGTCGTAGAGGTCGGCAAGGTCGGGCAGGCGCGCTCGCACTTCGGCGATCAGCTCCTCGACCGCCGTCCGGCCGTCGGCGCCAAGGTCGGCGGCGACGCCGCCGGGGAGCACCCGGTCCATCATCAGCCGGTGGCCGAAACAGGCCGCGGCGGTGCGCAGCACCCGCTCGCGCAGCACGCCGCAGTGGGCGAGCATGACGGCGAACGCCGCATCGTTGCAGATGGCGCCGATGTCGCCCAGGTGGTTGGCGATCCGCTCCAGCTCGGCCATCAGCGCCCGCAGCCACACCGCCCGCTCCGGTACGACGGTTTGCGTCGCCGCCTCCACCGCCCGGGCGAAGGCGATGGCATAGGCGACGGTGCTGTCGCCGGAGATGCGGCCGGCGAGCTGGGCCGCCCTCGCCAGCGGTGCGCCGGCCATCAGGCTTTCGATGCCCTTGTGCACGTAGCCGAGGCGTTCCTCCAGCCGCACAACGGTCTCACCGCTGCAGGTGAAGCGAAAGTGTCCCGGCTCGATGATACCGGCGTGCACCGGGCCCACCGGGATCTGGTGCAGGCTCTCGCCCTCCGCCGGCAGGAACGGGTAGGCGGCCGCCGGCGAACCCTCGCCCGGCCGCTCGCCGGGGATCCCGGTCGGCGCCGGCCAGCGGCCATGATCCAGCCACGGCCGCGGATCGGGGTTGCCGTCCGCCCGCATCCCATGGAGATCGCGGATGGTTCGCTCGAGGCGGCAGGCGGGCGGAAACACCGCCGCGACCGAGGGGAAGCGGCCGGCCGGACAGTCGAGACTGAGCACGCAGAGATCGTCCCCGGCGGTTGCCGGGCCGGTCTCCCCCGGCGCATCGGTGAGCGCAAGGTTGACCCGGCCGGGCTCGCCCCAATAGCCGGCGAGGCGCACCGCACCGTCGCCCAGTCCGGCAGCGGCTTTCAGCCATCCCTCGACATCGACGCGAAACCGCGGCCACGGGCGAAGATCGGTGCACCGCTCCGCCCGGCGGACGAGGGTGGCGAGCGAGGAGGTTCTGCCCATCGGACCGCCCTCAGCCGATCATTGCCGCGACCGCGCGGAACCAGGAGACCAGCGCGGCGGGAAGGAACACCCCGGCCGCCAGCACGATCGCGAGGTGGACGAACAGCGGGACGTAGGAGGCATGCACGGGAGCATTACCCGGGCTCGGCTCACCGAAGGCGAGCCCCTGCATGCGCAGCACGAGGGCGCCGAAGCCGGTCAGCAGGCCGAGGACGAGCGGGATGGCGAGCAGCGGCTCGCGGGCGAAGGTCGAGGTGATGATCAGGAACTCGCTCATGAAGATGCCGAACGGCGGCAGCCCGGCGATGGCGATCACGCCGAGGACGAGGCCCCAGCCCAGCATCGGGTGGCTCTCGGTCAGGCCGCTGATATCGGCGATCCGCTGCGTGCCCTTCGCCTGGCTGACGTGTCCGACGGCGAAGAAGATCGCCGACTTGGTCAGGCTGTGCATGGTCATGTGGAACAGGCCGGCGAAGCTGGCAATCGGTCCGCCCATGCCGAAGGCGAAGGTGATGATGCCCATGTGCTCGATCGACGAGTAGGCGAACATCCGCTTGATGTCGCGGCGGCGGTACAGCATCAGCGCGGCAAAGCTGAGCGAGATCAGCCCCATGGCCGTCATCAGCGCGCCTGGGGCAAGGGCCGCGCCGTTCGCCGTCAGCAGGATCTTGAAGCGCAGCAGGGTATAGAGGGCGACGTTCAGCAGCAGTCCCGACAGCACCGCCGAGATCGGCGTCGGCCCTTCGGCGTGCGCGTCGGGCAGCCAGGCGTGCAGCGGCGCCAGCCCCACCTTGGTGCCATAGCCGAGCAGCAGGAAGATGAAGGCGAGGTTGAGCAGCGCCGGATCGAAGGCGGACGCATGCGCCACCAGCAGCGTCCAGGCCATGGCATCGAGGCCCTGGCCCATCGCCGGGCGGGCGGCCAGATAGATCAGGATGGTGCCGAACAGCGCCAGCGCGATGCCGACGCTGCCGAGGATGAAGTACTTCCAGGCGGCCTCCAGCGCCGCCGGCGTGCGGTAGATGCCGACCATCAGCACGGTGGTCAGCGTCGCCAGCTCGATCGCCACCCACATCAGGCCGATGTTGTTGGCGAGCAGCGCGAGATTCATCGCCAGCATCAGCACCTGGTACATCGCGTGGTAGAAGCGCAGGTAGCCTCGCGTCAGCCGGCCGGTTTCCAGCTCGTGGGCGATGTAACTGGCGCTGAATACGCTGGTGGTGAAGGCGACGAACGTATTCAGGATGATGAGAAAGATGTTGAAGTCGTCGACGTGCAGATAGAGCGACGGCGCCGGCCGGATGACGATCAGCAGGGACGAGGCGGCCAACGTGAGGGCGGTTGCCAGCACGTTGATCACCGCCCCGAGCTGGTACGACGAGACGACCGCCAGCAGCACCGCCGCGAGTGCCGGGATGATCAGGACGCTCGCCGTCGCCGCTTCGCCGGAGAGGATCACGGCTGCTCTCCCCGGAAGCCGTCGAGAACGTGGACATCGACGGTATCGAAGCGCTCGCGGATGCGGAACAGGAAGATGCCGATGACGATCAGCGCGATCAGCACCGAGAAGGCAACGCTGATCTCGACGACCAGCGGCATGCCCTTGGCGCCGGCCGCGGCGAGGATCAGGCCGTTCTCCAGCGACATGAAGCCGACCACCTGCCCGACCGCATTGCGCCGGGAGACCATTAGCAGCAGCCCCAGCAGAACTACCGACAGCGCGAACGCAAGGTCCTCGCGGGTCAGCACGTCGGCCGCCTCGGTGATTGGCAGCATCACCATGATCGACAGGGCGACAAGACCGATCCCGCACAGCATGGTGAGCCCGACGCCGACGACGGTCTCGATCTGCCGGTGGATGCCGAGGCGCTGCACCATCCGGTAGAGGACGACGGGGATGACCACGCCCTTGAACAGCAGCGCGATCAACGCGGTGACGTAGAGGTGTGGCGCCGACTGGACGAACGCCTGCCAAGCCACGGCAAGCCCGAGCACCACCGCATGCGCCGCGAATACGTTGATCAGGCTGTAGAGACGGACCTGATAGAGCAGCATCAGGCTGATCAGCACCAGGCCGCCGGAGAGCAGGTGGGCGATGTCGAAGGCGAGCCCGTGCATCAGACGCTCCGGGTAACGAACAGCAGCAGGGTTGCGAGCAGCCCCAGCATCAGTGCCGCTCCGAGGAACTCCGGGACGCGGAACACCCGCATCTTGGCGATCGACGTCTCGAAGGCGGCAAGCAGGACGCCGGCCACCGCCAGCTTCAGCAGGTAGACGACAGTGCCGACGAGGTAGGCGAAGAAGCCGTCGCCGGCGGCAGCCATGCCCCACGGCGCGAACACGCAGGCGATCAGCGACGCATAGAGCACCAGCTTGAGAAAGGCCGCCGCCTCGATCATCGCCAGGTGCCGGCCCGAGTACTCGAGCACCATCGCTTCGTGCACCATCGTCAGCTCCAGATGCGTCGCCGGGTTGTCGACGGGAATGCGCGCATTCTCGGCGATCGCGACGATCAGCAGCGCGACCAGGACGAGCCCGAGCGAGATGCGCAGGCCGACGTTCTGGTCGAGCATGAAGTTGGCCACGGCGGAAAGCTGGGTGGTCCCGGCGAGCAGCGACAGCGTGAATACCGCCATCAGCATCGCCGGCTCGGCAACCGAGGCGATCATCATCTCGCGGCTGGAGCCGATGCCGCCGAAGCTGGTGCCGACGTCCATGCCGGCGAGGGCGAGGAAGAACCGGGCGGTCCCGAGCAGGGCGACGATGACGATCATGTCCGCCGACCAGCTGAACAGCAGGCCGGTAGCGAAGGTCGGGACCAGCGCCGCGGCCACCCAGATCGCCGTGAAGATGAGGTAGGGCGCGACCCGGAACAGCCAGGAGGCGCTTTCCGCCAACACCACCTCCTTGCGCACCAGCCGCGCCAGGTCGCGGTAAGGCTGCAGCAGCGAAGGGCCGCGCCGGCGCAGCATCCGTGCCTTCAGCCAGCGCACCAGGCCGGTCAGCAGCGGGGCGATGGCCAGCACCAGCAGCATCTGCAGGCCCTGCACCAGCCAGTCGGCGACTACTGCCATAGCGCGAGCCCCGCCAGCAGAACGACGAGCGTGGCGAATACCAGGGTGAGGTAGCGCCGGATGGTCAGGAACTGCAGCGTGTTCAGCCGCGTCGCCGCCCCGTCGACCGCCCGGGCAAGAGGGGTGAACAGGTACTCCCAGGCGAGGTCGTGCAGCCGCAGGTGCAGGCGCGCCGGCGCGAGGCTGTCCGGCTCGGGCATTTCGACACGCTCCTCGACGCGGAAGATGCTGCGCCCGAAGACGCGGCGGATCGGCTGGGCGAAGCTGCCGGCGGTGTATTGGGTGGCGGGGCTGGGATCGGGGAAGCCGCAATCCCAGGCGGGGGCACGGCGCACCGCATGGGACGCGAGCCGGCGCACCGCCATGGCGATCAGCGTCGAGGTGAACAGCAGGAAGACCAGCAGGATGAGGCCATTGTAGGACGCCCGCTGGGCCGACAGCGGGATCAGCGACAGCCAGGGCAGCGTCGACTGCCGGGCGAGGCCGACGCCGGCGAGCTCGCCGACCACCCCCGACAGGCCATCGACGATGAGTCCGGGCAGGACGCCGGCCAGCACGCACAGGACGGCAAGGATGATCATCGCCGCGGCGGAAAAACCGTCTGCCTCGCCGGCAGCAGCAGCGGCCACCGAGCGCGGGCAGCCGAGGAAGGAGATCCCGAACGCCTTGACGAAGCACGCGGCGGCGAGCGCGGCCGACAGGGCGAGCGCCGCCCCCACCGCCGGCACCAGGAACTTCAGGCCCCAGTGCGACAGGTGCGGGCTGACGAGGATCGCCTGGAAGGTGAGCCACTCGGAGACGAAGCCGTTCAGCGGCGGCAGCGCCGAGATCGCCGCGCAGCCGGTCAGGAAGGTCGTCGCCGTCACCGGCATGCGGTGGATCAGCCCGCCGAGCCGCTCCATGTCGCGCTCGCCGGTGGCGACGAGCACCGCACCGGAGCCGAAGAACAGCAGGCTCTTGAACAGCGAGTGGTTGAGGACGTGGAACAGCGCGGCGGTCAGCGCCAGCGCGGCTCCGGCAGCCATGCCGTTCGCCTGGAACGCCAGCGCGAGGCCGAGGCCGATGAAGATGATCCCGATGTTCTCGACCGTGTGATAGGCGAGCAGGCGCTTGAGGTCGTGCTGCATCAAGGCGTAGAGGACGCCGAGCACCGCCGTGCCGGCGCCGATGACGAGAACGACGACGCTCCACCACCACGCCGGCGGGCCGGCGAGCTGGAAGACGATGCGGATCAGCCCGTAGATGGCGACCTTGGTCATCACGCCGCTCATCAGCGCCGAGACATGGCTGGGCGCCGCCGGGTGAGCCAGCGGCAGCCAGACGTGCAGCGGCACGATGCCGGCCTTCGAGCCGGCGCCGAACAGCACGAGGATCAGCACCACGGTCTGCTGCCAGGCAGCGAGGTGCTCCACCCGCATCGCCGCGAACGCGTAGCCGCCATCGACGCCGGCGAGAATGCCGAAGGCGAGCAACAGGCACAGCGTGCCGAAGCCGGCCATCACCAGGTAGATGTAGCCGGCGCGGGCGGTCCCCCGGCTGCGGTGGTGCGCCATCACCAGTGCCCACGAGGCGAGCGACATCAGCTCCCAGGCGAACAGGAAGGTAAAGGCGTCGTCGGCAACCACGACGAGGTTCATCGCCGCGAGGAAGACGGGAAAGAACGGCAGAACGCGCTGCGGCGCCGGCTCGTGGCGGGCATAGCCGATGGCGTAGAGGCTGGCCGCCGCGCCGCCGAGGTTGACGACGACGAGGAAGAACGCCGCCAGCAGGTCGAGACGGAGGTGCGCCTCGATCCACGGGATGCCGAGCGGCAGCGTCACGCTGGCCAGCCCGGTGCCGGTGGTCAGCGCCGGGACCATCACCGCGAGATTCAGCCCGCATGCGGCAAAGCAGAACCCGTAGAGCGCCGGGCTCGCCGCCGGCCGGCGGCAGACGGGAACGACGGCGACCGCCGCGAGAAACAGCGCCGCGATGGCATAGAGAAGGATGGTCAACGACGCCTCATGCCGTCCTGTTCCGGTCGTCCGTCCCTGGCCGGAGCGTTTCCCCCGCCCCTGAACCGCGGCGGCTGCCCCGCCTCATTCCTTGAGCCGCACGCCGCGGCCGCCGCCCTGACTTGCCGCGCCGGCGCCGATCACCTCGATGCCGAGGGCATCGAGAGCGTCGATGAGCTTGACCAGCGAGTCGACATTGCCGCGGACGGTGCCGTCGCTGGTCTCCATGCGCTGGATGGTCGGCAACGACAGCCCCGCCGCCTCGGCCAGCGCCCGCTGATCGATGCCAAGCAACGCCCGGGCGGCCTTGAGCTGCGCCGCTGTTATCATGTTTC
>JBDHSN010000094.1:0-12678 GCA_039808105.1 Rhodospirillales bacterium
CCGCGGGTGGCGATGCGCGGCCGGCAGGCGGCCTCGCCGCGGCCGAAGGTCTCGCGCAGCACCGGCCACAGCAGCTGGGCTGCGCCCTCGTCGGCGGCGGTGTTCAGCGCCGAGACAGTGAGCGGCTCCCAGAAGCGCCGGTAGAGGGCGCCGTTGGTATCGACGCAATCGGCCACCGTTCGGTCCGCCCCGGCCCGCGCCAGATGCAGCGCCGCCGCGTACTCGGAGAGCCGGGTGCCGGGAATGCGCCGGCTGGCAGAGAGCACCCACCACGGGATGCGCCCGCCGCCGATACGCACCGTCCAGCGCTCGCCGGTCGCAAGGTCGACGAACGGGAAGGCGGCGCGTTGTGGGCCGCTGAGCCGGTCCTCGGCGCCGATCCGGCACAGGTAGCGGGCCAGCGAGGTGTTGCCGCTGAGCACGAGATGGTTGCCGTTATCGATGGTCCGGCCGAGGTTCTCGTCGAAGAACGACCGGCAACGGCCGCCGGCGCGGACGGCCTGGTCGTAGAGGGTGACGGGACGACCATGGGCGGCCAGCTCCACCGCAGCGGCAAGGCCGGCCAGCCCGCCGCCGACAACGTGCACGCGGCCTGCCACCTCAGACCATCCCGTACCGGAGCGCGACCCACAGCTTTTCGGCGCGGGAAACCGACACCGGCTCAGCCCACCGTTGCCAGCCGCGCGCGACCATCCGGTCGAAGGTGCGCCGGTACACCTGCATCATGATCACCGCGGGCCGCACCAGCTTGCGGTCGCACCGGCCGGCGATCGCGGCGGCTTCGGCAAAGCGGCGTTCGGCGACGGCCGCGATCTCGGCGCAGACGTGGCTGATCTGAGCCTGGCGCAGCACCGATTCGGCATCGCCGCCGCCGTCGATCCCGTGCGCCTGCAGCAGATCGGCGGGCAGGTAAAGGCGGTCGCGAGCGGAGTCCTCCTTGACGTCGCGCAGGATGTTGGTGAGCTGGAGCGCCTCGCCCAGCGCGGCGGACAGCTGATCGCCGTCCGGTTCCGGAACGCCGAAGATGCGCACGGAGAGCCGGCCGACGGCGCAGGCCACCCGGTCGCAATAGAGATGCAGCTCGGCGATATCGGCGATGCGGATGGAGGGCGCGGCATCCATTTCCATCCCGTCGATGACGGCGAGGAAATCAGCCCGGCGCAGGCCGAACTGCTCCACCGGACCCCGCAGCGCCAGGCTCACCGGGGCCATGGGAGCACCGGCGTACAGGCGCTCGACCTCGTCGCGCCAGTCCTGCAGGGCACGGCGCTTGTCGTCGATCAGGCCGGGCTCATCGGCAATGTCGTCGACCTCGCGGCAGAAGGCGTAGACGGCGAACATGGCGCGGCGCTTTTCCGGCGGCAGGAAGCGCATCGCCCAGTAGAACGACGTACCGGAGCGCCGGACCATGTCCTCGACATGCTCGGTGACCGGAGCGGCGACGCTGTCAGCCGGGGTTGTTGCCGTCTGCATCATTGCCGGCCGGCCGGCTCGGTCATCGACGCAGCCTGCACCGGTGCCGTGCTGACCGCATCGTCTTCGACGCGGCGGCCCTTCCACAGATTGCCCCGGCCGAGCAGGGTGATCCGCGCCGAGTCGACGGTCATCACGACGTAGAGGAAGGCTGCCACCGGCAGGAGCAGACTCCAGGCAATCGGCAGCCGGTAGAACACCACCGTCGGGGCGAAACTGGCCGCCATTATCGCCCAGGCGCCCAATCCCAGAACCAGCAGGTCGTCCTCCCGGGCGATCACCCCCTGCAGCAGGGCGACCGGCGGCGCAGCATAAAGCACCAGCATCCCTATGACGGTCAGCAGCAGCTTTGCCGTCGAGCGGTCGAGCTGCCTGAACGCGGTCCGCGTCACCATCCGCCAAATGTCGCCCAACCGGGGTGATCTCCGCAGGCTGTACGTCTCTCTGCTCAGTCCGAGCCAGATGGCGCCGCCGTGCTGCTTGATGCGGCGGGCAAGGGCACAGTCATCGATCAACTGGTCGTGGATCGAGGCAATGCCGCCGGCCGCCTGCAGCACCGACGTACGGACCAACACGCAGCCGCCGGCCGCGGCCGCTTCCCGCCGGTCCGGGTCATTGACCCAGGAGAACGGATAGATCTTCTGAAAGAAGAAAATAAAAGGTGGGATCAGCAGTCGCTCCCAGAATGATTCACAGTGCAGCCGTACCATGAGCGACACCAGGTCGCGGCCATCATTCTGCGCCAGGGCGACCAGGCGTCGCAAGTTGGCCTTATCATGGGCGATATCGCCGTCGCTCAGCAGCAGGAATTCGGCATCGCCAGTCTCCAGCGCCTTCTGCACGCCTTGTTGCAGGGCCCATAGTTTGCCCGTCCACCGCCGCGGCAAAGGTGTGCCACGCAGGATGCTGAGCCTCGCATCACCGCCGGCAGCGGCGCGGGCAAGCGCGGCGGTGCCGTCACTGGAGGCATCGTCGATGAGGATGATGTTGAAGGGGCCGGGATAGTCCTGCGCCAGCAACGATCCGACGGTCCGGCCGATCGCCTCGGCCTCGTTGCGCGCCGGGATCAGCACCGTCACTCGCGGCCAGTGTGCCGGCGGCGGCGAGGAGGACGGCAGCCGCTGATCCGACTTCCAGAAGGCGCCCCGCCAGCCGAGCAGATGGATCCAGCCAACAACGGACAGCAGCACGCAGGCGAGCAGGAGGATCGGGAGCATCGGTCTCACAACAGCGACGTGGCGGCACCGCGCAGGCAGCACCACAGGAAGGCCGGCTTGCCCAGTGCGACGCGGTGGGCGAGGGGATCGTCGCGGCGCAGCCTTCCCGACAACTTATCGGCGATGCTGATAATGGCCGCTGATTCCATCGCCAGCCGGCGCGAGCGCAGGCCGCCGGGCAGCGCCCTGGCCTCCGCCAGCAGTGCGTCGACACCATCGAGGCAGCGGTCGATGACGCGGCGCAGCGCCGGCGTCAGCGCCGGGCGCTGCAGATCATCGATCGTCGCACCCTCGGCCGCCAGCCAGTCCGCCGGCAGGTAGACGCGGTCAAGGACGCGGTGATCCTCCTTGCAGTCCTGCAGGTGGTTGATGACCTGCAGCGCATTGCACAGCGCGTCGGACGGTCCATAGCCGGCACGATGGCCGCCATGGAGGTCGAGCAGAAAGCGGCCGACGGGGGCCGCCGAGCGGTTGCAGTAATCGATCAGGTCGGCCCAGTCGGCGTAGCGGCCTTTGACCGCGTCCTGCTTGAAGGCCGAGACCAGGTCGAGGCAGTGCCGGGGCGGGATGCCGGTCTGCTGCAGGCAGCGACGCATGGCATGCGCCTTGGCATAGCCGGCGCCCTCCTGGTCCTCGCCGCGCAGGGCGCGGGCGAAGCCTTCCAGCCGTGCCACTTTCTTCGACGCCGACAGCTCGGCGCCGTCGGCGATGTCGTCGATGGCGCGGGCGTAGGCGTAGAAGACGGCGACGTGGGGTCGCAACGCCGCCGGAAGGAGGAAGGAGCCAACTGGAAAATTCTCGTAGGCGGCGTCCTTGCCGGATGGCGTCTCGATGGCGGTCACGTGTCCTGCTGCCATGGGAGAGGGGGGTGCTCCGGGTGGTTCAGGTTGGCTGCTGGACGCGACGGCGCATCTCGTCGAGCAGAGGCGTGAGTGTTCCGCCATTGTTGCGGATCACCGATGCAAAGTCGGAGCGCTGCGTCTGACCCATGCTCACGCCTTCGACGATGACATCGACGATCTTGAAGGACGGCGGGACCCGGCGAACCCGCCAGCCGACCTGGACCGGCGCCCCCGCCGGCCGGGTGATCTCCGAATTGACGGTAACGTCGCCGCTGTCAGTGTCGGAGAGGGCGTTGATCACCCGCAAGCGCTCGCCGGAATAGCGGCTGAAGCGGTCGACGTAGGTGACGACGATCAGTTCCTCGAACAGCCGCAGGTACTCGGCACGCTCCTCATCCGAGGCGGTGCGCCAGTAGCGCCCGAGAACGAACTGGCCGATGGTCGGAACGGCAAAATTGTCGTTGAGCAAGACGCGGGCGCGGGCCTCGCGCTCTTCCCGCGAAATCCCTGGCGCGGTCAGCGAGGCGATCGCCTGATCCGACAGGCCCTGGATGAACGCTGTCGCATCGCTGCTGGAATCGGCAAGGCTGGGAGGTGCGGCGAGCACCATTATCGCCAGACCGGCGATAAAAGCCCGTCGGGACGGCGTAGAACAGCGTAACCGGATCATCGAGCCCAGTTTGCTCCAGGTTGTGCAGGCTGTCGATGTTGAACTCGAAGCCTGTGGTAAGGGGGTCCTCGGGTGCGGGATGGTTTCGCTCGGAGAATAGGTGGCGGCGCGGCTGACGTCTCATCAAGTGGGTAGCAAGGCGGCGAAAACAACGCAAGCGGCGGTGAACGCTAGCGCTGTACCGTCAGGAAGTTGTAACGACCGTCAGCCGACCGTCCCGCCTGTGCTGCGGACGGGCACGGCGGTGCGCTCCTGCGTTCATCCGCCGCCGGGACGAAGGTAGGCGAGGTTCTGCCACGGCCGATAGACGGCGTCGAACGCCCGCTGGGAGTCCAGCACCCGCTTGAACAGCGCATCGCGGGCTGACTCCTCGGCGAGAACCTCATCTGTCGTTCGGTGCAGCGTCGCCAGCATCTCGGGAGAGAGCTCGATCGTGGTGACGCCGGCCTCCCGGTAGCGTTTGATAACGTCGCCCTGCAGGCTCTCCGATTTGGCCAGCGCGTAGGTAACGCCCGCCATGCACGTGGTTTCGATCAGCGCTTGCGTCGGCGACGACACCTTGTCCCACGCCTTCTTGTTCACGTACAGCGCCTGCGCGGTGAACGGCTGATGCCATCCCGGGAAGTAGTTGTACTTTGCAACCTTGTAGAAACCGAGCTGCTCGTCAGCGCTGGGGATGGAGAACTCGGTGGCATCGATGATGCCCCTGTCGAGCGCCTGCCGCAGCTCGCCCGCCGGCATCACCGCAACGGTCGATCCCAGCTTTTCCAACACCTTGCCGCCAAGGCCGGCGAAGCGGATCTTCAGCCCCTTCAACTGGTCGAGGGAGGTGATCTCGAAGCGGAACCAGCCGGCGGTCTCGGGGCCGACGATGCCGCAGAAGATCGGCACGATGTCGTGCGGCGCCCACACCTCCCGCGCCAGCTCCTTGCCGCCGCCGAAATAGAACCACGCCATGTACTCCCAGGGATCCATGCCGAACGGCACCGCGCCGAACAGCACCGTTGCCGGCACCTGGCGGAGTTCGTATCCCATCCAGGTATACCCGGCCTCGGTCCTGCCGGTGGAAACGGCGTTGAAGATCTCGGTTCCGGACGTCACCGTGCCCGGCTCGAACACTTCAAGCTTGATGTTGCCGCCGCTGATTTCGTCCAGGCGTTGCGATACCCACGGCAAGGTATCGCCGAGGGCCTGCAACTTCGAGGAGAAGGCGATCGGCACCTTCCAGTTGATCCGCTGCTGAGCTTGTGCCGCTTGCGCCGGAGCGCCGGCCAGCACCATCGGCACAATCAGCATCGCCAACGCTGCTTGCGCCCAAGCCTTGCCGATATGAGAAGCCATATGCGCCTCCCGGCCTGCTTTCGCCGCCGCCGGGCAACAGCCGAAGGATCTGTCGTGCCGTTCCGCCGACCTGGCCCGCTCTTGCCATGCCAGCCTAGTCGAAGGTCTACTCGCGCAACAGCGTCATAGCATTTCCGCTATTTCAACAAAGACTTACGTGGCGCTGGCAGGCCCCGGCAGCAGCCGCGCGGCAACCCGGCGTTGAGAACGACCGGTAACGCCTGGATTGCACCCTATCGCAGCGTCAACAATCCGGTTGCCGGATGCACGGCGGTGCGGCGCGCCGAAGCGCGACGCTCGCCGCCTGCCGTTGCCCGCGCGCAATGACCCGCGGGCAGGGTGACCCGCTCAGAAGCGGAGCGCCTTGACCCGCATGACGTTGGGCAGGGTGCGGACCTGCGCCAGCACCGCCTCGCTCGGCTCCTCGTCGATCTCGATCAGCGCGATGGCATTGCCGCCGGCCTGGTCCCGGCCAAGGTTGAAGGTGGCGATGTTGATGCCGGCATCACCGAGCACGGTGCCGAGCCGGCCGATCAGGCCGGGGCGGTCGTGGTTGGTCACCAGCAGCATGTGCGGCCGCAGCCGGGCGTCCATCGGCACCCCCTTGATCTCGACGATGCGCGGCTGGTCGCCATTGAACAGGGTGCCGCAGATGGTACGGCTCTGCGCCTGCGTCACCGCGGTCAGCCGGATCAGCGTCTGGTACGCCGGCGCCGCCTCGCGGGTGACCTCGGTCAGGGCAATGCCGCGCTCCTTGGCGATGCTGGGAGCGTTGACCATGTTGACCGTCTCGGTCTGCTGCGACAGCAGGCCTTCCAGGATCAGCGCGGTGAGCGGCTTGCGGTTGAGGGCGGCGGCGTGCCCCTCATATTCGATGGTCGCCGAGATCACCGCGGTTTCCACCAGCTGACCCATCAGCCGGCCGATCTGCCGGGCGAGGCTCATGTAGGGGCGCAGCTTCGGCATCTCCTCGGCGCTGACCGGCGGCATGTTCAGGGCGTTGACGACGGCACCGGTGAGCAGGAAGTCGGCGAGCTGCTCGGCCACCTGCAGCGCCACCTTCTCCTGCGCCTCCACCGTCGAGGCGCCGAGGTGCGGCGTCGCCACCACCTGCGGCGAGCCGAACAGCACGCTTGCCTTCGCCGGCTCGACCGCAAAGACGTCGAGGGCGGCGCCGGCGACATGGCCGGCATCGATCGCCGCCTTCAGGTCGTCCTCGACGACGAGGGCGCCGCGGGCGCAGTTGATCAGGCGCACGCCCTTTTTCATCTTCGCCAGCGAGGCGGCGTTGATCATGCCACGGGTGGCTTCGGTCGCCGGCACGTGCAGGGTGATGAAGTCGGCACGGGCATAAAGCTGGTCGAGATCGACCTTTTCGACGCCAAGGGTTTCCGCCCGCTCGTCCGAGAGGTAGGGGTCGTTGGCGATCACCTTCATCTTCAGGCCGCGGGCGCGGTCGGCGACGATGCCGCCGATGTTGCCGCAGCCGACCACGCCCAGCGTCTTGCCGGCCAGCTCCACCCCCATGAACTTCGACTTCTCCCACAGGCCGGCATGGGTCGAGGCGTTGGCGGCGGGGATCTGGCGGGCGAGTGCGAACATCAGCGCCAGCGCGTGCTCGGCGGTGGTGATGGAGTTGCCGAACGGCGTATTCATCACCACGATGCCGCGGGCGGTGGCGGCAGGAATATCGACGTTGTCGACGCCGATGCCGGCCCGTCCGATCGCCTGCAGGCGGTGGGCGGCGGCGAGGATATCGGCGGTGACCTTGGTGGCCGAGCGGATGGCGAGGCCATCATAGTCGCCGATGATCGCCTTCAGTTCGTCGGGCGTAAGACCGGGGCGGACGTCAACATCGACGCCGCGGGCCCGGAAGATATCGGCGGCGGCCGGGCTCATCCGGTCAGAAATCAGGACTTTCGGCATGGCGGATCGTTCCTTGCGGCGGCGCCGGTTCGCGGCGCCGCCGGATCGCAGAGGGAAGAGGAGGGAAGGTCAGGCGGCGGCGAGTTCGGCGGCGATCCCCTGCCACGCCCAGTCAAGCCAGGGGAACAACGCCGCGAGGTCGGCGGTCTCCACCGTTGCCCCCGCCCACAGCCGCAGGCCGGCCGGCGCGTCGCGATAGGAGGCGATGTCGTAGCCGGCACCTTCCTGGTCCACCCGCGTCGCCAGTTGTTTCGCCGCCGCGGCGCGGCCTTCCGGCGGCAGCGCGGCGAAGCGCGGATCGACGATCTTCAGGCACACCGAGGTGCGTGACCGGCTCGCCTTTTCCTCGGCGAGGAAATCGACCCACGGCGTCGCGTCGACCCAGCGCGCGATCGCCGCGAAGTTGGACTCGCTGCGGGCGATCAGGGCCGGCAGGCCGCCGATGCTCTCCGCCCAGCGCAGCCCGTCGAGGGCATCCTCCACTGCCAGCATCGACGGGGTGTTGATGGTCTCGCCGGCGAACAGGCCCTCGGTGATCGCGCCGCCCTTGATCAGGCGGAATAGCTTCGGCATCGGCCACGCCGGGGTGTAGCGCTGCAGCCGCGCCGCCGCCCGCGGACCGATCGCCAGCATGCCGTGCTGCGCCTCGCCGCCCAGCACCTTCTGCCAGGACCACGTGACCACATCCAGCTTTGGCCAGGGCATCTCGTAGGCGAACACCGCCGAGGTGGCGTCGCACAGCACCAGGCCCTCGCGTTGCTCGGAGAGCCAGTCGGCATCAGGGACGGCGACGCCCGAGGTAGTGCCGTTCCAGGTGAAGATGACGTCGCGCCGCGGATCGACCGCGGTCAGCACCGGCAGGCGGCCGTAATCGGCGGTCAGCGCCCGGACGTCGGGAAGCCGGAGCTGCTTGCGCACGTCGGTGATCCACTGGGTGCCGAAGCTCTCCCACGCCAGCATGTCGACGCCGCGCTCGCCCAGCAGCGACCACATCGCCATCTCGATGGCGCCGGTATCCGAAGCCGGGACGATGCCGAGGCGCCAGTCCTCGGGCATGCCGAGCATCGCGCGCGAGCGGGCAATCACTTCCGCCAGCTTGGCCTTGCCGCCCTTGGCGCGATGCGAGCGGCCGAGGAAGGCGTCTTTGAGCCCCTCAAGCGTCCAGCCGGGACGCTTGGCGCAGGGGCCGGATGAAAAACAGGGGTTGGCCGGCCGGATCTCCGGCCGCGCGAGCGTGGTCATCGTGTGTTGATGCTCCCATCCTTGCAGATGGGTCGCGGCCCGTCGGGAGGCCGTGGCCCGCCGGACTTATAGGCATAGGGTCCGCTCCGGTCAAACCCCGGCTGGCGGGAATCCTCGATGTAATCACCGACGGGGCATTACCGCGGAAGGTCGGGGTTCAACTGTACCGGATCAGCGTTTACAATAATGCGAGGCGCTTTCGTTTGCACTTTTGACGAGGCCCGCTGTGACGACTGCCGCGCTTTCGCCCGACCCGCTGACGGCGGGGCCGTTCGGCCGCATCGACCGGCTGGCACCGGAATTCGACCGGCTGGTTCCGCCGGGTACCGAACCGGAGGTGCTGTTCGACGCCGGTCCGGGGCCGCAGTGGCTGGAGGGGCCGGCCTGGGACCGGCTCTGCGACCGGCTGCTGTTCTCCAACACCAAGGCGAACACCATCCTCTGCTGGCAGCCCGGCGGTGACGTGTCGGTGGCCATCGAGCCCAGCGGCTGGGACGGGCCGATGCCGGCGCCGATGGAAGAACCCGGCGCCAACGGTCTTGCGTTCGATGGCGAAGGAAGGCTGCTGCTGTGCGAGCACGGCAACCGCCGGGTGACGCGGCTGCAGCCGGACGGCAGCCGCGAGGTCCTCGCCAGCCACTGGCAGGGCCGGCGGCTCAACAGCCCCAACGATGTCGTCTGCCGGCGCAACGGCGAGATCTGGTTCACCGACCCGCCCTACGGCCTGCCCGGCCGCTTCGATGATCCCGAGCGGCTGCCGGTCAACGGCGTCTACCGGGTAATGCCCGGCGGCAGCCTGGAGCGGGTGATCGACAGCATCGGCGTTCCCAACGGCCTCGGCTTTTCGCCCGAGGAGGACGTCTTCTACGTGACCGACGGCGGTCCCGACCATGCCCGCTGGCTCGCCTTTCCCATGACCGCGGCAGGCCAGCCGGCCGAGCCGCGGGTGCTGTTCGATGCCGCGCCCTTCGGCGGCCTGGGCGGCCCGGACGGCCTCACCGTCGGTGTTACCGGCCACATCTTTGCGACGGCGCGCGAGCGGGTATTCGTGCTGGATGCCGACGGCCGCCAGCTCGGCGCGATCCACACCGGCGCCATCACCACCAACGCCAGCTGGGGTGAGGACGGCGCCAGCCTGTTCGTCACCACCGAGCGCCGGCTGCTGCGCATCCGTCTTGCCACCCGCGGCGCGTGCTGGTGAGCAGCTTGGTTCGCGCGTGCATCCCGGCCCGTCCGACCAGACGGGGGATCACGAACGGGCCGTAAGGCCTCCGATGAGGGGTCGCCTGCGCCTGCGTTCCTGATCTATTCTCATCTCGACGCGGCGCTGCTGGCGTGTTCGTGTCCGTCTTGGTGGCGCGACGGTCTGGACACGGGCGCCGGCGAGCCGTCATAACTGACATGGAATCGCCACGGCGGCGGAGTTTGTGCGCCGCTGATCGCGTGACCCGGACTGAGATGCATAAGTACGCCAATCCTTCTTTCTTTCTGCGCGTCAGCACCCGGCTGGTGCCCTTTCTGGCGGCAGCGACGCTGCTGCTGCTGGCGGCGGGTCTCTATCTGGCGCTGATCGCCTCGCCGCCCGACTACCAGCAGGGCGAGAGCGTGCGCATCATGTACGTCCACGTCCCGGCGGCGTGGATGGCGATGTTCTGCTACACCAGCATGGCCATCGCCTCGGCGATCGGGCTGGTCTGGCGGCACCCGGTGGCCGAACTCACCGCCAAGGCGACGGCGCCGATCGGCGCCTGCTTCACCTTCCTTGCCCTGCTCACCGGCTCGCTGTGGGGCAAGCCGATGTGGGGCACGTGGTGGGTGTGGGATGCGCGGCTGACGTCGGTGCTCATCCTGTTCTTCCTCTACCTCGGCTACATGGCGCTGGAGAACGCCTTCGATGATCCGGTGCGCGGCACCCGCGCCGCCGCCATCCTGGCCCTGGTCGGCTTCGTCAACGTGCCGATCATCAAGTTCTCGGTGGACTGGTGGAACACGCTGCATCAGCCGGCCAGCGTCGTCCGCCTCGATGGTCCGGCGATCCACCCCAGCATGCTGGCGCCGCTGCTGGTGATGGCCGCGGCGTTCACCTGCTACTATTTCTGGGTGGTGCTGCTGCGGGTGCACAGCGAGATCCTCGCCGGCAAGATCCGCGGTCTGAGATTGCGGCAGGCGCACGGCTGACGGAAACCCCATGGAGCGGCTGATGGCTTTCGTCGAGATGGGCGGGTACGGCGCCTATATCTGGCCGGCGTTCGGTGCCACCACGCTCGTGCTCGTCGTCCTCGCCGTGGCGAGCGTGCGGCAACTGCGGTCGCGCGAGCAGATCCTGGCCGGATTGCAGCAGGCCGTCCGGCCCCGCCGCGGCGCGCCGGGCGGAAAGGGGGAATCGTGAGGCCGAAGCACAAGCGGCTTGCCTTCGTCGCCATCGGGCTCGGGCTGCTCGCGTTTGCCGCCTTCCTGGTCCTGTCGGCGGCGAAGGATTCCGTCGTGTTCTTTCACACGCCGACGGAGGTGGCCGAAAAGCAGACGCGGCCGGACCGGCGCCTGCGCCTCGGTGGTCTGGTCGAGGAAGGCAGCGTCGAGCGCGGCCAGGGGACTGAGACCCGTTTCCGCGTCACCGACCTCGTCAACGCCGTCCCGGTGACCTACACCGGCGTGCTGCCCGACCTGTTCCGCGAGGGGCAGGGGGTCGTGGTCGAGGGGCGGCTGCACGACGGCGTCTTCGTCGCCGATCAGGTTCTCGCCAAGCACGACGAGAAATACATGCCCCCGGAAGTGGCGGATGCGCTGAAGCAGTCCGGCCAGTGGCAGCACATGAAGGACAGCCTGCAGCAGGCCGGTCAGATGCCGGGCGGAACCTCGGGAAAGGGCACCCCATGAGCGTCGAGTTCGGCCACTTCGCCCTGATCCTGGCGCTGTGCGTCGCCTGCGTGCAGGGCTCGCTGCCGATGGTCGGGGCGGCGCGGCGCAATGCCGCGTGGATGGCGCTCGCCGATCACGCGGCGCTGGCGCAGTTCCTGCTGGTAGCGATCGCCTTCGGCTGCCTGATGCACGCCTACATCGTCTCCGATTTCTCGGTGCTCAACGTCGCCGCCAATTCGCACTCGGCCAAGCCGATGCTCTACAAGGTGGCCGGAACCTGGGGCAACCACGAAGGCTCGATGCTGCTGTGGGTGCTGATCCTGGTGATCTTCGGCGGTGCCGTCGCCGCCTTCGGCCGCAACCTGCCGCCGGGGCTGCGCGCCCGCGCCCTCGCTGTTCAGGCGTGGATCGCCATCGGCTTCTACCTGTTCATCCTGCTCACCTCCAACCCGTTCCAGCGGCTCGACCCGCCGCCGGTCGACGGACGCGGCCTCAACCCGCTGCTGCAGGATCCCGGGCTCGCCTTCCATCCACCGTTCCTCTACCTCGGCTACGTCGGCTTCTCGATGGCGTTCTCGTTCGCCGTCGCCGCGCTGATCGAGGGGCGGGTGGATGCCGCCTGGGCACGCTGGGTACGGCCGTGGACTCTCGCCGCCTGGGCCTTCCTGACCTGCGGCATCGCGCTGGGATCGTGGTGGGCCTACTACGAGCTGGGCTGGGGCGGCTGGTGGTTCTGGGACCCGGTGGAGAACGCCTCGCTGCTGCCGTGGCTGTCGGGCACGGCGCTGCTGCACTCGGCGATCGTCGTCGAGAAGCGCGACGCGCTCAAGGGCTGGACGGTGTTCCTTGCCATCGTCACCTTCTCGTTGAGCCTGCTCGGCACCTTCCTGGTCCGCTCGGGCGTCCTCACCTCGGTGCACGCCTTCGCCGTTGATCCCGAGCGCGGCGTGTTCATCCTGGCGCTGCTGGTGATCGCCATCGGCGGCTCGTTCGCGCTGTTCGCCTGGCGTGGGCCGCAGCTTCCTGCCGGCGGCCTGTTCCGGCCGGTGTCGCGCGAGGGCGCCCTGCTGCTCAACAACCTGCTGCTGTCGACGGCGGCGGCGGCGGT
>JBDHSN010000095.1:0-12656 GCA_039808105.1 Rhodospirillales bacterium
TCGGCGTGGGCGTAGATGCGGTCGACGAGGATGCCGGTGAACAGGAAGTAAGGGAAGACGATGACCCGCCGGTAGCCGAGCCGGACTGCGTGCCGCAGCCCCTCGTCGACCAGCGGATAGGCGACGCCGGAGTAGCTCACCTCGGTCCAGCCGAACCCCATCCCCTCCCACAGCATGCGCGCCACCTTGGAGACATTGGAGTTGGCGTCGGGATCATTGGTTCCCCGCCCCACCACCATCAGCAGCGTTTTCTTGCGCGGCACCTGCCGTTCGCACGCAGCCTCCGCGGCGGCGATGCGGGCGGCCGAGGCGCGCAGCAGCCGGCCGTCGATCGCCAGTTCGCGGCCGAAGCTGACCGCGATCTGCGGGTTCTCGGCGGCGAAGGTGTTGATCTCCGACGGCAGGTCGTTCTTGACGTGGCCGGCGGCGAACAGCATGCCGGGCAGGCAGACGATGCGGCGCGCGCCGCGCGACTTCAGCGCCTCCAGCCCGTCGCGGATGACCGGACGGGCGAACTCCAGAAAGCCGCTCTCCACGTCGTAATGCGGCCAGCGCCAGCGCAGGTGGCGGGCGAGCGCATGGAATTCCGCTACTGCGGCACCGGAGCGGCTGCCGTGGCCGCAGATCATCACCCCGAGAGAATCGGTCGCCATCTCAGCCATCGCCTGGTCCCTTGCCTTCGAGCGTCGCTGTGCTGCGGCGGTATGCCGCCTTTCTCCCCGGCTGGTCATGGCCTCCGGCCGGGTGGAATTCGGGACTATAGGGGCTGCCGCGCCGGCTGTCACCCGGCCGCTCCCACGGCACACGTAGAGGGCCGGTGAGCGAAGCGAACCGCCCCCGGCGGCTCCTGGGGGGACACCGCTTCGCTCGGTCCACCCTGCGACGTATCGGGCCGGTTGCGGTGGGGGGGCGGTTCGATCATGTATGGCTCATGGATACCCAGGAACCCGTTGCCGGCGCGGCTTCTCCGCTGATCGCTGATGATCTCCGCGCCGCCTTGCGCGCCGCCCTCGGGCCGCGCGGCCTGCTTGAAGCGGCGGAGGACATCGCCCCCTACCGGCACGAGCATCGCGGCCTGTTCGTCGGCAGCTGCATCGCCGTTGCCCGTCCGGCCTCGACCGCCGAGGTCGCCCAGGTGGTGCGGCTGTGCGCCGGCGCCGGTGTGCCGGTGGTGCCGCACGGCGGCAATACCGGGCTGGTCGGCGGCGGCGTGCCGCGCGGCGGCGTCGTCGTCAGCACCGAGCGGCTGTGCCGCATCCGCGGCGTCGATCGTGCCAACCGCACGATCACCGTCGAGGCCGGCGCCATCCTCGCCGAGGTACAGGCGGCGGCCGAGGCCGCCGGGGCGCTGTTCCCGCTCAGCCTCGCCGCCGAAGGCAGCTGCCGCATCGGCGGCAATCTCGCCACCAACGCCGGCGGGATCAACGTCCTGCGCTACGGCAACGCCCGCGACCTGGTGCTGGGACTGGAGGTGGTGCTGCCGGACGGGCGGGTGTGGAACGGCCTGCGTGGTCTGCGCAAGAACAACACCGGCTACGACCTCAAGCAGCTTTTCATCGGCTCGGAGGGCACGCTCGGCATCATCACCGCGGCGGTGCTCAAGCTGTTCGCCCGGCCGCGCAGCAGCGAGACGGCGCTGGTGGCGGTGGCCGATGTGGACGCCGCGGTTCTGCTGTTCCGCCGGCTGAACGACACGCTCGGCGATGCGCTCACCGCCTTCGAGCTGATTCCGCGCATCGGCCTCGACTTCTGCTTCGCCCATATTCCGGGCTGCGCCGACCCGATGGCCGGGCCGCACCCCTGGTACACCCTGCTGCGCCTGACCAGTCCACGCCGCGATGATCCGCTGCGCGAAGCGCTGGAGGAAACCCTCGCCGAGGCTTTCGAGGCCGGGATTATCGCCGATGCGGTGGTCGCCCAGAGCGAGACGCAGGTGCTCGACCTGTGGCGGTTGCGGGAGAGCATCTCGGATGCGCAGCGGCAGGAGGGCGGCAGCGTCAAGAACGATGTTTCACTGCCGCTCTCGCAGGTGCCGGCGTTCATCGCCCGGGCGAGCGCCGCGGTCGAAGCGGCGATGCCCGGCATCCGCGTCTGCGCCTTCGGCCACATCGGCGACGGCAACATCCACTTCAACCTCAGTCAGCCGGTGGCGATGGACCGCGCCGCCTTCATGGCCGACTGGCAGCGGCTGGAGCGCATCGTCTCCGACATCGCCGCCGACCTCGATGGCAGCTTCTCCGCCGAGCACGGCATCGGCGAGCTGAAGCGCTCGAGCCTGCTGCGCTACAAGCAGGACGTCGAGATCGAGCTGATGCAGCGGCTGAAACACGCCCTCGATCCGGCCGGTATCATGAATCCGGGCAAGATCCTGACGGTGTGATCCCCGCTGGCGCCGCCACCCGAAGGCGGCGTCAGAGCGGCGCGCCGGTCACAGCGGCGCCGGCGCTCCGGAAGAGCCAGGCGATGTAAAGGCCGTAGGCTGTCAGCAGCGCCGCCCCTTCCCAGCGCACGATCCGCCAGCCGCTCAGCGTGAAGAGCACCAGCAGGGCGGTGCTGGCCAGCATTACCCAGATATCGAAGGCTGCGATCTCCGGCGGGATTGCCAGCGGCTGCACGACGGCGACGGCACCAAGGATGCCGAGGATATTGTAGATGTTGGAGCCGATGATGTTGCCGAAGGCGACGTCGGCCTGGCCGCGCGCCGCAGCGATCACCGATGTCGCCAGTTCCGGCAGGGACGTCCCCACCGCAACGATGGTCAGGCCGATGATCGTCTCGCTGACACTGAAGGCGCGGGCGAGGGTCATGGCACCGCCGACCAGCAGCCAGGCCCCGACGACGAGCAGCACGAGGCCGCCGCCAGCCCCGGCGACACTGCGTGCCACGGAGGTGAGAGGTGCCACCGCCGCCGCATTGGCCTCGCCCTCGTGCACCTTCGCCGCCTCCGGATCCTGCCGCTCGGTCCGGTAGCACCAGATGACGTACGCCACCAGGAGCATGACGAGCATCGCTCCCACCCAGCGGGGCGCATCACCCAGCAGACAGACGCCGAGCAGCAGCAGGCTCGCCGCCACCAGTACCGGTCCGTCACGCAGGAACGCGGTGCGGGTGATCGCCAGCGGCGCGACCAGCGCCGCGACGCCGAGAATGAGCAAGCCATTGCAGATGTTGGAGCCGACGACGTTGCCGACGGCGATGCCGGACGAGCCCCTCAGCGCGGCGGTCAGGCTCGCCACCAGCTCGGGGCTGGAGGTGCCGAAGCCGACCAGGGTGAGGCCGATCATCAGCGGCGAGACACCCAGCCTTCGCGCCACTGCGACCGAGCTGCGCACGAGCAGCTCCGCACCAAGAACGAGAATAACCAGTCCGGCGGCAATTTCGAGGTAATGCACGGGGCTTCTCGTACAAAAAAGGGCGCCAGCACAGGCGCCCTTTCGTCGGCTCAAGGCCGCCGGGCCGCATCGCGGGGGGTTAGCGATGCGGCCCGGCACCTGGAATTAGGCTCCGGCCCTTAGCTGGGGGTTGGAGGGGCCGGTCCACTTCCCAGGCATTCCTTACTGGGCGTTGTTTGACGCCTCCAGTGCCAGGGTGTCAACGGTCGGAACCGCTTCCGCCGCCGATTTCCTGGCGGTGTACCGTTCGATACCGACCATCAGGGCGGCGGCCAGGAACGGGATGCTCTGTACCAGAAGCGTAGAGGCGAAAACTGTCATTTCAGTGACATTGGTCGTGTTCAGAACGAACAGCAGCACCGCCGACAGCACCAGCCCGACGCCCAGCAGCGTCTCCCAGAACGCCGGATTGTCGCGCTCGCGCTTGGCGTTGCCGCCCTTCTCGGTGCGACGGAACGGCAGGCTGTCCTGGATCATGCCGACCACCACCGCCCGGGCGACCGTAAGCTGCAGGCTCATCGCTGCGACCGCCGCGCCCGGCACCTGCCGCCACGGCATCCGCACCCGCTTGCCATACAGCAGCACGCAGTGCAGCAGGTTGACGACGAACGCCGCGAGGATCGGCACGGTAAACGCGATGGTCGGGATCACCACGCCGACGAAGACGATCACCGGCACCCACAGCAGATTCAGGATCGACGCCAGCGTGCCGAGGGCATCGGCGAACCACAGCGACCAGCCGGAGACGAAGTGGAACTTCTGCGCCGGCGTCAGCGTCCGGGCACTCGGGCGCATGTGCATCCAGTGCTTGCGGATGATCTGCATCGCTCCGTAGGCCCAGCGGAAGCGCTGCGTCTTGAACGCCTTGAAGGTGTCCGGCAGCATCCCCCGGCCGTAGCGGTAGTTGGTGTACATCGCCTGGTAGCCGGCCTCGTACAGGCGCAGGCCAAGCTCGGTGT
The DNA here is from genome assembly GCA_039808105.1 of Rhodospirillales bacterium. Taxonomy (GTDB): domain Bacteria; phylum Pseudomonadota; class Alphaproteobacteria; order Rhodospirillales; family Defluviicoccaceae; genus Defluviicoccus. Next base: position 4,352 of record JBDHSN010000095.1, read on the forward strand.
CCTCGCAGATGGTATCGGTACCCCAGCCGCCGACCTCGTTGAGCGCCGAACGGCGCACCATGCACATGGTGCCGTGGGTGATGATGGCGTCGTCCTCGTTGCGCTGGACCATGCCGATGTCGAAGAACCCGGCATACTCGGCGTTCATCACCTGCTTCAGCGGCGCTTCGTCGCCGTCGCGGTGATCCTGCGGTGCCTGCACCAGCGCCACCTTCGCATCATCGAAGTACGGCACCAGATCGGCGAGCCAGCTTTTCTCGACGACGTAGTCGGCATCGAGGACGGCGATGATCGAGGCGTCCGGCGCGGTGTGCTGCAGCGCGACGTTCAGCGCACCCGCCTTGAAGCCGGTGCAGGTGATGTCGAGGAACTTGAAGCGCTCGCCCAGCTCGCGGCAGCGCGCCGCCACCGGGGCCGAGTACTTGGCTTCCGGCGTGTTGTTGACGATGACCACCACCTCGTAGTTGGGGTAGTCGAGGGCGGCGAGGCTGTTCAGCGTCTCGTTCACCATGTCCGCCGGCTCGCGATAGGCGGGAATGTGGATGGAGACCATCGGCGCCTCACCTGCGAGGCGGCGCGGCGGCTGCACGTCGATCAGCCGGCGCAGGCCGCGGCCGAACAGCACCTCGGCCAGCTCGTTGACCTTGGTCAGGGTGATCAGCGTCAGCGGCACCAGCATCAGCGCACCGACGCCCCACATCACCCAGATGCCGAAGTTCATGTAGTGCTCGAACGGATAGGCGAGCGCGGCGGCGATGCCGAACGCCAGGGCGTTGGCGCAGACCGAGAAGGTAAGCGCGTGGCCAAAGGTCGGACGCCGCCAGAACAACCCGGCGAGGGTCAGCATCAGGCCGATGGCGAGGCCGGCCGCCGCCTTCCAGGCAAGGTCGTGGGTCTGCACCAGGCCGGTCAGCGGGAACTTCAGGTTGCGGTCGGAGTCGAACATGCCCCAATAGGCGCCGACGCTCCCCTCGTTGACCTTCCAGGTCTGGTCGAAGGCTTCGATGATGTTGTACTCGATGCCGCGTCGCTCGGCCTCGTTGATGAAGTCGCGCAGGATTTCCGCCTGGCTGAGCTGGCTCGGCGCCGCATCAAGGCGGTTGTAGCCCTGGCTCGGCCAGCCGAACTCGGTAACGACGATGCGCTTGCCGGGATAGGTGCGCTTCAGCAATTCGATCTTGTCGAGCGTGTAGGCGACCGCCTCCTCCGGCGCGACACCCTCCCAGTAGGGCAGGATGTGGACGGCCATGAAGTCGACGGCGCGCACCAGCTTCGGCTGTTCCAGCCAGATGTTCCAGATTTCGCCGGTGGAAACCGGGACGCGAACCTGCTTCTTCGCCTTCTGGATCAGCGCGATCAGCTCGTCGGGGGTGCGCTCGGCGCGGGTCAGCACCTCGTTGCCGACCAGGACGGACCGGACGTTGCGGTGCTGCTTGGCGATCTGCACCACCTCGGCCAGCTCCGACTGGTCGCGCTCCTCGGTGTCGCCCACCCACGAGCCGGCGATGACGTTGAGCCCGAGCTTGGCAGCGATGTCGGGGACCTGATCCAGGCCGTCGATGGTCGAGTAGATACGCACGCCCTGGGCGACGCCGGCGATGGCCGCGAGATCACCTTCGATCTGCTCGGCCGGGATGGTCTGCCGGTGCGTCCGGGGATCCTCGCCCTTCAGATACGGGCTGTAGGAGACATAGCTGATGGGGCTGTCGATGTCGGCGGGATTGGCCGAGCGATCAGTCAGACTCCAAGCTGCAGCATGAATGGCCGCTGCGACCATTGCCGCAGTCAGTACGATCCGCATGGATAGAACCGATGTTGTGGAGTTGATGAGGCGTTGACTCTCGTGTCGATGCCTCGCTCGCACCGGTTCGCTACGCCGGTTGAGCGACAAGGTGATAAGCTAGGTTGGGTTTGTGGCGCCATCAAGGCGTCTGTTCCTCCCACTGTCGCTTTACTTCGCTCCGTTGCCTGGTTTCGGTGCCGGTGGCGGTGCGGCTGGTGCTGACGCCGGTGGTGCCGAAGGTGCCGGCGCCGGTGTCTCTTCCGGCTTCTTCTCGGGCTCGGCCGGTGCCGGCTTGCGCTCGGGATCGGTCCAGCACTGTGCAATGCGCTCCGCCAGCACGTCGTTCTCGCTGGAGCCGGCGGAGACGACGCAGGCGAAGGCGCGGCTCAGATGTTCCGGCGGACAGTTGAAGCGCTGGTAAAAGGGCACGAAATCGTTACCGGTCATCGGATCGTCGCGCACCAGCAGGCTGACGATGCGCTGGCCGATCCAGGCGCAGTCCTCGCGCAGAGCCGGGTTCTGCTGCTGCCCCTCCGGCGGCACGATCGGCCGCGGCGGTGGCGTGCGTTCCTTCACGCGCTGCTCGCGCTCCGCCTTCGGTGCGGCCGGCGCCGTCTGCTCGGGCAGCCGGTACTGGGCCTCGATCACCGCCGCCGCAACAGGGCCGGTCGCGCAGAGAAGAAGGGCGGCCGTCGCCGATGCGACCCGCAGCATGATCATGGGCGTCCCGCTTTTGGTTAGAACCGTTGAAAGCCGTCGCGTGTGTATCCGAACCCGCCAGGGGATGCAATTGGATCCGGGCGCGGCCAGCGCCGACCGCCTGCCGCCGGTGAGCCGCACGCCTGCGGCCGGCAGCGCATCCACCCGGTCCGCCCGGCCGCCGTGCCCCTGCGCAAACCTGACATTCCGGCTGTCGCCCGTCGCCACCCGCCTGGCCAGAGTGCCGCCCGCGCCGGCGCGCCGTCAGCCGGCGCCGAGCGGTAATCTCAATCGATCAGGGAGCTGTCGAAGCGCTCTCGGCGTCGCGGATCATTGCCGTATAGACCGCATCGGCGACGATGACATCGTCCACCTTGGCGCAGCCGCTGAAACGCCAGACGTTGCCCCGCCGGCGCTGCTTTTCAACGTGAACGCGGATCACGTCCCCGGGGACGACCGGCCTGCGGAACCTCGCGTTCTCGATCGACATGAAGTACGTCAGCCGGCCTTCCTTCTCCGGACCGAGCGTCGCGACCACCAGAACCGCCGCCGTCTGCGCCATCGCCTCGATGATCAGCACGCCCGGCATCACCGGCTCGGCGGGAAAGTGCCCCTGGAAGAACCACTCGTTAATGCTGACATTCTTGATGCCGATCGCATGCGAGTCGCGGACCACGTCAACAATCTTCTCGATCATCAGCATGGGGTAGCGGTGCGGAATCATCCGCTTGATCTGGCTGAGGTCGATCACATCGCCCTGTGTCGGCGTGGCGGCTTCCGCTTCCATATTCTTCTCACCTCGCAACCTCTGCCTCACACAGCTCTGCAGCGGGCCTGCTCTGCCTCAACGACAGCCCGCTGCACCGGTGATTCCGAAGGGAGCACCTCGTTCGGCCGCATGAGCGCGCATCTTATACATCACCGCGCCGCAGGCTAAAACCGCCCGCTGCACCGGGTGATGCAGCCGCCTTCATCCCCCCGGGTTGGTGATGGTGACGGTGGGAAGACGCAGATCTAGCCGGCGCAGAACCTCATCGGTGATCTCGCTGGCGGGGATGACGTAAACCACCTGATCCTTGCGGATGATGATGGTCAGGTTCCGCTCGCGGGCGATTTCGCTGACGATCCCTTCCAGCGTCTGCTTGACCTGATCCATCGCCTCGACGTTGACCCGCTCCAGCGCCTGGCGGCGCTGCTGGACCCTGCCCTGCGCCTCGACCAGCCGGCCTTCCAGCTTGTGCCGCTCCTCGGCATATCCCTCCGCCGACAGCTCGCCGCGCTTGCTGGCGAGCTCGTCCTGCGCCGCGCGGATTTCCTGCTCTTCCCGCTGTGTCGCCGCACGGTAGACGTCGAGGTAGGTGCCGAGCTGCACCCGAATCGCCTGAACGGCGGCAGCGCTGCGGCGGACCCGCTCGATATCGAGGACGGCAATCTGCGAGTCTCCCGGCCCGCCGCGGACGTCCGCCTGCGCATGCACCGCGGCGAGGACAAGCGCTGCACATCCGGCAACGATGGCCCGCCTGCGCATGGCGTCAGAACCGCGTCCCGAAATTCAGCCGCAGGATCTCGGTATCGTCGAAACTCTCCTTGATCAGGGCAAAGCCAAGATCAATGCCGAGCGGTCCGAACGGGGACACCCAGGTGAGGCCGGCGCCGACCGAAAGCCGGGGCGCGTCCGAGTCGTCGACGAGGTCGCCGCGCCCTTGCGTCGCCATCTTCCACGAGCTGCCGGTATCGGCGAAGACGCGCCCGCGGATGTCCAGTTCTTCCGGCAAGCCGAGCGGGAACGACAACTGCAGCGACGAAGCCCAGAAGTACTCGCCGCCGAGCGCATCGCCGGTGTCCTTGTCGCGCGGGCCGATACCGTCGGTGCTAAATCCGCGGATCTCGTTGCCGCCGATGTAGAAGCGGTCGAGGAGCTTGACGTCCTCACCCAGTCCCTGAACGATGCCGCCCGAGCCGCTCACCGACAGCACCCATTTTTCGGCGACCGGGTAATAGTAGCCGGCATCGACGCGGTTGCGGACGTACTTCGCCGAGCCGCCCAGGCCGGCGACGTCAACCGTGTGCTTGGCATAATAGCCTTCGGTCGGGTTGATGCGACTGTCGCGCCGGTCATAGGTGAGGCTGTGGGAGATTTCCGAATAGCTCTCCGTCCCCTCTGCTTCCTTAATGAAGACGGAAGCATCGTTCGGAACATTATTGACGTCGGTCTGCTTCAGCGTATAGCGCCAGCCCTGCCGCAGGTGTTCGGTGAGCGGGTAGTTAGCCCGCAGATCGCCGCCGATCGTCGTCGTATCGAAGGAGCTTTCGTTCTGGCGGTCGGTCTGGACGAAGAACAGGTCGCCGCCCGCGGCGATTTCCTTGCCGAGGAAGTAGGGTTCGGTGAACGACAGATCGACCTGCTGCTGCCGCTGGCCGACCATCACGCTCGCCTGGACGTCCTGACCGCGGCCGAGGAAATTGCGCTCGCGCAGGCTGATGTCGCCGAGGAAGCCGCTGCCGGTCGAGAAGCCGGCGCCGACGGAGAGCGAGCCGGTCGATTTCTCCTCGACGGCGACCTTGACCACCGCCCTGTCCGGCGCTGACCCCGGGACCTGCTCGACCGAAACCTTCTCGAAGAAGTCGAGGTCCTGGATCCGCTGGCGGGAACGGCGGAGTTTGGCGGCATTGAAGGCGTCGCCCTCCACCAGCCGGAACTCACGGCGAATGACCTTGTCCATGGTGCGGACGTTGCCGGTGATGTCGATCCGCTCGACGTAGACCCGAGGCCCCTCCTTCACCTCGAAGACAATGTCGATGGTCTTCTTTTCGCGGTTGCGCTCAAGCCGGGGCCGCACATCGACGAACGCGTAGCCGAGATTCCCGGCGGCGTCGCTGAGCTTGTCGATGGTTTTTTCCACCTGGTTGGCGTTGTACCAGTCGCCTTCGCTGAAGGTCACCACGTCTGCCAGCGATTCCTTCTGGAGACCCGGCAGCAGGGAGGAGACGCTGACGGTGCCGACACGGTAGCGATCGCCTTCCTCGACGGTGAAGGTGAGGAAAAACTCTTCGCGGTTTGGTGTCAGTTCCGCCACCGCCGACTGCACGCGGAAATCGACATAGCCTTCCGACAGGTAGAACCGGCGCAGCAGTTCGCGATCGAGCGCGAGCCGATCGGGATCGTAGGTATCGTCCGAGCTGAGGAATCGCCACCAGCGCGACTGCTTGGTGCGGATGACTTCGCGCAGCGTCCCATCGCTGAAGGCTTCGTTGCCGATGAAGCGGATCTTCTCGATCGCCGTCACCGGCCCTTCGTTGATCTCAAAGACGACATCGACCCGGTTCTGCGGCAATTCGATGATCTTCGGCTCCACCGTCGCCGCAAACCGCCCGCTCTGCCGGTAGAGGGTAAGGATGCGCTGAACGTCGCTCTGCACCTTGGTGCGGGTAAAAATGGAGCGTGGCTTGAGGGTGACCTCCGATTCGAGATTCTCATCCTTGAGATGCCGGTTCCCCTCGAAGGCGACCCGGTTGACGATGGGATTCTCGACGACGCGGACGACCAGCGTCGATCCCTCTTCCTGGATGCTGACGTCGCTGAACAGTCCGGTGCCGTAGAGGCTCTTCAACGACCGGTCGATGCGCTCGGGATCCGCCGGGTCACCCTCCTGCACCAGCAGGTACGAGCGGACCGTGGCCGGCTCGATCCGCTGCACCCCTTCGATGACGACCTCGCGGACAACCTGTTGCTGTGCCAGGGCCACCGGGATGATCGTGAGCTCACTCGCTGCGGTGAATGCGACGAGCATCGCCGCAACGCCGCCGATGGCGCCTACCCTCACACGCTCCTCCCCTTGCCCTCAGCTCACCAGCTTGCGAAAGAACTCAAAGACCTGCAGGCTCTTCAGATCGTTCCAGGTGGCCAGCAGCATCAGCCCCAGAACGAACGCAATCCCGGCCCTGAAGGCGTATTCGACGATCCGCTTGTTAAGGGGCCGGCGCGTCACCGCCTCAATCGCGTACAGCAGCAGATGGCCGCCGTCGAGTACGGGGATCGGCAGAAGATTGATCAGTGCGAGGTTAACCGACAGGGCTGCCATGAAGTAGAGCAGACTGACCGCACCATCCTGGGCCACCTGACCGGAAAGCTGGGCGATGCGAATCGGCCCGCCCAGTTCGTCCAGCGCCCGGTCTCCCTGGACGATGCTCAGCAGCGTCGTGAAGATCTGCGTCGTCAGCGCCCATGTCTGGCCGACCGCCGCCTCCGCCGCCTGCGGCAGGGACAGCTCGTGGTAGCCGACCTTGCTCAGGTCCGGCCGGATACCCAGCAGACCGATGCGCTTGCTGATGCCGTTTTCCGTCTGCTCGATCGCCCGCGGCGTTGCGGTGATGTCGATCTCGGCATCGCCACGCTGCACCTGGAACTGCAGCGGCTCCTCCGGATAGGCGTTGACGATGCGGCGCAGGTCCTCGAACCAGGCCACCGGCTCGCCGTTGATGGCAAGAACGACATCGCCGGGAGCGAAGGACGCCTCGGCAGCAGCGCTGTCCGGCTGCACGCTGCCGACCACCGGCAGCGGCGCCGGCGCGCCGACGACGCTGAACAGCCCCAGCAGCACGACGAGGGCGAAGACGATGTTCGCAGCAGGGCCGGCCGCGACGATGGCCGAGCGTCGCCGCAGGCTCTTGTCGCGGAACGAGCCGGCCTGCTGCGCCGGTGAGGGCGGCCGGTCGGGTTCGGGGCCGTCCTCGCCCTGGCCGAAAGTCTCCTCGCCGTACATCTTGACGTAGCCGCCGAGCGGGATGGCGCTGACCTTCCAGCGCGTCTCGTGGCGGTCGGTCCAGCCGAACAGCTCGCGGCCGAAGCCGATGGAGAAGACCTCGACCTTCACGCCACACCAGCGCGCGATGATGTAGTGGCCGAACTCGTGCACGAAGATGAGCACGCTGAGGACGACGAGGAACGGCAAAATCCAATCGATATAGGCCATGGCCGTCACAGGTGGTTCAGTGGGAGGAGGTGCTGTCTGCCGCGCAGCGATACTAAGCGCTGCTGCGACGCAAACGGAACCCCTGGAGTCGATCGCGGGCGCGCCGGCGGGCTTCCTGGTCGATGGCAATGACGTCGCTGATGCCGGAAACGGTCGCGTCCCAGGACAGCTGCATCGTCTCCTCGACCACGCGGCAGATGTCGAGGAAGCCGATTTCCCCGCCGAGGAAGCTGCCGACGGCAACCTCGTTGGCGGCGTTCAGCACGATCGGCACCGGCCCGCCGCTGCGCAGCGCCTCGCGCGCCAGCCGCAGGGCGGGGAATTTCTGCTCATCGGGTTGCTCGAAGGTCAGGGCGCCGATCGTCGCGAAGTCCAGGCGCGGCGCCGGGGCGCTCATCCGCTGCGGCCACGCCAGGGCGTAGGCGATCGGCGTGCGCATGTCGGGGGTGCCGAGCTGCGCCAGGACGGAGCCATCGACGTAGGCGACCATGCTGTGAATCACCGACTGCGGGTGGACGACGATGCCGATCTGGGCGGCCCCCACCGGAAACAGGTGGAACGCTTCGATCAGCTCCAGCCCCTTGTTCATCATCGTCGCCGAATCGACCGAGATCTTCGCCCCCATGTCCCAGTTGGGATGGGCGACCGCCTGGGCCGGGGTGACGTCGGCAAGGTCGGCGATGTCGGTGCAGCGGAAGGGGCCACCCGACGCCGTCAGAATGATCTGCTCGACCTTCTCGGCATTGTTAAAGTCGAACACCTGGAAGATGGCACTGTGCTCGGAGTCGACCGGCACCAGCGTCGCCCCGCACTTCTTGATCTCGGCGATCATCAGGTCGCCGGCACAGAC
>JBDHSN010000096.1:0-12631 GCA_039808105.1 Rhodospirillales bacterium
CGGCAAGAAGGACAAGATCGTGCGCAACTGCCTGCGCGGCCGCGGCTATTCCGTCCTCGACTGAAGGCGGGCCAGGGCTGGAGAAAACCGATGACCGATCCGTCCCCCGTCCGCCGCATCCTCTACTTCGCCGATCCGATGTGCTCGTGGTGCTGGGGGTTTTCGCCGGTCATCGCGGCCATCGCCGATGCCTGCGCCGGCGATGCTCCCGTCCGCTTTTGCGCCGGCGGCCTGCGCGCCTTCACGACGCGGCCGATGGACGAGCGCTCACGCGCCTATGTCCGCCATCACTGGCGGGAGGTGGCGGCGCAGACCGGCCAGCCGTTCGACTTTGCCTTCTTTGAGCGCGCGAGCTTCGTCTACGACACCGAGCCGTCCTGCCGCGCGGTCGTCGCCATGCGCAACCTCGCTCCCGAGGCGACGCTGCCCTACCTCGCCGCCGTGCAGCGGGCCTTCTACGCCGAAAACCGCGACGTCACCGCCGCGGACGTACTGGCGGACGTCGCCGCCGCCTTCGCCGATCCCGACGATTTCCGCACCGTCTTCGCCGCGCCGGAGATCGAAGAGGCGACCCGCGCCGACTTCCGCCTCGCCCAGGGCCTCGGCATCGGCGGTTTTCCCACCGTCGTCCTCCAGCACGACCGCGAACTCGTCGCACTCACCACCGGCTGGCAGCCATTCGCCGCCCTGGAGGCGCCGTTGCGGGCGTGGCTGGCGGGGTGGGCGGAGGCGCCCGCCGCCGGTTCGGCGTGAAACGCTGCCGGCCGGCGCACGGCTGAGGCAGAAATTCGAGGGCAGGGCCCTGCCCACCGGGCCTGCGCCCTGCCTCGGAGCAGGCTGGACTCACCTCCGCTGCGTCGCTTAAGGTCCGGTGCGGACGGATAAACCTTCGGGCCGACGGAACAAATCGAAGGCGGCATCCTTGCGCATGGGGAAGTCACCTCGCCGTCGCGGCCGACAGGCGAAGACGCATAGAGAGCATTGATGTCGAAGCGATTTCTGCCGGCACTGGCGATTGCCGTATTTGCGTTGTGGTCGATGGCGGCACAGGCCGCCGAGCCGGTGAAGATCGGCGCCGTCGAGGATCTGACCGGACCGACGGCGAAGTACGGCGTCGCCATCCGCCAGGGTTTCGAGTTGGCGGCGCAGGAGATCAACGCCAAGGGTGGCGTCATCGAGGGACGCCAGCTTGATCTGCTGTTCGAGGATGCCGCCGGCACCAAGGAGCAGGCGATCAACGCCGTCAAGAAGCTGATCGGCCTCGACCACGTCGTTGCCGTGCTCGGTCCCACCCTGTCGAACCAGATGTTCGCCGCCGGCCCGTTCGCCAACGACCGCAAGACGCCGATCATTGGCACTTCCAATACCGCGATCGGGATCACCGACATCGGCCCGTGGGTGTTCCGCACCTCGCTGCCGGAAGCCGACGTCCTGCCGGTCACCCTGCAGCGGGCGCGCGAGAAGTACGGGTTCGATACCGTCGCGCTGATGTATTCCAACGACGACGCCTACACCAAGTCGGGCGCCGACGTCTTCAAGGCGTCGCTGGAAAAGATGGGCGTGAAGATCGCGACGATCGAAACCTTCTCGACCAAGGATACCGACTTCTCACCGCAGCTCACCAAGATCAAGGGCCTGAACGTCCAGGCCATCGTCGTCTCGGCGCTGGCCGAGGCGGGCGCCGGCCTCGTCCTGCAGGCGCGCCAGCTCGGCATCCCGAAGACGGTGCCGATCATCGGCGGCAACGGCTTCAACTCATCGAAGCTGCCCGAGATCGCCGGCCAGGCGGCCGACGGCGTCATCGTCGGCAGCCCGTGGTTCATCGGCAAGGCCGATCCGGCGAACCAGAAGTTCGTCGCCGACTTCCGCGCCAAGTTCGCCACCGATCCCGACCAGTTCGCCGCGCAGGCCTACGATACCCTCTACATCCTCGCCGCGGCCCTTGACCGCGCCAAGAGCACCGAGAACACCAAGCTGCAGGAAGCGCTGCTGCAGACCGACTACACCGGCGTCATGGGGCCGTTCAGGTTCACCCCGCAGCGCAATCCGGCGGAAACAACCGGCGTCGTCGTCCTGCAGGTGCGCGACGGGAAATTCCAGGTGCTGCAGTAGGGGCGGGGACGCCCGTGCGTCGGCGCCTTCGTCCGGCTGGTCACTGAGCCGCCATGCTCGCCCAGCAGCTGTTCAACGCGCTCGTCCTCGGCTCGGTCTACGCGCTGTTCTCGCTGGGCTTCACCCTGACCTTCGGTGTCCTGCGGGTCATCAACCTGCTGTACGGATTCTACTTCGTCTGCGGGGCTTTCCTGGCACTGATGCTGGTCGACGGCGGCCACCTGCCGATCTGGCTGGCCGGCATATTGGGCGCCATCGGTGCCGGCCTGGTGGGGGTGGTGCTGGATACGGCGCTGCTGGGACCGCTGCGGCGGGCCAAGGCGCCGGAGCTCAGCTCGCTGGTCGTCTCCCTCGGCGGCGTCCTGCTGTTCATCAATCTCACCACCATTCACTTCGGCGCCGAGGTGCGCCGCTTCCCGGCCAACGCCCTGACCGACAGCGCCTTCGCCCTCGGCCCGGTCCATGTCGGGGCGACGCAACTGGTCATCGTCGCCGCGGCTGCCGCGGTCGTTATCGCGCTATTCGTGCTGGTCGAGAAAACCCGGCTCGGCGGCGCTATCCGCGCCGTAGCCGAGAACCCCGAGGTCGCCGCGCTGATGGGGGTCAACGTCGGCGCCATCGTCGCCACCGTCTCGTTCATCTCCGCTGCGCTGGCCGGCGCTGCCGGCATCCTCATCGGCCTCAACTTCAACGCCATCGAGCCCTATATGGGCGAGGCGATGATGCTGCGCGGCTTCGTCGTCATCATCCTCGGCGGCCTCGGTGATATCCGCGGCGCGCTGATTGCCGCCCTTGCCCTCGGCTGCCTGGAAGTGGTGACCGCCGGCTACATCTCTTCCGACCTCAAGGAGGCGGTGGCGTTCGCCGCCCTGGTGCTGACCTTGTGGATCCGGCCCACCGGCCTGTTCGGCCGCACCGCGCGCAGGCGGGCCTGAGCCTCGTGCCCGCGTTCGTCGATGATCTGCTCTTCGCCTACGGCAGCCTGATCTACGGGATCGGCGTCAACGCCATCCTGGCGCTGTCCATGTACGTCGTCCTGGCCCTCGGCCAGCTGTCGATGGGGCAGGCAGCGTTCATGGGCGTCGGCGCCTACACCGGGGTGCTGCTCACCCTGCACGTCGGGCTGCCGTTTCCGCTGGTGCTGGCGGCGGCGGCGCTGGCGCCGGCGCTGGTGGCGGTGGTGATCGCCATTCCGACGCTGCGCCTGTCCGGCGTCTACCTCGCTATCGCCACCATCGGCCTCGGCCAGGTGCTGCGTATCGTCTACCTCAACACCGAGGCCCTCGGCGGCGCGCTCGGCATCAACGGCATTCCGGAAAAGTCGAACTTCTGGATCATCTACGGCCTGCTCGCCGTCTTTCTCGTTCTGCTGCAGCTTGCCGTCCGCTCGAAGATCGGCCGGGCCTTCGAGGCGATCCGCGAGGACGAGGACGCCGCGCGCGTCACGGGCATCGACGTCGCCCGCTACAAGCTCACCGCGCTGGTTGTCTCGGCGGCACTCGCCGGCGTCGCCGGGGCGCTGAACGCCCACTATTCCTATTTCATCGGTCCCAACGAGTATGGCTTCGAGCAGGCGGTGAGCATCCTCAGCTACGCGGTGCTGGGGGGCATCTCGACGCCGCTGGGCGCGGTGCTGGGCGCGTTCGTGCTCACCGCGCTGCCGGAGGTGCTGCGCCCGTTCCACGACTTCCGCCTTGTCTTCAACGGGCTGATCATCGTGCTGGTGGTGATCTTCCTGCCCAAAGGTCTGCTCGGCGGCCGGGCGCGGCGGACCGGCTGACCGCCGATGCTGCTCCGTGTCGAGGGCCTTACCCGTGCGTTCCAGGGCCTGGTGGCGGTGGACAACGTCTGGTTCACCGTCGAAGCCGGCACCGTTCACGCCCTGATCGGCCCCAACGGCGCCGGCAAGACGACCCTCTTCAACATCATCTCCGGCCTGCTCGCCGCCGATGACGGCCGGCTGTTCCTCGGCGATCGCGACATCACCGCCGCCGGCCCGCACCGCCGCGCCGCTTTCGGGCTGGCGCGGACGTTCCAGAACATCCGCATCTTCGCCGGGATGAGCGTGCTGGAGAACGTCATGACCGGCATGCATCCCCGCCTGGGCGCATCGTGGCCGGCGGCGATCCTGCGACTGCCGGCGGCGCGGCGCGAGGAGCGGGCCGCTGCCGAGCGCGCCCGCGAGCTGCTCGCCTTCGTCGGCATCGGCGAGCACGCCGACCGTCTGGCCTCGGACCTGCCCTACGGCGAGCAGCGCTGCCTGGAAATCGCCCGCGCGCTGGCGTCGCGACCGGCCCTGCTGCTTCTCGACGAGCCGGCGGCGGGCATGAACCCGGTCGAGACGGCGCGCCTGCGCACGCTGCTCGAAACGGTGCGCAAGGGCGGGACGACCCTCCTTCTCGTCGAGCACGACATCCACTTCGTCATGGGCCTCTCCGACCGCATCACCGTGCTCAACTTCGGTCGCAAGATCGCCGAGGGCACGCCGGCGGAAGTGCGGGCCGATGCCCAGGTCATCGCGGCCTATCTCGGCCCGCGCATCGCCGAGCGACTCGGCGGCGGCGAGGCGGGGCGATGACCGCACTGCTGGAGACCGCCGGGCTGGAACTCGCCTACGGCAAGATTCCGGCGGTGAAGGGCGTCGATCTGGTCGTCGACGACGGGCAGCTCGTCTGCCTGATCGGCGCCAACGGCGCCGGCAAGACGACGATCCTGCGCGGCATCTCCGGGCTGCTGGCGCCGAAGGCCGGCGCGATCCGCTTCTCCGGCTGCCCGATCGGCGGGCTCGCTCCCCATCGCATCGCCCGGCTCGGCATCGCCCAGGTGCCGGAGGGGCGTCAGGTGTTCAACGACATGTCCGTTCGCGAGAACCTGCTGATGGGCGGCTACCTCGTCGGCGAGCGCGCCGAGCAGCGGCGGCGGATCGATGCGGTGCTGGCGCGGTTTCCCCGCCTCGGCGAGCGCCTGCAGCAGCCGGCGGGTCTGCTGTCGGGCGGCGAGCAACAGATGCTGGCGATGGGGCGGGCGCTGATGGCGGAGGCGCGGCTGCTGCTGCTCGACGAGCCGAGCATGGGGCTGGCGCCGCTGATGGTCGAGGAAGTCTTTGCCGTTATCCGCCAGCTCAAGGAGGAGAGGCGGACGATCGTGCTGGTCGAGCAGAACGCCCAGCTCGCCCTGGAGGTGGCCGATCGTGCCTATGTGCTGGAAAGCGGCCGTATCCGGCTGTCGGGTACCGCTGCCGCGATCGCCAGCGATCCGCTGGTCCTGCACGCCTACCTCGGCGGCGCCTGAGCCGCCGGGTGGCGGCAGGTCTCCTCATCGTGTCCGCCGGCGCGGCCGCGGCCCGTTTCCTTGCAAGGCGTTCGCAGCTATCCTCGGCGGTAACGACGCTGCTGCGGAGCGGCGTGTGCCGTGGGGAGGAAAAGCCATGAAGCGGTACATCATCGAGCGCGATATTCCGGCGGTGGGCAGCATCGAGGGGCAAGCCCTGCGCGATGCGGCGGCCAAGTCCAACGACGCCCTGGCCAGCCTCGCCCCCGACATCCAGTGGCTCGAGTCGTTTGTTGCCGACGACAAGACCTTCTGCGTCTACCTCGCCAAGGACGAAGCGGTGATCCACGAGCACGCCCGCCGCAGCGGCTTTCCCGCTTCGAAGATCACCGAGGTCCGGCGCACCATCGATCCGACGACCGCCGGAGACTGACCGCCCGGTGGTGGGGCCGTTTCAGCTTCGTCCCGAAAGGCGCGCTGCGAGGCGCAGACGCAGCGCGTTCAGCTTGATGAAGCCTTCGGCGTCGCGCTGGTCGTAGACCTGATCGGCCTCGAAGGTCGCGATGTCCTGGTCGTAGAGGCTGTTCGGCGCCTTGCGGCCGACGACGATGACGTTGCCCTTGTAGAGCTTGAGCCGCGCCGTGCCGGTCACCGCCGTTTGCGTCTCGTCGATCAGCGCCTGCAGCGCCCGGCGCTCCGGCGAGAACCAGAAGCCGTTGTAGATCAGCTCGGCATAGCGCGGCATCAGCTCGTCCTTGAGGTGGGCGGCGCCGCGGTCCAGCGTCAGGCTTTCGACCGCACGGTGCGCCGCCAGCAGCACGGTGCCGCCGGGCGTCTCGTAGACGCCGCGCGACTTCATGCCGACGAAGCGGTTCTCGACGAGGTCGACGCGGCCGACGCCGTTGGCGCCGGCGATCTCGTTCAGCCGGTCGAGGAGGCTCGCCGGCGACAGCCGCTCGCCATCCACCGCGACGGCGTCGCCGCGCTCGAAGTCGATGGTAACGATGGTGGGCCGGTCGGGCGCCGCCTCCGGCGAGACGGTCATCCGGAACATGTCCTCGGGATAGTCCGCCCACGGATCCTCCAGCACCTTGCCCTCGTAGGAGATGTGCAAAAGGTTGGCGTCCATGGAATACGGCGCCTCGCCCTCCTTGTCGGTGGGTACCGGGATCTGGTGGGCGCGGGCGTAGTCGATCAGCTTGGCCCGGCTGTTGAGGTCCCATTCCCGCCACGGCGCGATGATGCGGATGTCCGGCGCCAGCGCGTAGTAACCGAGCTCGAAGCGCACCTGGTCGTTGCCCTTGCCGGTGGCACCGTGGGAGACGGCGTCGGCACCGACTTCGCGGGCGATCTCGATCTGCCGCTTGGCGATCAGCGGCCGGGCGATCGAGGTGCCGAGCAGGTAGGTGCCCTCGTAGAGGGCGTTGGCGCGGAACATCGGGAAGACGTAGTCGCGGACGAACTCCTCGCGCAGATCCTCGATGAAGATCTCGCGGACACCCAGCATCTCGGCCTTGGCGCGCGCCGGCTCGACCTCCTCGCGCTGGCCGATGTCGGCGGTGAAGGTCACCACCTCGCAGCCGTAGGCATCGCGCAGCCAGCGCAGGATCACCGAGGTATCGAGCCCGCCGGAGTACGCCAGCACCACCTTCTTCACGTCCGTCCGCATCATCCGCAAGCCTTCACCCTTCGTTGGCGGACCCGTCCCGCCGACCGGCGGCGGAGTATAGGGGCGGTGATGGCGCGGGCAAGCACGGCGGTCGCGATCCCTTCGCAGCAAAGCGGGAAATTCGTGCGGCCGACGACGGCGGCAGGCTCAGCCGTCGCGGGTGCGCCAGAGCACCGGCCAGTAGGGCTCGGGGACGCCGCGGCACTCGGGCATCACCCGCCAGGCCGACAGGGCGAAGCGCTCGCCGGTCCAGGTGTAGATGCCGCTGCTGCCGCAGTCCCCCATTCCCCGTCCCTTGCTGATGAAGCCGATGGTGCCGTCGGCCGGCTCGAAATCGGGATTGGTCAGGCTCTCGCTGCTGCCGCCCGGCCCGGTGCCGTCGACCGCCGGCAGCATGAAGCGCGCCGGTTCGACACGGAGCGGCTCGCCGGGCAGGACGATGCCGAAGACGGAATCGAAATTGTAGGCGCCGCCGCCACAACTGGCGCCGACGAGGAGGCGGCCGCCGGACAGCGGGCCGAGGGTCGGCGGTGCGGCAGCGTTCTCCGGCTCGTCGAGGCTGCAGTCGCGCACCGCCTGGCGGGCCCAGCCGTTGCTGACCGCATCCGCCCGGCGCGGGTCGACAGGCGTGCCCTCCGGCGCCGGCCGTCCCACCACCACCGGCAGCACCGGCGCCTCGGGTACGGCTGTCGCCAGGCGGCGGCCGGCGCGGGCGAGGGCGCCCACCGTATCGACCCGGCCCTGGACGTCGTCGATGAACAGCAGCGCCGCCATCGCGCCGGCCAGCGAGACATCGACCGCGCTGCCGCCGTCGATGGCGATGCTGAGGCGGTTGCCGCGGCGGAGCGCCGTCATCAGCGGTGCGACCTCGGCGTCGGACAGCGATGCTTGCAGGAAGCCGGGAAAATCCGGGACGGCTTCGGCCAGCCGCCGCGAGGCGACCCCCTCGATGGTCGCGCCATCAATGGTCAGGTGGATCTGCCGGTCTCCCGGCGTCTCCGATTCGGTATAGAGGACGAGCGAGACGGTCGGCTGGGCCCCCCGGCCGGCGTCGCGCTGCAGGTGGAGAAAGGCGGTCTCGGCGCTGTCGGCCGGGGAGAGACCGAGGGCGATGCAGCCGCGGACGTTATCGCAGCCGACCACCCAGTCGCGGAACGTGCGTTCCGCCGGCACATACTGCGCCGGTCCGGCGGTCTGGGCGACGGCGGCGTCCGGCACCGCCATCGCCAGAAGCACAACCGCGAAGCTCCACGCAAGGTGCCGCACCATCAGCCCGATCCCCTTCCCTTGGTCACGAGCGGACGTTTAGCACGGAACGCCGGGGGGAAGGGGAGAGCGAAAGGAGGGACGCGCTGCCGCGATGCCTCGCGTCAGTCGTCGGTGCGGAACGCGTCGGGGAGATGGCGGGGCAGGCGGTTGCGGCCGACCAGCATGACGTCGAAGCGCATTCGCAGGCTGGAGAATTGCGGGTGGGCAGCGAGCCACGCCGCGGCGGCGCGCACGATCCGGCGACGCTGCCGCGCGCCCAGGGGCTCGGTCGCCGCTGCATCGCTGCGCGCCTTGACCTCGATGAACGCCAGCATCGTGCCGCGGCGGGCGATCAGGTCGATCTCGCCGGCGGCGGTGCGCACGTCGCGGGCGAGGATCCGCCAGCCGGTCAGCCGCAGCCGCCAGGCGCACAGCGCTTCGCCCAGGCGACCGAAGCGCCAGGCCAGGCGGCGCTTGTGGATCGTGCCATTGGCCCTCATTCGTCTCCGCCGCGCTCCGCGGGACCAGCGTCCTGCGCTTCCTGCCGCAGCGCCACGGCGCGGGCGTAGAGCGCCCGTCGCGGCAGCCCGGTGGCGCGGGCGACGCTTGCCGCGGCATCGCGCGGCGACAGCCGCACGAGCGCGGCTCGCAGCAGCCGTTCCGCCTCGGCGTCGTCGACCGGCGGCGGTGGCGCGGGCGGCGCGACGACGAGGGTCACCTCGCCCTTCGGCGCGCCCGCCGCGGCGTAGTGCGCGGCGAGATCGGGGAGCGGGCCGCGGCGGACCTCCTCGAACAGCTTGGTGAGCTCGCGCGCCACCGCCGCCTCGCGCGGTCCCAGCAGCTCCCCCATATCGGCCAGGGTTGCCGCCAGCCGCTGCGGCGATTCCAGCAGCACCAGCGTTGCCTCGACCTCCGCCAGCGCTGCCAGCTCACGGCGGCGCGCCGCAGACCGCGCCGCGAGGTAGCCGGCGAACAGGAAGCGGCCGGTCGGCAGCCCCGACAAGCTGAGCGCGGCAAGCGGCGCCGAGGGTCCAGGCAACGCCGTCAGCGGCAGCCCGGCGTCGATGCAGGCCCGCACCAGCCGCTCGCCGGGGTCGGAGACCAGCGGCGTGCCGGCGTCGCTGACCAGGGCGATGCGCTCGCCATTCCTGATCCGTTGCAGCAGCGCCGGCCCGGCCCGGTCCGCGGTATGCTCGTCGTAGCGCAGCAGCGGCCGGGCGATGCCGTGGATGGCGAGCAGCCGGGCGGTGACGCGGGTATCCTCGCAGGCGATGGCATCGACGGCCGCCAGCACCCGCAAAGCCCGCAGCGAGATATCGCCGGCATTGCCAATGGGGGTTGCCACCAGATAAAGCCCGGCCGGCAGCGGCGCTGATTCGCTCGGTGATTTACTGGACTGCGCCGGTTGGCTAAGGTCGGAAGTCCCGTCGACGTGCGGAACAGACCGGGATCCCCGCCATGTGGCTTCGCCTCGCTTCTCGTCGTTTCGCCGTCGCATCGCTGCTGATTGCCGCCTCGCTGCTGCTGCCGTCGTGCGAGTCGGCGCGGGATCGCACCGGCCGGGGGGACGCCCAGCGCCGGGAGGCCCCCAAGACACCGACGGTGCAGCGGCAGGCGCCGCCGCCGGGAGAGACGGCGCCCGGCCCGCTGCCGGAAATGCAAAACCTAGCGCCAGCCGAGCAGCCGGTGAAGGTGGCACTGCTGCTGCCGCTCTCCGGCCGCCTCGCCAACCTCGGCAAGCCGATGGCCGATGCCGCGCAAATGGCGCTGTTCGACCTCGGCGATTCCCGCTTCGAGCTTCTGCCGCTGGACGACAAGGGCACCCCCGCAGGTGCCGCCGATGCGGCACGGGACGCCATCGCCAAGGGTGCGCAGATGATCATCGGCCCGCTGCTCGCCGCCTCGGTGAGCGCCGTGATGCCCATCGCCACCGGCGCCGGCATTCCCGTGGTTGCCTTCTCCAGCGACCGGCGGGTGGCCGGGCCCGGCATCTATATCATCGGCTTCACCCCCGATGCCGAGGTGGCGCGGGTGGTGGCGTTTGCCGCGCAGAACGGGCTGTCGCGCTTCGCCCTGCTTGCCCCGGACAACCTCTACGGCAACACCGTCGCCGGGGCCCTGCGGCGGGCGGTGGCCGACAGCAACCGCACCCTCGTCCGCGTCCAGCTTTATGACGCCGGCACCCAGGATTTCGCCCCGACCGTGCGCAAGCTGCTCGGCCTGCCTGAGGCAGCGGCAGCGCCGTCCGCGCAGCCGGGCTCCGACCAGGCGACGACGGGATCCGCGGCACCGCCGATGCTGCCCCCGGTGCTGCCCGCGGCGCCGCCGGCGCGCACCTTCGATGCGCTGCTGCTGGCGGAAGGCGGGGCGCAGCTCGACAAGATGGCGCAGGCGCTCACCGCGGCTGGGGTGCGCTCGCCGGCGGTGCAGTTCCTCGGCACCGGCAAGTGGGACCAGCCCGACATCGGCGACGAGACGGCGCTGATCGGCGCCTGGTTCGCGGCGCCGTCGCCGGTGGCCCGCCAGGATTTCGAGATCACCTTCAAGCGCACGTTCGGGCAGGCGCCGCCGCGGTTGGCGACCCTCGCCTATGATGCCACGGCACTGGCGGCGGTGCTGGCGCGCGGGCCGCAGCAGCAGCCGTTCACCGCTGCGGCGCTGACCGATCCCAACGGCTTCTACGGCCGCGACGGGCTGTTCCGGCTGACCTCCGACGGCCTTGCCGATCGCAAGCTCGCCATCCTGCGGGTCGATCCCACCGGCGTGACCGTCATCGACGAGCCCCCGCGTAGCTTCGCCGCCGGCAGCTGACGCCCTGCCTCAAGCCCCTCTCCCCCTTGCGGGAGAGGGAGGGGCCCACCGCGCAGCGGTGGGAGGGTGAGGGTCGCTCCGGCGCGTGCAGCGCCCGCCCTCACCCGCTCGCTTCGCTCGCACCCTCTCCCGAGAGGGAGAGGGTCACGGGTGGCGGTTGAACCCCCTCTCTCGGGCAAGGGAGAGCCCCGCAAAGCGCGAGAGGGCGCCTCGCGCGACCCCGGGCGCCGCGCGATTGCGCCGCAATTGCTGCTGGCGGGGCAGGCCGGTATAGTTACCGGCAGCACCTTTGCGGATCAGGCGCGGGCGGCGGCTGTCAAAAAGGGGGGCGGGATGCGCAGGCGGGCGGCGGTGGCGCTGGCGTCGGTGATCGGCTTGGCGGCCTGCGTCGGGCCGCCGGCGCTGCGCGAATCGGTGCTGGGCTACGACGAGACGGTCAGCGCGCTCACCCAGCAGATCCTGCTGCTCAACATCGCCCGCCTCAGCGATGACCGGCCGCCGCACTTCACCGTCACCTCCAGCATCGCCGCGACCTTCAACTTCGAGACCGCCGCCGGTGTCTCCGGCTCGGTCTTCGAGGGCGCCGGCACCGACGTGCTGACCCTGAGCCTCAGTTCGCGTGCCGCCGAAAATCCCACGTTCAGCATCGTGCCGGTGAGCGGCCAGGAGTTCACCCAGCGCATCCTCACCCCGGTCGGCGAGGACGTCCTCGCCTTCTTCATGTACCAGGGCGTTCGTTTCGAGCAGCTGTCGCGGCTGATGGGCGAGGGCGTCGAGTTCCTCGACGAGAACGGGCGCAGCCGCCAGTTCGTCTACAACCGCGCCACTGCGCCGCAGGACTTTGCCGAGTTCCGCCGGATCATCCTGCACCTCTCGACGCTGCAGCAGACCGGCCGGCTGCAGCTCGGCGAACTGAGCTACGTCCAGCCGGTGCTGAGCCGGGTCAAGAATCAGCCGGGCACGGGTGATATCGTCACCGCCAACAGCAACAGCCTCGCCTGGACGCAGAACCCGGACGGCACCTACACGCTGAGCCGGTCGGTGCGCGGCCGCATCCTGCTCAGCAACTATGATCCGCTGACGCTGGACGACGGCGAGCGCCAGCGGCTCGATGCGATCGCCGCGGCGCGCCCCGACAACTTCGTGCTGATCGATATCCGCGCCGGCCAGCCGGGGGGAGAGGCCCCAATCTTCGCCGCGCTCAAGCTGCGCAGCCTGTTCGCCATGCTCGACTTCGTCGCCAAGGGCATCGAGCGCTTCCCCGAACCGTTGGTGGCGCCGGATCCGCTGACGCCGCAGGGCGATCGCATCCTTCTCAATCCACCGCAGACGCTGGCGATCCGCGTCGTCGATGCCCAGCCGCCCCGCGCCGACGAGTGGATCCGCTACGGCGGCCGCTACTACACCCTCGGCGAGAGCCGCTGGGACCGCGCCGTATTCCTGGTGCTCTACGAGCTCTTCCAGGTGACGATGACCGACGTCAGCCGCGTCGGCATCCCGATCACCATCGCCAAGTAGCAA
>JBDHSN010000097.1:0-12525 GCA_039808105.1 Rhodospirillales bacterium
CTGCTCAACATCCGCGGCGCCTCTGGCGGGCCGATCACCCTGGCCCGCGAGCCGGCCGGCCAGTCGTTCAGCGGCCCGGTGTTCGACGAATACGCCGCCTGGAACACGCCCAATCTGAGCCCGGCGCGCCAGTCGATCGCCCGCGGCGAGGCCATCTTCAACACCAAGACCTTCGTCATCCAGGACGTCCGCGGCTTCAACAACATCGCCGGCAATCCGTTTGCGGGCGGCACATGCACCACCTGTCACAACGTCAACCACGCCGGCAACGACGTGCTGCGCCACTCGCAGCGAGACATCGGCGTCGGCCACGATCCGGCGTTCAACGGCGGCCCGGCGAAGGATCTGCCGATCTTCAAGGTCACCTGCACCACCGGCGACATCCCGCTTGCCGGCGGCAATACGTTGCTGACCAACGATCCCGGCCTTGCCATCATCACCGGCCGCTGCGCCGATATCGGTTCCAGCACCGTGCCCGGGCTGCGGGCGCTGTCGGCGCGCGAGCCCTACTTCCGCGACGGCTCGGCGAAGACTCTCGCCCAGCTCGTGGAGATCTACAACAAGCGCTACCAGATCGGCCTGACACCGCAGGAGAAGAAGGACCTCACCGCGTTTCTCAGCGCGCTCTGAGGGGAGCAGCGGTCCGGCGGGCGCAGTGGTTTGGTCCACGCCGGCCGCCGGGTCCGGCAGGCGGCAGTCAGCCCGCCGGCCCCGGCGCTCCCGCGCTCGCCCCGTCCGGCCGGGGCAAGGCCGCTGCCGGCGGACGGCCCGGCGTCCTGCGCCACGACGGAAGGCGGCGCGCGCCTGCCGCCCCCGGTCCTTTGCACGAGAGCCGGTCCCGGCCGGCGGTCCGGCGGCGGGTGACTTTCACCGACGCGGCGCAGCACCTACTGGGTGTTGCGCCGCGGGCGGCGATGGTAGATGCTTTTTGACCATCCCATCGCCATCCGATTGCCTTCGACCAACCAGCATCAGTTCCATGGCCGGCCATTCCCAGTTCAAGAACATCATGTACCGCAAGGGCGCGCAGGACGCGAAGCGCGCCAAGGTGTTCACCAAGCTCATCCGCGAGCTGACGGTGGCGGCGCGCGCCGGCCTGCCCGACCCTGCGGCCAATCCGCGGCTGCGTTCGGCGGTGATCGCCGCGCGTGACGCCAACATGCCGAAGGACACCATCGAGCGGGCGATCAAGCGCGGCGCCGGCGGCGAGGGTGGCGAGCAGTACGAGGAGGTGCGCTACGAGGGCTATGGTCCCGGTGGCGTCGCGGTCATCGTCGAGGCGCTGACCGACAACCGCAACCGTACCGCCAGCGAGGTTCGCACCGCCTTCGGCAAGCACGGCGGCACCCTTGGCGAAAGCGGCAGCGTCGCCTTCATGTTCGATCGCGTCGGGCTGATCCAGTACCCCGCGCCGGCCGCTGACAGCGAGGCGATGTTCGATGCCGCCCTCGAGACCGGCGCCGATGACGTCGTCTCCGGCGACGGTGGTCACGAGGTCTACTGCGCCCCCGACGATCTCAGCACCGTCCGCGATGGCCTGGAGCAGCGATTCGGCCCGGCGCAGGCGGCGCGGCTCGACTGGCGCCCGCGCAACCAGGTGCCGATCGACGAGGATGCCGCCACCTCCCTGTTCAAGCTGCTCGACGCCCTCGACGACAGCGACGATGTTCAGCGCATCGCCGCCAATTTCGATGTTGCCGATGCCGTCCTGGAACGCATCAGCCGCTGAACGGCAGCCGGTCGGACGCCGCCGGCGATGAGGCTGCTCGGCCTCGATCCCGGGTTGGGGACGACGGGCTGGGGGGTGATCGATTTCGACCGCGGCCGGCTCGCCTTCGTCGCCTGCGGCACCGTTGCGACCGACGCGGCGCGACCGCTGGCCGCCCGCCTGGTGCAGCTGGCCAGCGGCCTGGAGGCGGTTCTGGACGCGCACCGGCCCGACGAGGCGGCGGTGGAGGAGACGTTTGTCAACCGCAACGCGGTCTCGACGCTGCGGCTGGGCCAGGCCCGCGGCATTGCCCTGCTGGTTCCGGCGCGCGCCGGACTGCCGGTGGCCGAGTACCTGCCGAATCTGGTGAAAAAGACGGTGGTTGGAACGGGTCATGCCGGCAAGCAGCAGGTGCAGATGATGATCGGGGTGCTGCTGCCCGGCGTACGCTCGCACAGCGCCGATGCCGCCGATGCGCTTGCCGTTGCCATCTGCCATGCCCATCACCGCGGTGCCCGGATGATGGCGGCGGGTCTCGCCGCGGCAGGAACGCGGCGATGATCGCGAAGCTGACCGGCCGGCTCGACAGCACCGGCGATGGCCAGGCGGTGGTCGATGTCGGCGGCGTCGGCTACCTGGTCTTCTGCCCGACGCGGACGCTGGCCCGTCTGCAACCCGGTGAGACGGTGGTGCTGCTGATCGAAACGCAGGTGCGCGAGGACGGCATCAACCTCTACGGCTTCGTCGACCCCGCCGAGCGCCACTGGTTCCGCCTGCTGCTCGGCATCCAGGGGGTCGGCCCGCGCGTCGCGCTTGCGATCCTCAGCGTGCTGCCGCCGCGCGAGCTGATGCTGGCGATCGCCGCCGGCGATCGCGCCGCGCTGACGCGCGCTGCCGGGGTCGGCGCCCGGCTCGCCGCCCGTATCGCCAGCGAGCTGAAGGACAAGGTGGCGGCGGCACCGGTTCCCGAGGCAGCGGGTGAGCCGTTGCCCGCGGCGGTCGCCGACGGGCCTGCCGCCGACGCCGTCTCCGCCCTCGTCAACCTCGGCTTCCGGCCGGTCGAAGCGCACGCCGCTGTCGCCGCCGCGGCGGGCGCCCTCGGTGCCGAAGCCGCCGTCGAGGCGCTGATCCGCGGCGGCCTCGCCGAACTCGCCAGCCGCGAGCCGCCGCGATGACGGCCGGTGCGCCGGCGGCGGAAGGCCGGTCGCTTCTCGATGCCGGCCGGCGCGAAGGCGACGGCGGCGAGGTGCGGCTGCGGCCGCTTTCCCTCGACGACTTCGTCGGCCAGCGCGGCGCCTGCCAGAACCTGCGCGTCTTCGTCCAGGCGGCGCTCGGGCGGTGCGAGGCGCTCGACCACGTGCTGCTGCACGGCCCGCCCGGCCTCGGCAAGACGACGCTGGCGCAGATCGTCGCCCACGAGCTGGGTGTCGGCTTTCGCGCCACCTCCGGGCCGGTGATCGCCCGCCCCGGCGATCTCGCGGCGATCCTCACCAACCTCGAGCCGCGCGACGTGCTGTTCATCGACGAGATCCATCGCCTCGGGCCGGCGGTGGAGGAGATCCTCTACCCGGCGATGGAGGACGGCAAGCTCGACCTGATCATCGGCGAGGGGCCGGCGGCGCGCTCGATCCGCATCGATCTGCCGGCGTTCACCCTGGTCGGCGCCACCACCCGCGCCGGCCTGATCTCGACGCCGCTGCGCGAAAGGTTCGGCATTCCGCTGCGCCTCGAGTTCTACGGCGTCGACGACCTGCGGCAGATCGTCCAGCGCGGCGGCGGCCTGCTGGGAATGCCGCTCGCCGCGGACGGCGCCCACGAGATCGCGGCGCGGGCGCGCGGCACGCCGCGGGTGGCGGTGCGGCTGCTGCGCCGGGTGCGCGACTTCGCGGCGGTGGCGGGAGCCGGCTGCATCGACCGCGCCGTTGCCGATGCGGCGCTGCTGCGGCTGGAGGTGGACCGCGCCGGTCTCGACGCCGCCGACCGGCGCTACCTGCGCTGCATCGCCGAGTTCTACGCCGGCGGCCCGGTGGGGGTGGAGACGCTGGCGGCGGCACTCGCCGAGGAGCGCGATACCATCGAGGACGTGATCGAGCCGTACCTCATCCAGCAGGGCCTGCTGCAGCGGACGCCGCGCGGCCGCGTGCTCGCCGGCGCGGCGTGGCGTCATCTTGGCCTGCCGGTGCCGGAGCCGCCGTCGCCGGCACCGGCGCCGACGTCCCCCCAGCTCAGCTTGCGAATCGACGATGCCGGCTGACCCGCAGCGCGGTCCGTTCGGGCCGGCCCACCGCTTCGCTGTCCGCGTCTACTATGAGGACACCGACGCCGGCGGCGTCGTCTACCACGCCGGCTATCTGCGCTTCGCCGAGCGCGCCCGCACCGAAATGCTCCGCGAACACGGGGTGGCGCAGTCGCAATTGAGCCGCGAGCAGGGCATTTTCTTCGTCCTGCGCCGCTGCGTTGTCGACTTCATCGCACCGGCCCGCCTCGACGACGAACTGCTGGTGACGAGCCGCCTGGTCGATCTGCGCGGCGCCTCGTTCGATCTTGAACAGGCGATCACGCGGGACGGCTTGGAGATGGTACGATTGAGCGTCAAGCTGGCGTGCGTATCGGCCGGCGGCCGGGCGGTGCGGCTGCCGCACGAGATCAGGCGCATCCTGACGGAGCTTTGAGGCAACATCTGGACGGGTGATGGAAAACAACGCGGTTGAGGCGGTGACACTGGCCGGTGCCGCTGCCCACGGCCTCTCCCCCTGGACGCTGTTCTGGAACGCGGACTGGGTGGTGAAGTCGGTGATGATCATGCTGCTGCTGGCGTCGATCTGGTGCTGGGCGATCATCTTCGAGAAGAGCGTGACGCTGCGCCGGCTGAACGGCCGCGCCGACCGCTTCGAGCAGGCGTTCTGGTCGGGCGGCGCCGTCGATGACCTCTACGACCGCATCGGCGGCCAGCCTCCCGACCCGATGTCGGCGGTGTTCGTCGCCGCCATGCGCGAGTGGCGACGGACGGCTGCGCGTCACGCCGGCGACGAGGCGTCGCCGCCCGACACCCTCGGCGAGCGCGTCGAGCGGGTGATGCAGCTGACCGCCAGCCGCGAGCTGGACCGGATCGAACGCTACATGACCTTCCTTGCTTCCACCGGCTCGACGGCGCCCTTCGTCGGCCTGTTCGGGACGGTGTGGGGGATCATGAACAGCTTCGCCGCCATCGGCGCCACCAAGAACACCAGTCTGGCGGTGGTGGCGCCCGGCATTGCCGAAGCGCTGTTCGCCACCGCCCTCGGCCTGCTGGCGGCGATACCGGCGGTGCTCGCCTACAACAAGCTGTCGCGCGACCTGGACCGCTATGCCGGCCGGGTGAATGGCTTTGCCGGGGAATTCCTGGCGATCCTGGCGCGGCAGATCGACGACCGGCGCTAAGGGGGCCGGCCGATGGCAGCGAGCCTGCGCGAACGCGGCGGCGGGGCAGGGCGCTTCGGCCGCCGGCAGACGCGGCCAATCGCCGAGATCAACGTCACCCCGATGGTCGACGTGATGCTGGTCCTGCTGGTCATCTTCATGATCACCGCGCCGCTGCTCACCGCCGGCGTCCAGGTCGATCTGCCGAAGACGCAGGCTGCGGCGATCCAGGGTCAGGACGAGCCGGTCTCGGTGACAATCGACCGGCAAGGCCGCATCTTCGTCGGCGAAACTGAAGTTGGCGGCCTCGATGCGTTGACCCAGCGGCTCGCCGCGGTCACCGAGAACAACAAGGAAGCCCGGGTGTTCGTCCGCGGCGACCAGGGCATTGCCTACGGCCAGGTCATGGCGGTGATCAGCGCCGTGCACACCGCCGGATTCACCAAGGTCGCGCTGTTGACGCAGCCGCTCGAAGGCGCCGCACCGGAGCGCGGACGCCAGACGGGCAGCCGCGCCCAGCGCTAACGTAGCCTGCTGCGGCAGGAAGAAAGCATGCGCCGTCCGCTTGTTTACTCGGTCATCCTGCACGCCGCTGTCATCGCCATCGTCGGCCTCGGCTTGCCGGCACTATCGCCCAAACCCGTGCCGCCGGAGGAGACGATTGTCGTCGAGCTGGTCCCGCTCGCCGAGACGGCCAACCCGCCGCCGGCGCAGCGGCCGGCGCCGATTCCCGAGCGGGCGCGACCGACGACACCGGCACCGATGCGCGAGCAGCCGGAGCCGGTGCCGCCCAGCCCGCGCGCCGCGCTGCGGCCGGAGCCGCCGCCACCGCCGCGGCAGCCGCTGACGCCGAAGCCCGAACCCAAGATGGAGCCCAAGCCCGAGCCGAAGCCGGAGCCGAAGGCCGAGCGGCAGGAGCCGAAGGTTCAGCCGCCGCGACCTGAGCCGGCCAAGCCGGAACCGCCGAAGCCGCCGGTGGCGAAGTCGGAGCCGAAACCGGAGCCGCCGAAGCCGGCGCCGGAGAAAGCCGCGGCGAAGCCCGAACCGCCCAAACCGGCGCCGGCGAAGCCGCAGCCAAAGACCCTGGCGCGCGCCGAGCCGGAGGACGAGCCGAAGGCGGAACCGCGGCCCCCGGCAAAGCCGAAGCCGCCGGAACCGAAGGAGGAGCCAAAGGCGCAGGCCAAGCCGGAGGCGAAGGCTGCGGCGGCAAAGCCCGAACCGGCGAAGGCGTCGACCGAGCACAAGGCCGAGCCGAAAAGCGCCGACGTTCCGGCCAAGGCGGCGGCGCCGAAGGCCGAGTCCAAGCCCGAACCGGCCGACGACTTCGCCTCGGTGCTGAAGACCGTGGGCGAACTGAAGCAGACCGGCCGGACGGAATCGAAGCAGTCCGCGCCGCCGGCGCGCAAGGCGGAGACGCCCGGCGATCCGGCGTTCGGCTCGCAGATGGCGCAGGCCTTGCGCAGCGCCGGTCCCACCGGCAACAAGCCGTCGCTGCCGGTCACCGCCAGCGAGATCGACGCGGTGCGCCGGCAGATTGAGCGGTGCTGGAACGTGCCCTCCGGCGCCAAGGAGGCGGGCGAGGTGGTGGTGTCGATCCGCGTCGAGATGAACGCCGACGGTACGCCGCGCACGGCGGTGATCGACAGCTCCAGCCGCGGCCAGAGCAACCCCTACTTCCAGGCGGCCGCCGACAGCGCCCGGCGCGCCGTCTTGAACCCGCGCTGTCATCCGTTCAAATTGCCGGCCGACAAGTACGACAGGTGGCGAACCATGACCCTGGTCTTCAACCCGCGGGATGTGGCGGGGACATGACGGCATTTTCCCTGATAGTTCCGGTACCGCGGCGGCTGCTCGGCCGCTTGCTCGCCGGCCTGCTGCTGGTCCTCGCGGCGCTGCCGCCGGCGGCGGCCGAGCTGCGCATCGATATCACCCGCGGCGTCGTCGAGCCGCTGCCGATCGCCATCGTGCCGTTCGACGGCGGCAACAACGCGCAGACGGCGCGGACCGGGGAGGATATGGCGGCGGTCATCTCTGCCGACCTCGAGCGTTCGGGCCTGTTCCGGCCGCTCGACCCGCGCTCCTTTGCCCAGCAGCAGCCGCCGTCGATGGATGCCCTGCCGCGGTTCTCCGACTGGCGGACGCTGAACGTCCCGGCTTTGGTCTACGGCCGGATCGTCGCTGCCGACGACGGCCGGCTCAAGGTCGAGTTCCGGCTATGGGACGTCTTCGCCGAGCAGCAACTGGCCGGGCTCGCCTATTTCACTGCCCCCGCCAACTGGCGGCGCATCGCCCATATCATCGCCGATGCGATCTACAAGCGCATCACCGGCGAGGACGGCTACTTCGATACCCGGGTGGTCTACGTCGCCGAAAGCGGGCCGCCGAGCAAGCGGATCAAGCGGCTGGCGATCATGGACCAGGATGGCGCCAACCACCGCTTCCTCACCGATGGCGGATCGCTGGTGCTGACGCCGCGCTTCGCGCCGTCGCTGCAGGAGATCACCTATCTCTCGTTCGGGGGGGGCATGCCGCGGGTGTTCATCCGCGACCTCGACACCAACCGCCAGGAGGCGGTCGGCGATTTCCCCGGGATGACGTTCTCGCCGCGGTTCTCGCCGGATGGCGAGCGGCTGGTGCTCAGCCTCGCCATGGACGGCAATACCGAGATCTACACCGTCGATCTGCGGACGCGGGCGACACGGCGGCTGACCAACAACGCCGCCATCGATACGTCGCCCTCCTATGCCCCGGACGGCCGGCAGATCGTATTCAACTCGGATCGCGGCGGCTCGCAGCAGCTTTATGTGATGGACGCCGACGGCGGCAACGTGCGCCGAATCAGCCACGGCCAGGGGCGCTACTTCACCCCGGTGTGGTCGCCGCGCGGCGACCTGATCGCCTTCACCAAGATCCTCGGTGGCAAATTCTCCATCGGCGTGATGACCCCGGAAGGGGACGGCGAGCGGATCCTGGCGGAGGGCTTCCATGTCGAAGGGCCGACATGGGCGCCCAATGGCCGGGTGCTGATGTATTTCAAGAAGGATCCGAGCGACGGCGTCAACCCGTCGCGGTCACGGCTCTATACGATCGACCTCGTCGGGCGAAACGAACGGGAGGTGCCGACGCCGCAGGATGCGTCGGATCCAGCGTGGTCGCCGCTGCATCCTTAAGACTCGCCGCCGGCGGTCGCACAAGGCTGCTTGCGGAGTTGGAACGGACGAGGCACAGTCTCGCCAGCCGCGATTATGGCGATAAAGTGAACGAATGGCGCGATCGGGCTTTGGCGCAGAGAGGGAACCACCGACGATGCTGAGGAAATGCGCAATGCTGGCGGCCGTCGTGCTCGCGATCGCGGCCTGTGAGACCGCCCCCGACGAGACGAGTGCCGCCGGAGCCGGCGGGCTGGGCGGCGCGGGGGCCGGGGGATCCGGCATGTCGACGATGCCGCCGGCCGGCAGCGGCGCCGGATCCGCGTACGGCGCGACCGGCGTGCAACGTGCGCCGCTCGGCAATGCCGCGGAAGTGCAGCGGGAACTGGCGGGTGTGGGCGATACCGTCTTCTTCGCCTTCGACAGTTTTGCCCTGGACGGGCTGGCGCAGAGCACCCTCGACCGCCAAGCGTCGGTGCTGCTCAAGAGCAGTGTCAACGTCGTCATCGAAGGGCATACCGACGAGCGCGGCACGCGCGAGTACAACCTCGCCCTGGGTGACCGCCGGGCCACCGCCGTGAAGGACTATCTTGTCGCCTATGGGGTGAGCGCCAGCCGTATCCGCACTATCTCCTATGGTGAGGAACGGCCGGTGGCGGTCGGTTCCAACGAGGCGGCGTGGGCGAAGAACCGGCGGGCGGTGACCGTCGCCGCCGGTGGCATGGCCGGAAGCTAGCGCCGACCCCCTTGGCCGCCATCGTCGCCCGGGAGCGTCCGGCATCGGGACGTTCGCGGGCGTCATTCCGGGACAGGCAGGACGCCGCGGGACCCAGGCACCCGGCGACCAGGGCGGGCTGATCCCGCCGCAAGGATGAACCGATGTGGATGCTGGATGTGGACGGGAAGATCGTGAACGGCAGGTGGTCGGCGGCTGGCCGGCCCCCGGCGCTGTTGCTGGCGGCGGCCCTGGCCGTGCTCGCCGCGACAGGGACGGCGCGCGGGCAGGGCGCCGAGCCGCGCCTGCTGATCCCGTCATCGCCGGGCGGCAGCATCCAGACCCAGAACCCGGCGGCGCCGCTGCCACCGGTACCGTCGCCCTCGTCTTCAGCGTTGCCGGGAGCGGCCGGGGCGGCCGGCGCGTCGCCGGCGACGGCGCGCCTGGAAGTGCGGATGTCGCAGCTCGAGCAGGATCTGCGCTCGGTGACCGGCCGCATGGAGGACATTTCGTTCCAGCTGCGCAAGCTGGATGACCGCCTCGACAAGCTCGCCGCCGACATGGAGTACCGGCTCAGCCAGGCGAAGAACGGCGACAGCGGCACGGCTGCCGGTGCCGGCGACGCGGCCACCGTCGCTGCCGGCGGAGGGGCCGTCGCCGGCACGCCGCGGGCGGCGCCGGCGATGGACGGCGACGTTGCCGGTGGGCCGGCAGCCGGACCGCAGACCGCCACCTTGTCGCCGAAGACGCCGCGCGAGCAGTATGCCCGGGCGTTTGCCCAGCTCGAACGGCGGCAGTACGAGGAGGCGGCCGCCGGCTTCACCGCCTTCCTGAAGGCCAATCCCACCGATCCGCTCGCCGACAATGCGCGCTACTGGCAGGCCGAAACCTATTACGCCCGCGGCGAATACGGCCGTTCCGCCGAGTTGTTCCTCGACGCCTACGAGAAGAGCAAGACCGGCCCGAAGGCGCCCGACACCTTGCTGAAGCTGGGCCTGTCGCTGGCCGGCCTCGACAAGAACAAGGAGGCGTGCGCCAGCTTCCGCGAACTCGGTCGCGCCTTCCCCAACGCGCCCGATGCGGTCCGCGATCGGGCGGCGCAGGAGAGCAAGCGGCTGAGCTGTGGCTGATCGCCGGCGGGGACGTTTCGGTCGGCGCTGACCCGGGACGTCCCGGTGTTGCCGCCCGGGGCAGACGCGGCGGGCCGGGCGGCGGCGCTCATCGCCGCAACGGATGCCGCCGGGCGGTTTGCCCGGGCCATGGCGGCAATCGGCGACTTCGAATCCCGACCCCATCTCGCCGTTGCCGTCTCCGGCGGCGCCGACAGCATGGCCCTGTGCCATCTGGCGCGCGACTGGGCGGCAGCCCGCGGCGGCCGGGTGACGGCGCTGACGGTGGACCACCGCCTGCGGTCCGGCTCGGCAGCGGAGGCGGCGCGGGTCGGCGACTGGATGCGGGCGGCGGGCATCGATCACCACGTGCTGGCGTGGGCGGGGCAGAAGCCGCAGTCAGGTATCCAGCAGGCCGCCCGCGATGCCCGCTATCGATTGCTGTTCGGCTGGTGTCGCGAGGCGGCGGTGCTGCACCTGCTGGTCGCGCACCATCGCCGCGACCAGGCGGAGACGGTTCTGCACCGCCTGCTGCGGGGGAGCGGCATCACCGGCCTCAGCGGCATGGCGCCGATCGTCGAGTCCGGTGCTGTCCGCCTGCTGCGCCCGGTGCTCGACTGGTCGCCGGCCGGGCTGCGCGCCTTCCTGGGCCAGCGCCGGGTGGACTGGCTGGAGGACCCCAGCAACCGCGACCAGCGGTTTGCCCGCGCCCGGCTGCGCGCCGCCGCCCCGACGCTGGCGGCAGCCGGCGTGACCACCGATGCGCTGCTGGCGCTGGCGGCAGACGCGTCGGCAGCCCGCGCCGCAATGGCCGAGGCGACGGTCGCGCTGGCCGCCGCAGCCTGCCGGCTGCATCCGGCCGGATTTGTCCGCCTCGACCGCCGGGTGTGGTCGGCAGCACCGGCGGACGTGGCGGCGGCGGTGCTGGCCCGGCTGCTGGCAGCGGTCGGAGGCGGCGAGCGGCCGCCGGCAATCAGCCGGGTGACGAGGCTGGCCGGCGCCCTTTCCCGCGGCGCGGTGCGGTCGGCGAGCTTCGGCCGTTGCCGGATCATCGCTGCGGCAGATGCGGTCTGGCTGTTTCGCGAATGCCGCGGGCTGCCGCAACAGCGGCCGCTGGCCGAAGAGGAAGGGGACGCCTGGGACGGCCGCTTCCGGCTGATCTGCCGTCCGGCCGGCCGCCTTGCCCGTCTCGCCCTGCGGATCCGCCCCTATCGGGTAGGTGATGCGCCGATTCTGCGCGCCGGTGCCGAATCAACCCGTTTTGATGCGATTCCACACCTTGCCCGCATCACGCTGCCCATCCTATGTGATGACAGTGGACCGGCGCTCGCGCCACTGTTGGGATATGTCCGCCCGGGGAGCTGCACTTTTCGCGGGATGCTGGTACAAATGATCTGGTATCCTCGGCATGGTATTGCCGAGCCTGGGTGTTTCCAAAGTCTGGCGAGTTCGCATATTATTTAAGGAAGCGATCGGCGACACCAAGACGGCTGCAGCAGAGCTTCGGTGGCCGGGGCGGGCGGGGAGCGACGAGGGTACTCACGCCGCGTGTCGGTCATGAGGAAGGCAGGATGGAAACGTGAATATCGGCCGAAATCTGGCTTTGTGGGTGATCATCGCGCTGCTGGTGTTCGCCCTGTTCAACCTGTTCCAGGGGTCTTCGCCACGGATGGGGCAGCAGCCGCTCGCCTACTCCGACTTTCTCTCGCAGGTGGAGAGCGGCGAGGTTCGCGAAGTGACGCTGAAGGGCCGGCAGGTGACCGGCGTCTTCCGCGACGGGCGGACGCTGTCGACGCTGGCGCCGGAGGATCCCAACCTCATCGGGCGGCTGCAGAAGCACGGCGTGCGGATCAGCGCGCAGGCGCCGGACGACGGCTCGCCGACCATCTGGAGCGTGCTGATCTCCTGGTTCCCGATGCTGCTGCTCATCGGTGTGTGGATCTTCTTCATGCGCCAGATGCAGGCCGGCGGCGGCAAGGCGATGGGATTCGGCAAATCGCGGGCGCGGCTGCTGACTGAGAAGACCGGCCGGGTGACGTTCGAGGACGTCGCCGGCATCGAGGAGGCAAAGCAGGAGCTGGAGGAGGTCGTCGAGTTCCTCAAGGACCCGCAGAAATTCCAGCGGCTGGGCGGCAAGATCCCGAAAGGCTGCCTGCTCGTCGGCCCGCCCGGCACCGGCAAGACGCTGCTGGCCCGCGCCATCGCCGGCGAGGCCAACGTGCCGTTCTTCACCATCTCCGGCTCCGACTTCGTCGAGATGTTCGTCGGCGTCGGGGCGTCGCGCGTGCGCGACATGTTCGAGCAGGGCAAGAAGAACGCCCCTTGCATCATCTTCATCGATGAGATCGACGCCGTCGGCCGCCATCGTGGCGCCGGCCTCGGCGGCGGCAACGACGAGCGCGAGCAGACGCTGAACCAGCTGCTGGTGGAGATGGACGGCTTCGA
>JBDHSN010000098.1:0-12306 GCA_039808105.1 Rhodospirillales bacterium
TACGGCGCGCCAAATGGCGGCGGGTGGGGACAAGGATTTTTCCGATGAGGAATCGATATCTAGTGGATAGTGCACTAGCACTATGCAAGATGGGCGTGCGCGTGCCAAGCAGCCGCCGGCTGCGAAAATTATCGGAAATCGGGTATCTGGCCGACCTGCTCCAGCGTCTGCAGGTTACTTGTGTCCTTGATGTCGGCGCCCACAGCGGCAACTACGCCTACCATCTGCGCCGATCCGGATACGGCGGGCTTATCTTGTCATTCGAACCCGTTCGCGAACAGTTGACTACCATCGAACGGCTATCCCAGGACGACCCTGACTGGAAGTCTTTTGGAATTGCCCTGGGCAGCGAAGATACATCCAGGGAATTCAATGTGATCCTGAGCGGCGGGGAAAGACACGTGCTCAGTTCGCTGCTTGACCCCGACTGGCAGCAACTGCAACTGATCGGCAATGGCGATGTCGACCGGCACCTTGAGCGGAAGGAGGTCGTTCACATCCGCCGTCTGGACAGCATTCTCGCCACGCTCATTCCTCTGGAAAATGCCCGTATCTTCGTCAAGGTCGACACCCAGGGCTATGACATGGAAGTCATCAAAGGTACTTCCGGCATCATCCAGTACGTTGTTGGCATGCAATCGGAACTATCGGTTACACCGCTGTACAGGGATACGCCGCACTACACCAAATGTTTGGAATATTACGAGTCGCTGGGCTTCTGTCTGATGAATCTGACGGTCGTCAATAGAACCCCGAAGGGCAGCATCCTCGAATATGATTGCGTGATGGCGCGCCTGGCGGAGCTGGACCGGCCGCCCATTCTCCACCCGGACGGCGAGCGCAGCACGCCGATCGAACAGGCACGCTGAACCCGATCCCAAGGGCGGCCCAGCAGCGTCGTCGCTGGATCGGACTGCTTCCGCCTTGATCTCCACCGCGCACCGTCCGGCGCCGGCGGCGCGCGATTGCCGGGCATCGGGTGTGCTGGCTCCTGCCGGCACACCGTTGCCAATTTAGCGCATCGCCGTGCCAGATAGCCCGCTTGTACCCCTTCCGTTTCGACGCGCGGTGAATCAACGGTCGACGATAGGCCAACCGCTGTTAGAACGGTGCGATTTCGCACCGCAACAGGGGGCCTTTCTCGCCGATGAACCAGATTGCCACCCAACCGCCCTATCCTCTCGGCAGCCGCCATGTGGCCACCGCTGTTACCGCCGTCTCGACGTCGCGTGTTGCCGAACTGGCCTGGGCTGCCTTCGCGCTCGGCCTCGTTGCCAGCATCGGCGCGCTGAAGCTGCTGACGCCGTTCGACGGCGACCAGGCGCTGTTCCTCTATTTCGCCCAGGCGATCGACCATGGCGAGAAGCTCTATGTCGACGTCTGGGACATGAAACAGCCCGGTGTCTTCTGGTTCTACTGGCTTGGCGGCAAGCTCTTCGGCCCGTCGGAACTGGCGGTGAAGCTGCTGGAGCTGGGCTGGTTCCTCGCCTTCGCCCTCTGTCTGATCGTCTGTCTGCGCCGCCTGTTCGTCCACCGGTGGATGAGCAGCATCGCCGCGGCGGCGGCACTCGGCAGCTATTATGCCTTCGCCGGCACCCGTGAGCTGACCCAGGCGGAAATCCTGCTGAGCTTCCCGATGTTCCTGTCGGCCTGGCTGCTGGCGTACGACTACCGGTCATCCGGCACCGCGGCAGCCGGCCGGGCGCTGGCCGGCGGCTTCGCCGCCGTCGCCGTCGTCTTCAAGCTGTTCTATGCGCCGATCTTCATTGGCTTCGTGCTGGTGACCATCTTCAGCCTGAGCAGCCGGGAGAGCAGCCGTCCGTCGCTGCTGGCCAATGGCATCACCGTGCTGGTGCCCTTTACCTGCGGCGTCGCCGCGGTCCTCGGCGTGGTTTCGCTGATCCTGTGGTGGCAGGGCACCTTCGGCGAACTGGTCTGGAACAGCTTCGTCTACCCGTTCCACGCGCTGAACACCGCCGCCATCGATGTCGATACCGGCCGCCTCGCGCGCAACTCGCTGTGGGCTCTCGCCACCATGGCGCCGTGGCTGCTGTTCGCGATGGTCGCTCTCGGCCGTGTTCTGCGGCCGGACGAGCCTGCCCTCATGCGGCTGATGCTGACCTGGGTGCTGCTCACCGCGATCCTCATCATCCTGCAGCGGCTGATGTTCTGGAAGTACCACTTCCTGCTGCTGTTCGTTCCCGTCAGCATCCTTGCGGCGCGCGGCATCGACCTGCTGCTGCTGTCGCTGTCCTCGCCGGATCCGCGCAGCCGCCGCCTGTCACCGGCGGTGCTCACGGCGCTGTTCGCGCTGCCGGCGATGAGCGCCATCTTCTTCTTCACCCAGCGTCAGGCGGAAGAGCTTCATCTCCTTGCCAACCGCGGCACGCCTGCCGGCATCGAACGCTATCGCAGCGCAGTCGGCCGCGACTACGGCTGGATCCGTGAGCAGCTTGCCGGGCTGCGGACACCGGCCGGCGAGCCGATCTACGTGTTTGGCAATCCGCTGGTCTATCTGATCACCGAGCGGCGGCAGGCGATCCCGATCAACGGTTGGTCGTGGGAGGCCTATCCGGCGGAGAACTGGGAGGCGCTGCCCGGGCAACTCATCGCCGCCAAGCCCGCCTATCTGTTCGTCGATCCGCTCAACGAGGAGCTGATCAGCGAGAACAGCCGGCCGACGCGGCAGTTCATCGAGAGCGACTACGTCCTGGTCAAGGAGACCGACAAGGGGCGCCTCTACGCCCGCCGCTCGCCAGCACCGGACGCCCAACCCGATACCGGCTGGCGCCCGCACCTGTGAGTGTGCCAGCCGGCCCCGACACCGGTCCGGGCAAGAGGGCGGCGGCAGCCGCCCTCAGCCCAGGGTCGGCATGGCGAAGCTGGTCCCGGCGCCGGCTTCGCCGTCCCGCGGCCAGCGGCTGGTGACCGTCTTCGGCCGGGTATAGAAGCGCACCCCCTCCGCGCCGTGGATGGCGTGATCGCCGAACAACGACTGCTTCCAGCCGCCGAAACTGTGGAAGGCGAGCGGTACCGGGATGGCGACGTTGACACCGATCATGCCGGCCTCCGCCGCATCGGTGAAAGCCCGGGCGGCGGCCCCCGATCGCGTGAACACCGCGGCGCCGTTGCCGAAGCGGTTGCCGGCGATCAGCGCCAGCGCCTCGTCGAGATCCTGCCCCCGCACCACCGCCAGCACCGGCCCGAAGATTTCCTCCTGGTAGATGCGCATCGCCGGCGTCACCCGGTCGAACAGCGAGCCGCCGAGGAAGAAGCCCCCCTCCCAGCCCTGCAACGAGACGCCGCGGCCATCGACGACCAGCTCGGCGCCCTCGCGAACGCCGAGATCGACATAGCCGGCGACCTTTGCCCGGTGCTCGGCACTGATCAGCGGGCCCATCTCGGCCTGCGCGTCGGTGGCAGGGCCTATTCTCAGGGCGCGGACGCGAGCTGCCAGCCGCTCGACCAGCGGCTCGGCGATGCCGCCGACGGCGACCGCCACCGGCACCGCCATGCAGCGCTCGCCCGCCGAGCCGTAGGCGGCGCCCATCAGCGCATCGACGGTCTGATCGAGATCGGCGTCGGGCATGACGACGAGGTGGTTCTTCGCTCCGGCCAGCGCCTGCACCCGCTTTCCCGCTGCCGCAGCGGCGGCGTAGATGTGACGCGCCACCGGCGTCGAGCCGACGAAGCTGACGGCGCGGACGACGGGATGGGCAAGCAGGAGGTCCACCGCCTCGGCATCACCGCCGAGGACGTTGAGAACGCCGGGCGGCAATCCAGCCTCGCCCATCAACTCGGCGAGGCGCAGCGAGCAGGACGGCACCTTCTCCGACGGCTTCAGAACGAAGGTGTTGCCGCAGGCGATCGCCACCGGAAACATCCACATCGGCACCATCGCCGGGAAGTTGAACGGGGTGATGCCGACGCAGACGCCCACCGGCTGGCGCAGCGAGAAGCAGTCCATGTCGGCGCCGACACCGGCGGAAAACTCCCCTTTCAGCAAATGGGGAATGCCGCAGGCGAACTCGACGACCTCGATGCCCCGCTGCAGCGAGCCGCGCGCATCGCTGAGGACCTTGCCGTGCTCCGCCGAGATCAGCGCGGCCAGCGCGTCCGCCTCGCGTTCCAGCGCCTGCTTGAAGCGGAACAGGACGCGGACCCGCGTGAGCGCGGGGGTGGCCGCCCAGTCCGGCAGCGCCCGCTGTGCGGCCATGACCGCGGCATCGACATCAGCGGCGCCGGCGAGCGGCAGCCGGGCCCGGATCGCGCCCGTCGCCGGATCGAAAACCGGGCCGAAGCGGCCGCTGGTGCCCGCCACCGCCTTGCCGTCGATGAAGTGATGCAGGTCTCCGGTCATCGGCGATGCCTCCTGCCGTCCGGGGTTGCCACCGATACACGCGCGAGCCTTGTCGTCAGTCGATAGCTGGCCGTCAAGAAAAGATGGGCACCGCGGCTTGCCTCTTCCGCCGCCGCATGATGTCCTTCCGGAGGATGGCCCCGCCGCCGGCGGGCCGCCCCCCGTCCCGCGGTCAGGGAAGAAAAGGGAGGAGCAGATGGCCGACTTCCATCGCCCGTGCCGGTTCGCGACGCCGGTCGAGCGCACCCGCATCGCTGCCGACTGGCGGGCACGGGGCTACTCCTGCGCCCTGTTCGTCGATCCGCCGGGGCGGGAATGGACCAATTTCGTCCACAGTTCCAATGAGCTGCTCGCCGTCACCGACGGTCGGCTGGAGGTCACCGTCCGCAATGTGCGCGTCGTCGCCGAGCCGGGCGACGAGGTGTTCATCCCCAAGGGCGCGAAGCACTCGGTGCGCAACATCCACGATGATGCGACCCACTGGCTTTATGGCTACGACTGACGGCGAGCTGCCAAGCCCTCCGGCGCGCCGGCGTTGCCGCAGCGCTGCCGGCGGGACGCGTGGACATCGCCGCGTGGAGGCTCAGTCGAACGACGCGTCGGTCTCCGCCTCGCCGCGGGGGACAAGGCTGCCGCCAGCCACCGGTGACGTCACCGGCCCATGACTGACGGCGAGGCAGAGGCTGAGCATGGCACGGGCCAGGCCCAGCGCCCGCTCGATCATCGTCAACTGCATCACCATCAGCGTCGTGACTGAACTCAGCATGACTTTATGCACCTGGCACCATCCTGGAATAGGCTTAGCCTGCCGGAACGGCCATGCAAGGGGGATTCCGATCGCGATGACCGATGATGCCGGAGCGGACGGCGCGCCAGCGGCCTGCGGTTTCTCCCTGCACAAACGGTTGCAGGCCGACACCATCCCGCTGGGGCGGCTGGCGCTGAGCCGGCTCCTGCTGATGAATGATGCGACCTACCCGTGGCTGATCCTGGTGCCGGAACGCCCGGACGTCCGCGAGATCATCGAGCTTGCCGCCGCCGACCGCGTCACCTTGATGGACGAGATTACCGCGGTTTCCCAGGCGCTGACGGCGATGCTCCGCCCGGACAAGCTGAACGTGGCGGCGATCGGCAACCTCGTCCCGCAATTGCACATCCACGTCGTCGCCCGCTTCCGCAGCGATCCGGCGTGGCCGGCTCCGGTCTGGGGCCGGACGCCGCCGCGTCCCTACAGCCCGGCGGCGGCGGCGGAGATGTCCACGCAGTTGTGCGAGCGCCTGCAGCCGGCGCTGCGCACCGCCTGAGCCGGTCGCACCCCGCCACCGCGGCCCCGAGCCCCGGCGCCCAATACCCTGTTGCGGTTAACCGGAGCGTTTGGCACGCTCTGCGAAAGTGCTGGAAGGGCGCTGCGCCTTGCCTGTCATCACCGATGGCGAGATGCGGCCGCCACGGGCCAGCGCGACACCGGGCAGAGGGTGGCGTCATGTGGAGCGAGGCGATCGGGTCTTTCCTGACCACCTACTCGGAAGAACTGGAGGCGGACAACGCGGCCATCTTCGCCGGCGCCGGCCTGTCGCGGGCAGCCGGCTTCGTCGACTGGAAGCTGTTGCTGAAGTCGGTGGCAACCGCCCTCGACCTCGACATCGAAAAGGAATCCAACCTCGTCGCCCTCGCCCAGTACTACTGCAACGCCCGTCTCGGCAGCCGCGGCCGCATCAACAAGCTGCTGCTCGACAAGTTCTCGCGCGACGCCGAGATCACCGCCAACCACCGCATCCTCGCCCGACTGCCGATCTCCACCTACTGGACGACCAACTACGACCGGCTGATCGAGAAGTCGCTGGAGGACGCCGGCAAGCGTGCCGACGTCAAGTACAGCATCGACCAGCTCGCCCTGACCGTCCCCCACCGCGATGCCGTGGTCTACAAGATGCACGGCGATATCTCCGAGCCGTCGAAGACGGTGCTGATCAAGGACGATTACGAGAAATACCACCTGTCCCGCTCGGCATTCATCACCGCCCTGACCGGCGATCTTGTCTCGAAGACCTTTCTTTTTCTGGGTTTCAGCTTCAGTGATCCGAATATCGACTATGTGCTCAGCCGCATCCGCACCACCTACGACATCAACATGCGGACCCACTACTGCCTCATCAAGCAGGTGGCGGACAGCGACTACCCGGGAGAAGACAAGGAGACGATCGCCTACCGCAAGCGGCAGCAGGCTCTGTTCGTCAACGACCTGCTGCGCTTCAACGTCGAGACGCTGATGCTCGAGAACTACGGCCAGATCACCGAAATTCTCACCGATCTCGAGCGGATCTATCGCAGCAAATCGGTGTTCATCTCCGGCGCGGCGCATGAGTGGGGCGAAGGCTGGCCGGTCGAGCGGGCCCGACTGCTCGTCCGCGGGCTGAGCAAGGCGCTGGTCAACAAGGGCTACCGGGTGGTCTCCGGCTTCGGCTTCGGCGTCGGCAGCGCGGTGATCACCGGCGCTCTCGAGCACATCTATTCGACGAAGCGCGGCAAGATGGAGGACCAGCTCATCCTCCGCCCGTTCCCGGTCGAGGTCATCGGTCGCGATGACTGGAAAGCGATCGCCCGGCGCTATCGCGAGGACATGGCCGATTACGCCGGCGCCGCCATCTTCCTCTTCGGCAACAAGCTGAAGGACGGGGAAGTCGTCCGCTCGGACGGTGTCGAGCAGGAGTTCGAGGTGTGTCGGGAGAAGGGACTGGCCCTGATCCCGGTCGGCGCCACCGGTTATGTGGCAAAGGACCTGTGGGAACGGGTCATGGCCGAGATCGACAAGGCCTATCCGAAGCGCACCGCCGAGTTCAAGCCGCTATTGCAGACCCTCGGCCAGTCGGACGTCGAACCGGAGGCGCTGATCGCCGTCATCGTCCGCATCCTGGAGCTGTGGGGACAGGGCTGACGGGAACCGGCTGTCCTGCGGTTCCGCTGTTTCCTGTTCACGCGGGCGCCGCCATACTTCCCTGCATTGGCAATCAACAAGACCCCTGCAGGTGAGGCCCGTTTGATGGAACGCCCAGAGACCAGGACGACAGCCGCCGCCACCCCCGAGCTGACCGGCAAGACCATCGCCGTCCCGGAAACGCGTGAGCTCGACGTCCTCGCGCGGCTGTTCGAGCAGCGGGGGGCCACGGTTCTCCGCTGTCCCCTTGTTGCCATTCTCGATGCCCCCGATCCGGCGCCGGTGGCGGCGTGGATGGATCGTTTCGTCGCCGGAGCCTGCGACGATCTTGTCCTGTTCACCGGCGAAGGCTTGCGGCGCCTGCTCCGTTTCGCCGAGCGTCGCGAGATGCGGGACACCTTCATCGAGGCCGTTCGTCGTGTCCGCCGGATCACCCGCGGGCCGAAGCCGGTGCGCGCCCTGCGCGAGATCGGCCTCGCTCCCGACCTGCAGGCCACCGAGCCAACGACAAGCGGCGTCATCGCCGCCCTGTCCGGGCTGGACCTGGCGGGGCGGACAGTCGGCGTCCAGCTTTACGGCGGCGAGCCGAACCCGCCGTTCACCGACTTCCTGGCGAAGGCGGGGGCGCGGATCGATGCGGTGGCGCCCTACGTCTATGCCTCCAACGTCGATGATGAGCGCGTCGCCGATCTGATCGAGCGCGTCGCCGCCGGTCGGGTGGACGTGATCGCCTTTACCAGCGCCTCGCAGGTCCGCCGCCTGTGGGCGGTGGCGCACAAGCTCGGACGGGAGGACCCGCTGCGCGCCGGGCTCGACCATGCGATCGTCGCCGCTGTCGGCCCCGTTGCTGCCGACGAGGCGACGCGGTTCGGCATGAATCCGACCATCATGCCGCCCCGCGTGCACTCGATGAAACCGCTGGTCAACGAGATCGCCGCGGCGATGCACGCATAGTTAGACCAGTCCCCGGGATAGCGCGATGAGGTAGCCGACCAGGCAGGACGTCGAGACGCCGATCAGCCCCGGCAGAATGAAGCTGTGGTTGATCACGAACTTGCCGATCCGCGTCGTGCCCGACCGGTCGAACTGGATGGCGGCGAGGTCGCTGGGATAGGTCGGCAGGATGTAGTAGCCGTAAGAGGCCGCCGCGAAGGCGACGACGTAGCCGGGATGCACGCCGATCGACAGCGCCACCGGCACCAGCGCTGCGATCGCCGCCGCCTGCGAGTTGACGAACTTCGAGACGATGAGCAGGGTCAGCGCGTAGGTCCACGGGTGCTCCTTGACGATGTCGCCGAGCATCACCTTCATCGTCGGCAGATGCGCCTCGAACATGGTATCGGCAGTCCAGGCGATGCCGAACACCGCGACGACGGCGACCATGCCGGCACGAAACACCTCGGTCTTGCCGATCTTCGCAGCATCCATCTTGGTGAGGATGACGATCAGCGCGCCGGCCAGCAGCATGAACATCTGGATGGTCAGCACCATGCTCATCGGCTTGCCGCCGATCAGCGGACGAAGGCCCTCGAACGCGCCGAGGATCGCCACCACGGCGATCGCACCGACGAAAATGGCCGTCGCCAGCCACTGATCGCGCGAGAGCGTCGCGTCGAGCAGCGATGCCGTCCCGCCGTAGACATATTCACGGTTCTCCGGCTTGGCGATCAGCGCCTGGAACTCGGGGTCTTTGTCCAGATCCTTGCCCCGGTACATGCTGAAAATGCCGATGGCAAGGACACCGCACAGCGTCGAAGGGATGGTGATGGACAGGAGTTGCACGAAATCGACAGCGTGGCCATCGATGGGTGCCTTGGCCAGGAAGGCGACCAGCGAAACCACGGCGACCGATACCGGGCTGGCGATGATCCCCATCTGCGCCGCGATCGAACTGGCGGCCATCGGCCGCTCCGGCCGGACGTTGTTCTTGATCGCGATGTCGTAGACGATCGGCAGCATCGTATAGACGACGTGACCGGTCCCGCACAGGATCGTCAGAAAGCAGGTCGTGAAGGGTGCCAGGATCGAGATGATCCGCGGGTTGCGCCGCAGGATGCGCTCGGCGATCTGCAGCAGCACATCCAGTCCGCCTGACGCCTGCAGCGTCGCCGATGCAGCGACGACGGCAATGATCGTCAGCATCACATCGACCGGCGGCTTGCCCGGATTGAGCCCGAACACATAGACCATGAGCACCATGCCGATGCCGCCGAGCAGGCCCAGCGCGACGCCGCCCTTGCGTGCGCCGTAGAACAAGCAGACGAGGACGATTGCCAGCTGTAAGAGAAAGTCCATGGTCGCCTTCCGTTTGTCTTTCTAGGCAACCGAGCCGCTACCGAAGGCCATGCCGATGGCTCCGCAGCTCGTGTTCTTCAGGGGGTGCGATTCGTCGGTGACCTTCCGCTCGCCCGGTGCACGGCGTGCGGGTCAAGGATCCTGGAGCTGTACGTCCACCAGCCGTCCCCTCCTTCCCTGTTTCTTTCGCCCAATCATAAGTCGGGCCGCCGCGCCTGCAAGCATAAGACGTGTATCGCTAAGACTCGCCGGCGGACGGGCTGCGGGTGGCGAAGACAGTCAGCGCCGAGCCGCGGTTGCTGCCGCGCCTGTCCACAAGAGACTGCGAGCCGCTCACAAACGGCTTGACGCAGCAGCGCTGATCGCCTGCAGTTGCGAGGGGCGGGGTGCGACGGAAGGCGGCGATGGCATTCACGGTCGAGGACGTCGCTTACGAGCTGCAGCGGCGCCAGCGCGACGGCGTGCGCTGCGCGCTGCTGATCGGTGCCGGCTGCTCCTACCAGGCCGGCATCCCGCTCGCCCAGGGCTTCGTCGACCGCATCGCCCAGGACTACCCGCGCGAGTACGCGCGGGCGCCGGAGAAGACCTACCCCGCGTGCATGGCGGAGCTCGCCCGCAGCGACCGCCACAGCTTGGTCTGCGAGTACGTCGATAAGGCGAAGATCAACTGGGCGCACATCTCCATCGCCCAGCTGATGCGCCGCGGCTTCATCGACCGGGTGCTGACCACCAACTTCGATCCGCTGGTGGTGCGTGCCTGCGCCCTGCTCAACCTCTATCCCGCCGTCTACGACATGGCGGTGGTGCGCAAGGGTTTCGTCGCCGAC
Organism: Rhodospirillales bacterium; assembly: GCA_039808105.1. GTDB lineage: Bacteria > Pseudomonadota > Alphaproteobacteria > Rhodospirillales > Defluviicoccaceae > Defluviicoccus. The sequence goes on from JBDHSN010000098.1 coordinate 10,418, forward strand.
TACGTGCGCGATCTCGCCGTCTTCCACCTGCACGGCCAGCGCGACGGCTTCGTCCAGCTGCATGACCAGGCACAGGTCGAGGCGCTGCGGGCGGCGATCGAGCCGCTGTTCGACGATACGGCGAAGCGGCGGACCTGGCTGGTGATCGGCTACTCCGGCCAGCAGGATCCGGTGTTCGAGGCGCTGGCCGACCGGCCGGAGTTCCCCAACCGGCTGTTCTGGGTCGGCTACCGCGACGAGCAGCCGTCGGCCGCGGTGCGGGCGGCGCTGATCGATTCTCCCAAGGACGCCAACTGGATCGCCGGCTACGACCCCGACACCTTCCTGCTGCAGCTCGCCTCGAAGCTGGACTGCTTTCCGCCCGGCTTCTTCGCCAGGCCGTTCAGCCACCTGCTGGAATGCTTCCAGACGCTCGCCGGCTTCCGCCTGCCGGGCTCCGACGAGGAGCTGGACTGGGCGGCGCGGGCCCGAAGCTGGATCCTGAAGGCCCAGGAACTGTTCGAGAGCGCGCCGGCGACACCTCCCGCACCGGAAGCCGCCGCAGCCGCCCCGCCACCGAGGGCCGCTCCCGCGCCGGCGCCATCGCCGCCGCCCTCCGGCATCGTTCTGGAGACGCTCCGCCAGCTCGGCAAGGTGTGCGGCGCCCCGGTTCCGATCGCGCGCAGCCTCGACGGGCTCGCGACAGACGCAAAGACGGCCGCCCGTGATGTCACGGTCAAGGACGCCGCCGGCAAGCCGGCAGCGCCCCCTTCCCCGGAGCCCTCCGACGTCGTCGGTGCGGCCTGGACAGCGATGATGAGCGGCGACTACGACAAGGTCATCGCCCTTGCGCCGGAATACGACAGCGGGCGTGAGCCGCAGATTGGCGAGCCGTTGGCCTGGGCGCTGTCCGCCTCGGCCCGGGCGCTCGCCACCAAGGCGGCGGCCGCGCCCGCCAGCGAGCGGGACGCGTTGCAGCACCGTGCCGAGGACTACGCCCGCAGAGCCGATGCCATCCGCCCCGGCCTCGGCGCCGCGGCGCTCAAGCCATGAACGCCGCCACCCCGACGCCGGCTGGCGACGGCTTCCTCCAGGTCGGCGGCCTCCGCCTCGAATACCGCTGGGCGCCAGCGCCCGCCGGGGCAAGCGAGGCGCCGGCCCTCGTGCTGCTGCACGAGGGTTTGGGCTGCATCGGCATGTGGAAGAGCTTTCCCGAGAAGCTGGCGGCAGCCACCGGCGCGCCGGTCTTCCTGTGGAGCCGCCGCGGCTTCGGCAACTCCGACCCCATCACCCTGCCGCGGCCGCTCGACTACCTGGAGGAGGAATCGCCGCTGGTCAGCCAAGTCCTGGCAGCGGCCGGCATCGATCGCTGCGTGCTGGTCGGCCACTCCGACGGCGGCACCATCGCCCTGCTCGCCGCGGCGCGCGGCGACGTCGCCGGCCTGCTGGGCGTCGTGACGATGGCCGCCCACGTCTTCGTCGAGGACGTCACCATCAAGGGCATCATCGAGACCCGCACGCTGTGGGACGAGGGCGACCTGCGCGCCCGCCTTGCCCGCTGGCACGGCGCCAATGTCGACGGCGCCTTCTACGGCTGGTGCGACACCTGGCTCGACCCCGGCTTTCGCGCCTGGAACATCGAGGCGACGCTGGCACCGGTGCGCGTCCCGGTGCTGGTGCTGCAGGGTGCCGATGATCAGTACGGCACCCCGCGCCAGGTCGAGGCGATCGCCGGTGGCGTCGGCGGACCGGCGCGGCCGATGCTGCTGCCGCATGCCGGCCACTCGCCGCACATCGACGCGCCGGACGCGGTGATCGCCGCCATCGGCCAGTTCCTGGCGGCGCTGCCCTGCGCCGCGCCAGCGCCGCAGGGCAGCGCCGCCATGAGCGTGCCCGTCGCCGGGGAGTTC
>JBDHSN010000099.1:0-12303 GCA_039808105.1 Rhodospirillales bacterium
CTGCTGCAGGGCTATGGCGAGCGGCCGCCCGCCCAGCTCGATGAGATCGCCGAAGTCCTGGTCAAGCTGTCGCAGATCCCCGCGGAAATCGCCGAGGTGGCGGGCATCGATGTCGATCCGCTGCTGGCCGACGGCGAGGGGGTGACGGCCGTCTCGGTCTTCGTCCGGGTGGCGCCAAACCCACAGCCGGCCGAAGCCCGCCTCGCCATCCGTCCCTACCCGTCCAGCCTCGAAAAGCGGGTCGTATCGCGCGCCGGCAAGGAACTCCTGCTGCGGCCGATCCGCCCGGAGGATGAGCCGGCGCTGCACGCCTTCGTGCGCAAGCAATCGCTGGAGGACCGCCGCCTGCGCTTCTTCTCGCACGTCAAGGAGCTGGATCACCGGACGGCCGCCCGCCTTACCCAGATCGACTACGATCGCGAGATGGCGTTCGTGCTCTTCGATCCGGCGGCGGCGGAGCCTGAGATGCTCGGGGTGATGCGGATCTCGGCTGATCCGGACGGTGCGCGCGCGGAGTACGCCGGCGCGACGCGTTCCGACCTGAAAGGGCTGGGCTATGGCCGGCTGCTGCTGGAAGAGATCATCGCCTATGCGGCGAAGCGGGGCGTTCGCGAAGTCTGGGGCGAGGTTCTCGCCGAGAACGCCCCGATGCTCGGCCTCGTCCGCTCCCTCGGTTTCTCGATCGCAACGAGCGAGGACGATCACAGCGTGATGATCGTCACGAGGCCGCTTGTCTGAGTGATCCGAAGGAAGCCGGGCGTTGCCCGGTGTCTGCGAATGCCGGGCGTCGGCAGAAGCGCGACGCCCGGTGCTGGTGATGCAGGTCAGCCGGCGCGCAGGTTGACCGCAGAACTCTTCCCCTGCTGGCCGCGCTCCAGGTCGAACTGCACCTTCTGGCCTTCCACCAGGGTGCCGAGGTCCGAGCGCTGAACGGCCGAGATGTGAACGAAGACGTCCTTGGAGCCATCTTCCGGCTGGATGAACCCGTATCCCTTGGTCGGGTTGAACCACTTGACGGTGCCCTTGGGCATGACTTTCTCCCCGGGTGCTGCTACCGGGCGGCGGAATTGCCGGCCGGATCAAGTTTCGAATAGGGGGAGCGACGAACTGCCGTGTGGACCGGCGGTGGAAGCGTAACCACCCGATTTGAAGCTCGTAGCCACGGTATAGCGCCCAGGCGCTGCAACTGCAATCGCCGTGGACGCGACCAAGCAATGACCATTTCCCGCATCTGCGCCCGCTGCCGCGGATGACCGCTGCCGGCGTCGCGGATCATTACAACCAATGCACGAAATTTCACGTAGCTGCATCAATTCTTGGTCGGACGGGATTATAAATGCCTTCCAGAAGTTGCAAGGATTCCGTATAATCGCCCCAATATTAAGGCTGTTTCAATTCCCGCCGGGCACATCGAGTTCGTGTGCAGGAAAAGTACCGTCGGCGGCCAAGCAACCATTTTCTTTCAGGGGTTCAATCCGATGATATCGAGAAGGCGTTTTCTGTCGTCAACCCGGCAAGTGGTCTCGGCTGCCGCACTTTCCTCCCTGCCCGCCATCGCCATTTGCGGCGAGGCCGGCGCCGCCATCGCAAAAGCCGCTCGCGGCCGGGTTGTAATTTCGCAGAATGGCGTTCGAACCGATCGCAACACCGTCCTGCGCGGGGCCTGCATGATGATCGGCGGCGCATACTGGAAAAGCACGATCAACACCCAGAGCCAGGCCTACTGGAAAGCCGCCCACGACCTCGGCCTGAATGCAATGCGCCTCGACGTCAAGCTCAGCGACGCCGGGCGCAGCGTATCGCAGCAGCTGCCGCTGATCGACACCGCTGTCGATCTGGCCCAGCAGAACAACATGTATGTCATGATTCTCAATTCGGTGCAGCCAGGAAACTACAATTATGGTGAACTGCAGACGTTCTGGCGCGTTGTCGCCGACCGCTATCGCAACAGAACCCACGTCATCTATGAAATGACCAACGAGCCGGTGGCGTGGTGGCCGCGCAACTACTCCACAAAGGTGATGAATGAACTAAAGAGCCTTTATGATCTTATGCGAACGCGGGCGCCGGCAACCCACATTGTTCTCTTCACATTTCCCAACTTTATTCCTGATAGCGGCAGCTCCATCGCCGCGAAAATCGCCACGATGCGCGGTATAGATTACAGCAAGACGTCGATCGGCTTCCACCACTACTGTGGCGGGAAAAATTATAATGCTGCCGTCTATGAAGCGACGGTGCGATACGTCAAGACGTACTATCCGGTACTGATGACAGAAACCAGCTACTGGATGGAGCCGGAAAATCTCGTGGTCAAGGACGGGCTGCAGAGCGACGAGCGGCTGGGTATCGGCTGGTTTTCGCTGGACGGCAAGGACAGCCTCGCCCGCCTGACCAACGAGATCCTGCCTCGCCTGCACCGTGCCGGCTTCAACTGGCCGGTCGAAAACTGACCGCGCCCACAACGCAACCAACGGGGCCCCGCGCCGACCGCCCGAGACGGCCGGCGCGGCCAAGCCGCAGAATTGTCACACCACAGCCATCACTGCCGCCCGCCGGAATACGGCGCCGGACCAAGCCGCCGGCTTTCCGCCCGGGGCCTGGCGTTCCCTACTTCAGCAGCCAGTCCATGGCGGCATGCCGCTCCGCCGGCGAGAACCGGCGAACGGCAGCGGCGCGGTAGACATCGGTGATGCGCAGCACTTCGTCGTCCCACTTGGCGTCGGCGAGGATGGCAATGCGGCCCACCAGTGCCCAATGATGCATCCCGAACCAGGTGCCGGCGGAGCGGGCGCCGGGCCCCCATCCGTCCAGATCCGACCAGTCCAGGAGCACACGTTCGACCCGCTCGGAATCGGGCTGTGCCTCCACCTTGCTGAACTGATTCTCCTGATCATCCTCGGTCACCGTGCCCGCCATGCGGACGGTGATCAGACCGCCGTCGGCTTCTGACCTCACTTCGATCATTGATTTCAGCCTCACGCCCTGACCCGGAAAGCCTCATCATCGCTCCCCTCCCGCCGTATGCAAGCGCCTCGTGCCGTCCCACGGCGGCTGACCGCCGCCGTCGGCCCGGACTCACAGGGAGATCGGATCGGAGGCAGCCTTCAGTATTTCGGCGCTGTGCCGCAAGGCGGCGTGCTCCTCCTCGCTGAGCGGCGGGGCAATGTCGAGCAGCACACCGGCCCGGCCGACCACCCGCGGCAGCGACAGCGACACGTTCCTGACGCCTTCGACGTCGTCGGTAAGAGTGGCGACGGTCAGCACGCGCCGCTGGTCGCTGAGAATCGTGCCCACCAGATGGGAGATGCCGGCGCCGATGCCGTAGTAGGTGGAGCCCTTGCCGTCGATGATCTTGTAGGCGGCGTTGCGAACGCCGTCGTCCACCTGCGCCTTCACTTCCTCGGTCAGCGGCCGGCCGACGCTGCGGGCGAAATCCTCGAACGGGACGGTCGCGACTTCGACGCTCGACCAGCACAGCACCTCGCTGTCGCCATGCTCGCCCAGCACGTGGCCGTGGATCGACTGCGGCGCCACCCGCAGGTGTGTCGCCAGCAGGGTGCGGAAGCGAGCGGTATCGAGGATGGTGCCCGAGCCGATCACCCGCGCCGGCGGCAACCCGGAGATGCGGGTGGCGACGTAGGTCATGATGTCGACCGGGTTGGTGGCGATGACGAAGATCACGTCGGGGGCGACCTCGAGCACCCGCGGGACGATCGCCTTGAACACCGCGGCATTGCGGTCGAGCAGCTGCAGGCGGGTCTCGCCGGGCTTCTGTGCCACCCCGGCGGCGATCACCACCACCGCCGCGCCGGCAAGATCGATGTAGTCGCCGGAATGCACCCACATCGGATGGCCATAGGGTACGCCGTGGATGATGTCCTGCGCCTGGGCGTCAGCCATCTTGCGGTTCAGGTCAACCAGAACGATTTCGCTGCCGACGCCGTTCAGCATCATCGAATAGACAGCCGTAGCGCCGACCATACCGGCACCGACCACGCCGATCTTCATCGCTCGTCTCCCACGTTGCGCTCCCTCGCGCGGTTGTTCACATGGTCCGGCACGGGGAAACCGGCCGCCGTGCCATGGCCGGGCAGCAACGGATGATGACGGCTAAATGATCCCGGCTTCAAGGCCGGCGGCGACGGCCATGCCAAGATCGCGGCACTGATCGATAAGCCCTGCTGGAAGTCACCGCGGCAGATCAGCGGCGGCTGCACCGCCCGCCAGCGCAAGCCCGTCGCGATCGCCTCGACGGCACGGCGGGTGCCGGTGCCGTCACTGCCGGCGCGAACCCACAAGGCGTAAGGACGCCCCTGGGTGCGTTCGAGGCAGGGATAGTAGATGCGATCAAAAAAGTCTTTGAGAGCGCCGCTCATGTAGCCGAGGTTCTCGGGCGTCCCGAGGATGACGGCATCCGCGGCAAGGACGTCGTCCGCCCCCGCCGCGAACGGGCTCAGGGCGATGGCCTCGACCCCTTCGATCTCGGGAGTCCGCGCCCCCGCCAGCACCGCATCGAGCAGGGCCTGGGTATTGGGCGACGGGGCGTGGGCGACGATCAGGAGACGCTTGAGGGAGGGGGCTGCCATCCTCGGAACCGGCCTGCCGCGTTGACTTGCCCATGATCAGGGCTGGCGCGCGTGGCGTCCAGTCCCGCGAGGCCGGGCCGGGCGGCACCGGCCTCGCGCCCGCACCGCCCGGATGTCCCCCTGCTCAGCGCGTCAGGCGCGGCGAGCCCAGCTCTGCGCTTCACCCGCCTCATAGAGGCCGAGGTAGTCGTCAGCCATGCGCTGGGCAGTGAACCGCTCCTCGAAGCGCTGGCGGATGCCGAGCCGGTTGAGCATGCTGGCACGCCGCACCGCCCGCACCGCCTCGTCCTCGTCGTCGACGATCAGCCCGCTGACACCGTGGTCGATGACCTCCGGCACCGAGCCCCGGCGCATGGCGATGACCGGCACGCCGCACGCCATCGATTCGATCATCACCAGACCGAACGGCTCCGGCCAGTCGATCGGGAACAGCACGGCGTAGGCGTTGCCGAGGAAATCGCGCTTCTGCACATCGTTGACCTCGCCGATGAACTCGATCAGCGGGTCATCCAGCAGCGGCTCGATCTTCTCCTTGAAGTACTCGCGATCGACCTTGTCGATCTTCGCCGCAATTTTCAGCTTCATGCCCACCCGCTTGGCGATGCGAATGGCACGGTCGACGCCCTTCTCCTCGCAGATGCGGCCGAGGAAAGCGAGGTAGTCCCAGCTCGGCGCCTCGCAATAGGGCAGCAGATCGGGCGGCAGCCCGTGATAGATCGTCCGCACCCAGTTCGCATCCGGGAAGGGCGTCCGCTGGTTGTTGGAGATCGACACCAGCGGCATGTCAAACCCGGCGAAAACCGGCTTCAGGAAGCCGAGATCGAGCCGTCCATGCAGCGTCGTCACCGTCTTCGCGGCAATATCCCGAAATGCTGGGAAGTGCTGGTAGTCGATGTGGAAGTGGATCGCATCGAACTCGCTGGCGCGCTGCCGTACCCGATCGATCAAAACCGTGTGATACGGCTCGGCGGTCACCGCTTCCGGGTCAAAGCGCAATCCCTGGTCACTGCAGGCGACAAGTTCTGCCGCCGTGCACGAGTCACCGCTGGCAAACAGTGTCACCTCATGTCCCTGACGGACCAGTTCCTCGGTCAGCCAGGAGACAACCCGTTCGGTACCGCCATAAGACTTCGGCGGCACAGACTCGATCAATGGTGCAACCTGAGCGATTCGCAACGTCCGTCATCCTTCTCCAGTTGGGTTCGCAAACGCAGCGGCCTTTCTGCGGTTCCACCACCATCTAGTTAATTAATATTATGGCAAAACAGTGTTATGCTGTTTGTGGTCGGGTTTCCGGCATTGCCAGCCAGACCAGCAGCAGGGCGGCGAGGCCGGTTGCCGCCAGCATCAGGAACGCCGCCGGCTCACCGAATGCATCGGCGATCATCCCGGCGACGGTGGTGCTTAGGGTCGCGCCCATGCCGACGGTGAAACCGACGAAGCCGAGGGCGAGGTTGAGCCGGCCGGTGCGGGCGGCGATATCGGTGACGATGAGCGGCAGCATCACCCCGAAGCATGCAGCCGCGATGCCATCCAGCACCTGAATCGCCACCACCGACAGCGGATCGCCCAGCACCGCCAGCAGCACCCCCCTGATCGGCAGCATCGCGAACCCCAGCAGCAGGACGAAGCGGCGGCCGCGCTCCTGCGCCCACTGGCCGACACGCGGCGAAACCAGCGCGACGATCGCCTGTGGCAGCACGATGCAGGCGGCGATGAGCAGGCTGGCGGTATCCGCCGCCTGCCGGGTGATCGCCGCCGCGGCGATCGGCAGCATCGCGGCGTTGGCGAAGGTGAACATCGCGGCGCAGGCGGCGAAGATCAGCAGTCGCCGATCGCCGAGCACGCGAGCGACCGGCAGCCGGACGGCCGCTGTCCCGGGTGACGGGTGATCTGCCGTGGCTGGTTCATCGTCGCCGGCCCTGCGGGTGAAGCGGGCGATGGGCACGATGGCGGCGAGCGCCGGCAGCGTCATGATCGCGGTGAGGTAGAAGACCGCCCGCTCCGAGATCCAGTAGCCGCACGCTCCCATCAGCACCGCCCCGGCGCCGTTGCCGATGGACGACCAGCGGGCGTTGCGGCCGAGCCGCAGCGGCAGCGCCGTACTGCCGGCAACCGCAAGGCTCAGGCCGACGATCGATGGCCCCAATGTGCAACTTGAGAACGAATGCAGAATCTGCCCGGCATAGACGAACAGGGGAACGGGGGCGATGGTGAACATCAGCGCGCTGGCGGTGAACGCCAGGATGCTGAAGACGGCGACCCTGCTCTTGTCGCGCACCGCATCGACGATGGCGCCTGCCGGCAACTGGCTCGCCATGGCGGCGATGGTGCCGATGCTCAGCGCCAGGCCGATCGACGTCTGCGTCCAGCCCTGCGTCGTCAGGTAGACGGCGAGAAACGGCCCGAAGCCGGTCTGCACGTTGGCGACGAACAGATTAAGGGCATCGAGGCCGCGCTCGGCGCGCCGCCGCGCCGGCACCTCTGCAGGCGCACTCACCGCCTGCCAGCCGCCGTCATCGTCCCGCATCAGGCGAAGCTGGCGCCTCCGGTGGCGACGGCGAGGGCGTAGAGGGAGCCGGCGCCCCTTGCGGTCCGGTCGGTAAAGCCGGGTGAGCTGGTGTTGGCGATCCCGATCCCGATCCCGGTTGCGACGGCTCGCTGCTCGGCTGCTGCGGTGGCGCGGCCGCTTCCGGCGGGGGTACGGCCGGCGTTTCCGACTGCGGCGGCGCGGATTGCGGCGGCGCCGCCGGCTGCTCCGGAACCGGTTGCTGCGGCGGTTCCGCAGGCTGATCCGGCGCCGCCGGCTCCGGTTGCGTTGGCACCGGCGTTGCCGGCGGTTGGGACGTCTCGGCCGGCTGCGGCGGCACCGGCGATGCCGGCGGTTCCGGCACCGCAGGAGCCGGGGGCTCCGGCGGCTGGACAGGATGCGACGGCTGTTCAGGCACCGGCGGGACCGCGGGCTGTGGCGGCGGCGGCCGTTCCGGCGAAGGCGCCGGTGGCGGGGGTGGTGCCGGTTGCGGCGGCGACGGTGTCGGCTCCTGCGGCGGCGGCACCGGCTCTTGCGGCTGCGGCGCCACCGGCTCTTGCGGCTGCGGGTGTTGCGGCGGCCCCTGCTCCGCTGCTGGTGGCGTCTTGGACGGCGCCGAGGGCGTCGCCGCGGGACGATGCCGCGACGGTGGCGACGGCCGGGGCACCGGCACCGGCAACCTAACCTCCGGGGTCGGCGCCTGCGGCTCAGGCTGCGGCTCGGTCGCCCGGTGCTCCTCCTCGCCCGCCGGCACCGCCGGCTCCTTCGCGCCTGCCGCTTCCGGCTCTGCCGGTGGCGCCGCCGGCAATGGCGCCGGTGGGGGCGGCGGCTGGACGACCGCCGCCGGCTGCGCCGAGGCCTTGTATTCCGGCGCGGCCTGGACGTCGGTGCGTGCCAGATCGAGCAGGATCGGCGAGTCGTGGTCGGCGGGGCGGATGTGCAGCGCCTGCCAGTCGACGGCAATCCGCCGGCTGCCGACGCCGAGGAACCCGCCGAAGTCGATCACCGCGGCGCGCGGGTGCCCCCCCTCATCGACGAGGACGTCCACCAGCAGCCCCATGTCCTCTCCGCCCGGACCGTGAGCGCGCTTGCCGAGGATGCCGACCGCCTCGCCGGGAGGCATCGGCGCGATGGTCGGAGCCGGCTTCGCCGGCGGTGGCGGCGTGGTTGCCGGAGCGGCCCCGCTTTCGGGTGACGGCTCGGAGGGGAACTCGCGCCCGAAGCCGCCGGCCCGTTCGGGGTCGGCGGTGACCGGCGACGGGACGAACAGCACCGCCGCCAGCAGCGGCGCAATCAGCCTGATCCGACCGCTCCTGCGACTCACGACAACGAGACCGCCGCCAGTTGCCGCAGATACATCCGGCTGTAGATGCCCTTGCGCTCCAGCAATTCCGCCGACGAGCCGTCCTCGACGATGTGGCCGCGGTCGAGAACGATGATCCGGTCGAAGGAATCGAGGGTCGAAAGCCGGTGGGCGATGGCGATGACGGTGCGCCCCTTCACCAGCCGCATCAGCGCCTCCTGGATCGACTGTTCGGATTCGGTATCCAGCGAAGAGGTCGCCTCGTCCAGCAGCACGATGGGAGCATCGCGCAGGAAGGCGCGGGCGATGGCCAAGCGCTGCCGCTGGCCGCCGGAGAGCTTGACGCCGCGTTCGCCGACGACGGTGTGGAACCCTTGCGGCAGGCGGTTGATGAACTCGGTGCAGTGCGCGGCCTCGGTGGCGCGGTAAACCTCCTCGTCGGTCGCATCCGGCTTGCCGTAGCGCAGGTTCTCCAGGACCGAGCGGTGGAACAGCGAGATGTCCTGGGCGACGACCGCGATCGCCCGGCGCAGGCTGTCCTGGGTGACGCGGGCGATGTCCTGCGCGTCGATCAGCACCCGGCCTGCGGTCGGATCGTAGAGCCGCTGCAGCAGCGCGAGGATCGTCGACTTGCCGGCGCCCGACTTGCCGACCAGCCCGATCTTCTGGCCGGCGGGAATGTGCAGTTCGAAGTCCTGCAGCACCGCATGGCCATCCGGGTAGGCGAACGCCACCCGCTCGAAGGTCACCGACCCGCCGAGACTGATCAGCGGCTTGGCGTCGGGCGCATCGGTCATCTCGTGCGCCAGCCCCAGCACCCGCACCGCCTCGCCGAGCTTGGCGAAGTGCTGCAGCAGATCGACGAGCGCCATCGCCAGGTCGCGCGACGCGTGCAGCACGGTGAAGCCGAGAGTCGTCGTCAGTACCACGTCACCGGTGGAGATGCGGCCGGCGCGCCACAGCGTCACCGCCCAGATCAGCACGCCCGCGGTCACCACGAACACCGAGACGGCATGAAACAGCCGGACCCGTTCCAGCGAGCGCAGGCTGCGCCGCTGCGCCGTCATCTCGTGGCGGATCTTCGCCGACAGCCGCTCGCGCTCGCGCAGCGTGGCGCCGAACGCGCGCACCAGCCCGATGTTGCTGACGACATCGGTGAGATCGCCGGTGACGGCGGCGGCGCGGCCGGCGAAGCGGGCGTGCAGATGATGGCCGCCGGCCGCCAGCCGGGCGATGATGGCGGCAAGGATGCTGACGATGGCGACGAGCACCAGCGTCATCTTCCAGTCGATGGTCGCCAGCACGATGACGGCGGCGATGCAGGCGGCGGCCGGCGGGATGGTCGTCCAGGTGAGCGAACTCTGGATCGTCCAGGCGGCGGTCGCAGCGGTGGTGATCCGGCCGGCCAGCGCGCCGGGGAAACGGTCGGCGAAGTAGCGGGTGCCATGGCCGGAGAGGTGGTGGAACAGGTCGATGCGCAGATCGCCGCCGACGGCGACGAAAGCATAGGTTGAGACCCAGCCGGCCAGCCGCCACAACAGATTGTCGCCGGCGACAAGCGCCAGCAGCATCGCCACCGCGGACCATAGCTGGGTATCGGTCGGCTTGCGCGAGGCCAGCACGTCGACCAGGTTCTTCACGCCGTACTGCGCCCCGATGGAGCAGCCGACCGCCGCCAGCACCGCCACCAGCACCACCAGGTGGCTGCGCCAGCGGCGGCGGATGTAGAACATCAGGAAGTGGACCGGGCCGCGAGCTGCGAAACGCGGTAGTGACATCGACGATCCAATCGGTTTGCCGGCCTGCATCGGTTGAACGCGAGAGCTGCCGTAAAGCTCCCGCCTGTATGCACGCGCCGTGCCCCCGCCACAAGGCAGCCGACACACCCGCCGTTTCCGCCGTCACGGCGGCGCAAGTCGGGATTTAACGTCCTGAAACGTCAAGAAAAAGGCGAAATGGCCGGCGACCTGCCGGCGCACCGTGGCCGGCCGCCGGCTGCCGCCACCCCCGACCGGCGCCGGCGCAGCCAGGCCTGGAGGGTGGCCGCGCCGGCATCAGCCGGCCCGCGCCGTCGCCGATGGCTCGGGTGGCTGACCGCCCTCGGGCGGCGGTGCGACGGGAGCGGCTTCCGCTGCCGGCCGCGTGATCCGGATCGGATAGCCCTGACGGTCGGCGAGCGCCTGCTCGATCGCCGGCCAGTCCAGCCTTTCGCCGGCATCGCCGGCCCGCAGCAGGATGCGGTCGGCCTCCTGCGCCAGCGGAATCGGCTCCGGCGGCGCCGGCGACCGGCTGGTCTCCTCGATGGTGTCGACCTGCCTCGTCGATGGCTGCACCTCGATGTACAGCTCGTCGTCCTTCCAGCCGAGCTTCACCGGCTGATCGACCACCGTCACCTGGGTGCCGATGGGAACGTGGTTGAACAGAAACTCGATGTCCTCGGGATACATGCGGATGCAGCCGCGGCTGGTGCGACGGCCGATGCCCCACGGCGTATTGGTGCCGTGGATCAGGTAGCTGGGCCAGCCAAGATACATCGCATACTCGCCCAGCGGATTGTCATCGCCCGGCGGCACCACCCTCGGCAGCTCCGGGTGGTCGCGGATTTCGGAGGGCGTCAGGTACCACGACGGATGATCCTTCTTGCGGACGATCTTGGTGGTGCCGACCGGCGTCAGAAAGCCGTCGCGGCCGACGCCGAGCGGATAGGAGAAGTAGCCGTCCTCGGCATCGTAGTAGTATAGCCGCAGCTCGGCGGTGTTGATGACGATCCCCTTGCGCGGACCGGCCGGCAGGATGTGCATGGTCGGCAGCAGCAGCTTGACGCCGCGGGTCGGCACCCACGGGTCGATGCCGGGATTGGCGACCATCAGCTCGATCAGCCCCAACTCGTCGCCGCGGGCGATGTCGAGCATGTCCTCGTCGGTACTCCAGGTGGTGTATTCGTGCATCTCGCCGATGAGATCGCCGGTTCTTGCCGGTGCAGCCGGCGCGGCGGCGGTCAGCGCCAGCACGATAACTACCGGCAGCAGCAATCGGACGGCGTGGGCGAAGGCAGAAAGGCGCGCCGGTAGGGGGCGCGCCGGGGCATTCGGCGTCGGCATGGCGAGAAAGATAATCTCCAGTCGGTCGTTTTACAGGGTTCAGTGCACCTTCGAGTGGACCTCGGCGATCATCTGCACCGCGCCGGGAGCGGGCGGCGGCGTATTGATGAGCGGCTGCAACTCCGGTGCCAGCACCTTCAGCACCTGGGTTGGCAGGGCGCTGGTGAACTTGTAGCGCCGCGCCGTCTCGCCGGGAACATATGCCGTGAGCACGCCGAAGAAGCGATCGCCGATGAAGAAGGCAAAGGCGGCAGCGCGTCCCACTTCCTTCTCGCGCAGCGGACTCGATCCGAAGGTCTCGTCGCCGGTGCCGGTCTTGCCCCCGACGGTCAGCGTCCGGCCCTGGGCATCGGCGAACGCGCCCGCCGCCCGCTTGGCCGTACCGTTGGCGACGACATCGGCGAGAGCCCGGCGCAGGGCGACCGCCACCTCGGGCGGGAACATGCGCTCACCCTCGTCCGCCGGCCGGATGAGGTGGGTCTCATAGGGCGTGCCTTCCGCCAGATCGACCGACTCGATCCGGGCGGTCGGCTGCCGCACCCCGTCGTTGAGAATGATGCCGACCAGTTCGGCGAGCGACGCCGGCCGGTCGGCCGAGCTGCCGATGGCGGTCGCGTACGACGGCACCAGGCTGGCGAACGGGTAGCCGAGGCGTGCCCAGGCGTGGTGCAGCTCGCGGAACGCCTCGCCTTCGACCATGATGCGGATGCGGTTGTCGGCGGCGCCCTTGCGCTTCGACTTGAACAGCCAGGCGTAGACTTCCTGCCGCTGCTCGGCGCT
>JBDHSN010000100.1:0-12226 GCA_039808105.1 Rhodospirillales bacterium
TAGATGCCGGCGTCGGCCAGCGCCTCGGCGCGGGCGTTGGTGACGAGGTTGCGGGCGAGCAGCACCTCGGTGCGGGCGTTGCTGCCGTAAACGGTCGCGAGAAACGCCAGCAGCATCAGCGTCCACAGCACCATCAGCAGGGCGAAGCCGCGTTCGCGCCGGCCGCCTCGCGACATGACTAGCGGATCCTCTGCTCCAGCGGGGCGATGGTGCGCAGCCGGCCGCGCAGCTCCTGGGTCACCTGGCGGGCCTGATCCATGCTGCCGACGACGCGCGGCGTAATCAGCACCAGCAGCTCGGTCCGCGCGGCGCTTTCGTTCTTGTTGCCGAACAGCCAGCCGATGTACGGGAGGCGCGAGAGATAGGGAACGCCGTCCGAGCCCTGGGTGCGGCTGTCGGTGATCAGGCCGCCGAGGGCGACGGTCTCGCCGCCCTGCACCGCCACCGTCGTTTCAACCTTGCGCTGGCTGATCGTCGGCGAGCTGGCCTGCGACTGGGTGGTGGTCGCGGCGGTGGTCAGCACGTCACGGACGTTGCTCACCTCCTGGCCGATTTCCATCGTCACCAGGCCGCCGGCGTTGACGCGCGGGGTGACGTTGAGGATGACGCCGGTATCGCGGTATTCGATGCTGTTGCTGGTGGCAAACGCATCCGCGGTGGTGCTGGAGATCGGCGAGGAGAGGGTCCGGGTGGTGATCGGCACCTGGTCGCCGACGGTCAGCGTCGCCGTCTGGTTGTCGAGCACGAACACCTGCGGCGACGAGATGACGTTCACGTCGCTGACCGCATCGAGGGCATTGATGACCAGCTTGACGCTGTCCCGCGTCGGCGACAGGACATAGGAGAAGCCGGGAAAAATAGCGTTCGCTAGATCGGCCAGTGGCGCGTTGACGCGGCCGCCTGCGGGCGTTGCCTCGCTGAACGATACCTTGCTGGACCCGCCGAAGCGGAAGAACCATTCAACGCCGTAGCGCAGGGTATCGTTCAGCGTCACTTCCAGGATGGTCGCTTCGATCAATACCTGCAGGGGGACGACGTCGAGGCGTTTCAGCGCCGATTCGACCGTCCGGTAGTCGCTCGGCTTGGCGAGGATCACCAGCGCGTTCTTGACCTTGTCGGCGATGATGCGGACGCTGTCGCTGCCGCTGCCCACCGTGACGCCGGCATCGCTGCCTGCACGCGGCGGACCGCCGCCACCACCACCGCCGTCGCCGGGGGATGGCCCGCCTGCCGGCGTCGGCCCGGGGAGCGCCGCTGGCGAACCGCCGCCGGGAGGGGTGTTTCCCTGGCCCTGCAGCGTCACCGGCGAGAGGCCGGGAGCGAGTTCCGCCGCCGGTCGCTGCCCCTGTTGCTGGCCGAACACCTGGCCGAGGACGCCCGCCAGGTCCTCGGCGCGGCTGTTCTCGCAGTAATAGACGTAAAGCCGGGGGGTTTCGTTCTCGCCGACATCCAGGCGCTCGATCCAGGTACGCGCGCGGTCGACGTAGAGGGAGCGCGGCGAGATCACCAGGATGGCATTGAGGCGCTCGATCGGCACGAAGCGGACGACACCGGCCAGCGGTCCCTCGCTCTGGTCGCCGAACACCTTCTCCAGTTCGTCGACCATCGTCTTCGCCGAGGTGGAGCGGATCGGGAACAGCCCGAACGACATGCCGGCCAGCCAGTCGACGTCGAAGGTGTCGATCACGTCCACCATCGAGGCCACCTCGCTGCGGGTCCCGCCGAGAATGACGAGGCCGCGGCGGGGATCGACCCGCATCACCCCGCCCGGCGGCGCGAACGGTGCCAGCAGCTTTTCGACCTCGGTCGCCGAGATGTGGCGCAGCGGCACCACCATGACCTGCGCCCCCGGCGACTGCGCCGCGGAACCCTGGGTGGTGCGCAGGCGGCCGCCGCCGCGGATGGCCTGGTCGGCGGGCACGATCTTGTACATGTTGCCCGCATCGACGAGCGCGGCGTTGTTGACGGAAAGAATGGATTCGAGGATCGAGATCAGCGAGGTCCCGGGGACCGGCTCGCTGGTCTGCAGGGTCACCGTGCCCTGCACCTGCGGGTCCATGACAAAATTGGCGCCGAGCATATCGCCGAGGATCGCCTTCACCACCTCGCGCAGGTCGGCATCGACGAAGTTGAGCGTGACCTCGCCCTGCGGCGTCTTGACCGCGCCGACCGATGGCGGCGTCGTCCGGCGCACGAAGGTGTCGGTACCGCGGTAGATCCCGCCGACCGGCGTCGGCTCGCGCGTCGCCTGGCGCGGCTGCGTCTCGGCAGCCGGCTCGTCGGCCGGCAGCGTCTCCGGCGGCGCTTCCGCGGCCGGCGGCCGCGTCGTCTGGTCGAAGAAGGGACGAGGCTCGCATCCCGGCAACGACCAGAGCAAAGTCCCGCCGATCAGCAGTCGCCCGATGAGGCCCGGCAAGTCCTTTCTCGTTTCCCCTTTAGTCATCAACAGACCATTGTCGCGTTTTTGCTCCGCGTTCTCATGAGAATCCCGACAGGATCCGGAAACCCCGATCAAGACGCAAATTGTGGGGCTAACCACCAGCTTTCAGCGCCGCATATAGCACAACTGGGTTAGTGTCAGCCAGTGCAGTGTGACGCTTACCGGCGAATCCCGCCTTTTCTGCGGTAATCACCGATCAGATCATTCAGGTGGAGGCTCTTCTTCTATCCCTTCCATCGGCTCTTCAAAGCCAGGAGTCGCCATTTGCTCGTCCTCGACAGAGGGCAGCGGAATTGGCATCGTTTCGCCGCTCCGCTTATAGTCGAGCACGATCTCGCTTGCCTGCCCGTTCCGCCGCACCACCACCCGGTCGGCGACGATCTTCTCGATCCGCCAGCCCCCGGCCTCCTGGCCCTCGGACAGGTGCATGACCTTGGGATCGTTATCGAAGCGCAGCAGGGCGACGCGCCGCTGGCCGGTCAGCAGGACGCCGTTCAGTGCGATCTTCGCCGCCGCGGCCCCTTCGCCTCCCGCCATGGCGGCGGCGGTGTTTTTCGTGTCATCGGGCGGCGCCGGACGGCGGGAACGGTTGAACAGCGGGCGCTCGGCGATATCGGCGAAGTCCTCCTGCGGCTTCATGACGAATCCCTTGTCCGCCGCCTCTTCGCCCGCCGCCGCGCCGGACGGCAGCGACGGCGCGCTCTCGTCGGTGGCAGGGCCGACCGGCGCATCGCCGCGCCAAAGCTGGAAGGCGACGAAAAGGCCGGCGGCGGCGCACGCCGCCATCGCCCACCGCGTCCGTCCCAGGCCCGGCACCAACCGCTTCGGCATCGCTAGCTCATCCGCATGAAGCCAAAGACATCGTAGCTGACGCTCAGCGACGAGTCCTTGGGTTGTCCCGTTCCCCGGCCACGCCTTTCGCTGGAGACAATATCGAGTGAATCGAGGAACAGGTAGGGCAGCATCGATTCGAGATCGTAGAGGATGCGCGAGAGCCCTTCGGTGTTCGTCGTCATCCGGACCCGCAAGGTGACGCGGCGGAAGGCGCCTTCCGCCGCTGCCGGCAGGATCTGGGTGCTTTCCAGGCGCCCGCCACCGCGCTCGACGATGGAACGGACGACGTTCTGCAGCTCGGCGGCAACCAGCGTCTCGCTGTCGCCGGTAAGGTAGCCGGCTTGCGATGCCGGATCCTCGCGCAGCGCCTGCAGCTGCTGGCGCAGGGCTTCGCGGCTGTCCGCCAGTCGCTGATAGCGGGCCAGCATGTCGCGGCGGGCTTCCACCTCATCGGTGAGCTGCTGATAGTCCTCCTGCAGCGGCGCCACGATCAGCCGGTAGGGCAGGGCAACGGCGGCGACGAGCAGCGCCACAGCGATGATGCGGCCGGCAGTCGGCGACAGCGGCTTCATGGTTGCTGTTCCCGCTGCACCCGGAAGGCGATGTGGAACTGCTCGGCTTCGACGCGCTGGTCACGGGTCAGCGGGGCGCGGAACTGGGCATTGGAGAACAGCGGCGAATTCTCGATGACGCCGATCAGCGCCGAGGCGTTGGGGGCATAGCCGAAGGTCTGCAACTCCTGGTCAAGCAGGCGCACCCGGTACAGCCAGGTGTCGTCGGGCATGACCCGGGTCAGCTCGGACATCACCTCGACGTTGGTCGGGCGTTCCCGCTTCTTGTCGACGATGAAGCTTCCCTCCCGGCTCAGCTGGGCGATCTCCTCCTGCAGCGCGCGTCCCTCTTCCGCGTCCTTGCGGGCGGCGGCGACCTCGCGATCGAGGGCCTCGAGGGCGGTTCGCTCCCGCTGGAAGGCGAGCCACAGGCCGATGATCACGAGTGACGCGGCCAGCACCAGCAGCAGCGTGGCGCTGCGGCCGACGAGCTTGCGGCCGTTGGTTCCGTTGGTGGCCAGCGGCACCCGCCACGGCACGCCGCCCACGCCGCGGCGCGGCAGGGCGACGGCTTCGGGCTCCAGGCCAAAGCGGCGCAGCGTCTCGACGCAAGGGTCGACAGCGGTGCGCGGCAGTACCATCAGTTCCGCACGAATGCGGCGGCTTTCCGGATCGCGATCGACGATGTGCACGTCGTAGTGGACCGCATCCGCGGCGAACGGGGTCAGGCGGTCCATCTCGAAGGCGACGACCTGCCGGAGATTCTCCTCTGCGGCCGCCGGCAGGTCGATCGTCCGGCGCAGCGCGCGATCCGCCGGCAGGCCGAGGCAGACGCGCATATGGTCGATCGGCTGGCCTTCCAGCACCGGTCGCAGCGCCATTTTCACCGACTTCGGATCGGCTTCATCGATGATCAGCGAGCCGAGCTCGCGCACCGCCGCACCGTCGCGCCGGCGGACGACGAGTCGCGTCCCGTGCAGTTCCAGGAGCAATTCGGCAAGGTCGGGGACCAGCAGGCGCTTCAGCCGCTCGGGCAGCAGCGATTTGAGTTGTTCCAGCCACCAGGTGAAGAACTCGGCCGAAGACCGTCGCACCCGGGACAGCGCATATGCCATCTCAGATTACCGTATCGCCATGGAAGCGTCGTTGGCGACCTCCCCTGCCGTCGCCAAAGAACTCTGCCGTTGCTTCAGCGCAGGTCGCACAGTGCAGGCTAGACGTTCCTTTCGGTTCCGACAAGCGCGCTCACCGAAGTGTCATTGGCCTATTCGTTGCTCAGCGAGGCAATGCGCGGTTCGATCATCAGGTCGGGCCAGCGGCGGGCATCGTCTTGGCGGAACCTTACCTTGACGCGCATAAGTTGCGGAAGCGTTGTGGCGTTCTGCCAGTCATTCTGCCACCGCGCCTTGCCACCCTCCTCGGCGGGCCCGAAGTAGGAGAACTCGACGTCGGCGAGATGGGCGAGCAGCACGACTTCATGCTTGGCCTGCAGCTTCTCCGGCTCGGCCAGCTCGGCATTGGTGACGCGGGTGCGCGCGCGCCGGCTCTGCTGCGGTGGCCGCTGCCGCCATTCCAGGATCAGCCGCATGCCGCTGACATCGGGCACGGCGGCGAGCCGGTAGGCATAGATGCCGCCGACGATGCTCTGCGCGGGTGGCGGACCCAGGAACTCGACGGTGTTCTCGCGGCCGACGAAGGCGGCCTCCTGGACGGCGCTGCCGTCCTCGGGAGGCGTCGACAGCGGCATCGCCTGAGCGAGCATCCGCCGCAGCACGTCCTGCACGGTCTGCAGTTCGGCAGAGACCTGCAGCTGGCCGCGCTCCCGCTCCCAGACGCGCGAGCCGAAGCCGAGACCGCTGGCGAGCAGACCGGTCAGCAGGCCGAGCACCGTCATCGCCACCAGCAGCTCGAGCAAAGTGAAGCCCGCCTGACGGTTTCCGCGGCTCATTCGGGGGCGCTCGCCGACGCGTTGGCCGGCTGCTTCAGGCGCAGGGTGGTCAGCGTCACCTCGCCGCCACCGGACCATGCGCTTCCCCACGCGACGGTAACGGAGATGCGGTAGGGCAGCGGCTCGATGCGGTCGAGACCGCCGGAGGCATCCTCGGTATCGGACGATGCGCCCGATGGCGCACCGCTGCCGGATGTCGCGTGCGACGAACCGCTGGTCGAGGCACCGCCGCTGCTGCGGCCGAAGGAACTGCTGTGGCCAAAGGAGCTGCTGCCGCCCGAACCGGAGCTGCTGCGGCCGAAGAGACTGCTGCTGGAGCTGGAACCGAAGGAACTGCCGCTGCCCGAGCCGGAGCTGCTGCGGCCGAAGAGGCTGCTGCTGCCGGAGCCGGAGCCGCTGCGGCCGAAGAGGCTGCTGCCGCTGGAGCCGGAACCGCCGCCGAAGAGGCTGCTGCCGCCCGAGCCGGAACCGGTATTGCCGCGGTGGCGCTCGAACAGGCTGCCCCCTGACCGGCTGTCCGACGTGGCATCGTCGTCGTCGCCGCGCTGCCGGCGCAGATCATTGCCGCGGAAGGGCGAGGAGGGGCCAACGACGGTGTTGTCCGGCAGCGTCACCACCGACTGGTCCTGGACGACGGACGCGCGCCAGCGGTAGCCGCGGTCCTCGAAATCGCCGGATGTGTCGCCCTCCTGCAGGTCCTTCGAGCCGCTCACCTCCGCCAGCTTGGAGCGGGCGAGCAGGGCGCCCTCGGCGTAGCCGCGGGCCGTCTGGGTAAGGCCGAGGCCGCCGCCGAACACCTGCAGGATGGGAACCAGCATGACCGCCAGCACCGCGAAGGCGATCAGCACCTCCAGCAGGGTGAAGCCGGCGTCGCGGCGCCGGCCGGAACCCGCCCGCCGGCTAGCGGCCGGCGTCGTCGTAGACGGTGACGCGGCCGGTGAGCCAGTCGATCTGCACATATTCGCGTACGTGCTCGCCTGCAAAGGTCACCTCGCCGCCGGTGGAGCTGCCGTCGGGGAAAAAGCGGATCTCTCCGGCGCTCGACGTCGTCTGGTCGGTGACGGCGGTAAACAGCGTCACTTTAATGCCGTCGGGCACCTTGTAGAGGCGCGTGCCCGGGATGCCGAAGCTGGGGGCGGCGATATCGACGCGCACCGCGGCCGGCGCATTATGCACGATCGCCTCGCTGCGCGCGCGCCTCAGATCGGCGGCAAGGGCCGCCGACGCGGCCATCACCGAAGATCGCTCGGTGCTGCCGACCATGCGGGCGCCGGCGTAACCCGCGATAATCGCTAGTATTACCAGGACGACGAGAATTTCCAGCAGGGTGAAGCCGCCGGTGCTGGCCGCCCGGCGGCGGCCATCACCAGTTGGTGATGTCCTGGTCCTCGCCGGTACCGCCTTGCGCATTGTCGCCGCCGAGGGTGTAGAGATCGTAGGCACTATGCTGGCCCGGCATCTTGTAGAGGAACTGCCGGCCCCAGGGATCGACGATCGCCTCCTTCTTCTTCAGGTAGGGGCCGGCCCACTTGCTGACCCCCGACGGCGCCTCGACCAGTGCGGTCAGGCCTTCCTCGTCGGTGGGGTAGCGGCCGATCTCCAGCCGGTAGAGGTCGAGCGCCGAGCCGATCTGCTGGAGCTGCACCTTCGCGGCTTCCGACTTCGCGGTGCCGAGATACTTGAAGATCTGCGGGCCGGCGACCACCGCCGCCAGCAAGCCGAGAATCACCAGGACGACCAGCACTTCCAGCAGGGTGAAGCCGGCGGCGGCGCTCGTCGCGGCAGCCGGACCGGCGCCCGGAGCCATCCTGCGGCGGGCGGCAAGCCATTGCGAAATCATGGGAAAGCGCCTCCAGGCGATCACTGGGCAAGCTGATTGATGCTCAGCATCGGCACAAGTATGGAGACGATGATGCCGCCGATCAACAGCGCCATGCCGAAGGTCAGCGCCGGGATCAGGATCGCCATCAGCCGCTGGATCGACTGGTGGACCTCGCGCTCGTAGGTATCCGCCACCCGGAACAGCATCTCCTCCAGCCGACCGCTCTCCTCGCCAATGCGGATCAGGTGGGTGGCAAGGGAGGGAAACAGGGCGGCGTCGGCGAGCGGGCCGGCGAAGGTCTTGCCCTCGCGCACCTGCTTCTCGATCTGGGCGAAGGCGTTTTCCATGGCGGCGTTGCCGAGGGTGCCCTTGACCACGCCGAGCGCCGAGACCAGCGGTACGCCGTTGTTCAGCAGCATCCCCAGCGTGTAGGTCATCCGGGTGGTCTCGACGCGGGCCATCAGGCTGCCGACCAGCGGCAGCCGCAGCAGCCGGCGGTCCCACTCCCGGCGCTGTTCCGGATCCCGCCGCTGACGGGCGATGACGAGAACGGTCAGCAGGCCGACGATCAGCGGCAGCCACCAGAAGCCGGCGGCGACGTCGCCGATGCCCATGACGATGCGCGTCGCCAGCGGCAGGGCGAAGCCGGCCTGGTCGAAGATCTCTTTGAAGCTGGGAATGACGACGGTGATGATGATGGCGACCGAGATGCAGGCGGAGGTGAACAGCACCACCGGGTAGATCAGCGCCGACTTCAGATTCTGCTTCGACTGGTGCGACTTGTCCATGAACTCGGCGGTTTTCGCCAGCACGCTGTCGAGAGCGCCGCCGGCCTCGCCGGCGCGGACCATGCCGATGACGAAGCGGTCGAACACCGCCCCTTGCGCCGCCATCGCATCCGCCAGCGACGAGCCGCCGCGCACCCGCTCCAGCACCCGGCCCATCATCTTCTTCACCGGCTCCTTGTCGGAGAAGTTGATGAGCACGGCGAGCGCCTGGTCGAGGGCGAGGCCGGCGCGCAGCAGGCTCGACAGCTCGCGGATGATCGCCATCGTATCCGGGCGGCTCAGACCGCCGCGCCGGCCCACCTCCAGCTTGAGCAGTTCGGCCAGCGGCCGGGCCGCCGCCTCGTCGGCGCGGATCGGCAGGTAGCCCTGGCCGCGCAGATGGTCGAGCACCGCCGCCTGGCTTGCCGCCTCCATTTCTCCCTCGACGACGTCGCCGGGGCCGCTGACCGCCTTGAACCGGTAGGTGGGCACCGCTCCTACGTCTCCCGCGTCACCCGCAGCACCTCCTCCAGCGAAGTGGTGCCGCGGACCACCTTGCGCATGCCGTCCTCGTAAAGGGTGCGCATGCCGCCCTCGACCGCCGCGCGCTGGATGGCGCCGGCGTCCTCGCGGCGCAGCACCAGCTTGCGGATCTCGTCCGACATCACCAGCATCTCGGAAATGCCGGTGCGGCCGAAGTAGCCGGTGTTGCTGCAGCGCGCGCAGCCGACCGGGCGGAACAGGCGGACGGGGCCGCCGTCGGCGAACCGCTCCAGCTTGAGCTGCCCGGCGATCTCGTCGATGGCGGGGTTCGGCTCACAGCAGTGCGGGCACAGCGTGCGCAGCAGCCGCTGCGCCGAGATGCCGTTCAGCGTCGAGGCGAGCAGGTAGTCCTCCAACCCCATGTCGAGCAGGCGGGTCACCGAGCCGGCGGCGGAGTTGGTGTGCAGGGTCGACAGCACGAGGTGGCCGGTCAGCGCCGCCTGCGCCGCGATCTGCGCCGTCTCCAGGTCGCGGATTTCGCCGATCATGATGATGTCGGGATCCTGGCGCAGCAGCGAGCGCAGAACGTTGGCGAAGGTGAGGCCGATCTGCGACTTCACCTGCACCTGGTTGACCCCCTCCAGCTGGTACTCGATGGGGTCCTCGACGGTGAGGATCTTGCGGTCGGGAGTGTTGAGGCGCAGCAGCGAGGTATAGAGCGTCGTCGTCTTGCCGCTGCCGGTCGGCCCGGTGACCAGCAGGATGCCGTTCGGCCGCTCCAGCATCTCCAGGTACGGCTTCAGCACCGCCTCGTCGATGCCGAGCACGGCGAAGTCGAACACCGCGCCGCCGCGATCGAGGATACGCATGACGACGCTCTCGCCGTGCATGGTCGGCACCGTCGAGATGCGGAAGTCCACCTCCTTGCCGCGGATGGCGAGCTTGATGCGGCCGTCCTGCGGCAACCGGCGCTCAGCGATGTTCAGCTTCGACATGATCTTGACGCGCGAGACGATCGCCGCGGTCAGCCGGCCGGGCGGGGTCTCCACCTCCTGCAGGATGCCGTCGATGCGGTAGCGCACCCGCAGCTTGTTCTCGAACGGCTCGATGTGGATGTCGGAGGCGCGCGCCTCGACGGCACGGCCGATCACCTGGTTGACGAAGCGGATGACCGGCGCCTCGCTCGCCATGTCCTTGAGCCGCTCGGCGTCGTCGCCGCCACCGCCGCCGTCCTCGACGAGGGTATCGACGATGTCGCCGAGGGCGCTGCCGCTGCGGCCGTAGAGGCGCTCCAGCGCCTTTTCGATATCGGCGGGTACGGCGACGCGGCGCTCGACCCGCCGGCCGGTGGCGGCGCCGACCGCGTGCGCGGCGAATTCGTCGAGGGGGTCGGCCATCGCCAGCTCGATGGCGCCGTCCCCCTCGGCGAGCGGCAGCACGTGGCTGTCCTTGAGGAACTTGATGCTGAGGATGGCGTCGAACAGCGGCTGGTCGGGAAAGTCCTTGACGGTGACCAGCGGCAGCCGCAGCGCGCGGGCCAGCGCCTCCGCCACGTCCAGCTCGGAGACGAGGCCGAGCTTGACCAGCAGGACGTGCAGGTGCTCGCCGGTGCTGCCCTGGATGCGGCGGGCCCGCTGGACGCCGGCATCGTCGACCTTGCCGCGCTGCCTCAGCAGGGCGACGACGGCCTCTTCGTCGTCGCTCTCGATATCCGAATCCGACAGCAGGTGCAGAGCATCAGCGCTCATCGGTCATCCGCCCGTTGTGACGTCTCGCCAGGAGAACCGGCCGCTGGCTCATCCGAAGGTCAGCGGCCCGTAGAGCCAGATCAGCCAGAGTCCAAGGCATAAAAAAGGCCCGAAGGGCACGCGGTGCGCCGGATCGAGCGCCGTCCCGGCTGCCACTGCCGCCAGAATGCCGGCGAGACCGGTCACCGCGGCGATCAGCACGACGCCCGGCAGCCCCTGCCATGATACCCAGGCGCCGGCCGCCGCCAAGAGCTTTGCATCGCCGGCGCCGAGCCCTTCGCGTCCACGCAGAGCGCGATAGGCTACCGCCACCAGCCGGAAGGCGGCATAGCCGGCGGCCGCACCGATGGCGTGATCGGCGATGCCGCCGGGATCGAGCAGGGCGGCGGCGGCGAGGCCGGCAGCCAGCAGCGGCAGGGTCAGGGCATCGGGCAGGATCAAATGGCGGACATCGATCCACGCCAGCGCCAGCAGGGTCCAGCCGAGAATGCAGCTCGCCCACAGCGCCGGACCGGAGGCGACCAGCGCCGCCCACGCCGCCACCACCAGCGCGGCCAGTTCGACGGCGGGATAGAAGCGGCTCACCGCCACCCCACAGTGGCGGCAGCGGCCGCGCGCCAGCGACCAGCTCAGCAGCGGGACGAGGTCGCGGATGCCGAGCACCTGTCCGCAGGCCCGGCAGCGGGAGCGGTCGAATGCGACCGGCTCACCCGCCGGCAGGCGTACGATCAGGACACCGAGAAAGCTGCCGATGAACGGGGCGAGCAGCAACGTCAGCCAGCCTGACGGGGAACCAACTCCGGTCATCGCGCCGCACCACCCCGCACCAGCCACCCGCCGGCGGCAGCAGGCGACGGCCCTATGTTCGACCCGCTGATAGTGGGCTTGGCATCGATATCTGTCGAGAGCCGCGGACCTCACATCCGCATCAGGACGGGATCGACATCCGCCCTGGCGGACACCCAAGCGCCGTTCCGGTCGCGTCTATGACTCCTGCGGACACTGGGTTCAAGCGGGCGCAGCGCAAATATGGGCGTAAGAGCGGTAACGTCCATCGCGCTCTCACTCTGCGACAGCAATTACGGCCGCCACAAAAACTTCTTGTGGCGACCACCCAAAAGGGGTATAAGAGCGTTGTCCCGCGAGCGTCCATGTGAACCCCTGGGGTTCACCTAGACCTCCTCCCTATCCAAACTCCGCCGCCCCTTCGGGGGCGGCTTTTTTTTGCGGATCAGGAAGGAGCTGCCCTTCTCGCAATCGTGATATTGCCGGCGGACGACGCGATAATCAAGCGCATTTTACGCGTTTGGATAGAGTCGCCGGGCCGCTACAACCTCACATGGAAGACCCTGCCGCGCAGTTTCGCCTTTCGCGGCAGCAGCGCGGCGGCCGGGGCGAACAATCGGCGCTCGCCCCGGCCGGATGCGGATTTGACGGCCCTGCCGCTTCGGGTGTACCTCGTTGCCCAAAGCCTTTTTGTGTGCAAGCGCGAAAAACCTGAAGGGGAGGGTCTCGCCCGTGAAACTTCCGTCCCAATTCTATAAGCCGCTGGCGGCCGGTGCGCCGCTGCCGGTCCGCGAACTGCCGGTCCGTCCGGAGCGCATGATCCACTTCTTCCCGCCGCATCTCGAAA
>JBDHSN010000101.1:0-12103 GCA_039808105.1 Rhodospirillales bacterium
TGCGGCCACTCCCGGGTGCAATCGGAACCTGCCACTACCAATTCGTTCCCGCCATCACCTACGGAGCGGACGGCCGCCTCTATGCCGCCTATGTGTACCGCAAGTCGTCGAGTTCTGGCGGCGTCGCGGTCAGCTCGTCCGCCGACCAGGGCCAAACGTGGACCGTCCCGAAGAGCGCCTTCGGCGATGTCTGGCTTGAGGATTCTCTCGATAATCTGCGTCTCGCTCCGTCTGCGGACGGGCACCTTTATGCAGGAGCGTTTCTGAGCAACTACGCTGGCGGAGGCTACCAGGACAGCATCCTGTTCAGCAGCTCCGCTGATCAAGGCTCGAGCTGGAGTCCCGTCAAGTCCGTGATCACGACGTACCCCGACACCGGCAGGACCATTTACGGCTTCAGCCTAGCCGCCGGGCGCAAAGGAGACGTACTTGTCGCCTACGGATGGGAGGAATACCGCAGCGATTACTATTCGATATTGAAGGTGGCTCGCTCCACCAACCACGGTGGATCATTCACCTATGGTGCTGCCGACGAACAGCCGGGATCCCGGCAGCTCAGCGTTCCTGACATCAAGATCGGCCCGCTCGGAACAGCTCATCTCGTTTATCTGAGAGACGTCAATACCGGTGCCGAGGTTGATTATAAGTTCAGCTCCCCACCTTACGAGAACTGGAGCGCCACGCCGGTTCGCCTCGGGGCGGGAACGACGGTTCGCCAGCCCCTTCTCGCGCTAGGCGGCTGCGGAGCAGCAACCGTTTTGCACGCGACCTGGCGGGAGTATGTCACTAATAGCACAAGAATTCGGTATGTTCGGCGGCTCGCGCGGGCCGGATCCGCATGGTCCGCGCCTCTCAAGGTTGGTCAGATAAACTCTGTCTTTGAACAGGGCCTTGCAGCTGCGGGACCCAACGCCTTCGCCGTCTTCTCCGGGCGGACGTCAACCAGTCCGGACAAATGGGGTATTCTCGGCAGCCGCATCAGCTCCGGCGTCACCTGTCCTTGAAGGAAAGCCCGCCACGTTCTTGCCTCCTGAGGCGAGCCACTGCCGGGAAAACAAGGCAGTAGAGGACGTCGTAGCCGCCGGCGGGTTTCACGCGCGAAGCCTTCCCGGCTTGCTTTTGCCGGCGCGGCTCGCGATGTTGCAGGCATGTCGAGGACATCGGCCGCTGCTCCGGGCGCGCGCATCGTCGCGGTGCTGGGCCCGACCAATACCGGCAAGACGCATCTGGCGATGGAGCGGATGCTGGGCCATGCCTCCGGGATGATCGGCTTCCCCTTACGCCTGCTCGCCCGCGAAAACTACGATCGCGCGGTCAAGATCAAGGGGGAGCGCCGGGTGGCGCTGATCACCGGCGAGGAGAAGATCGTCCCGCCCGACGCGTCGTGGTTCCTGTGCACGGTGGAAGCGATGCCGGTGGACCGGCGCGTCGCCTTCCTCGGCATCGATGAGATCCAGATGTGCGCCGATCCCGACCGCGGCCACCTGTTCACCGACCGGCTGCTTTCCGCGCGCGGTGAGGTCGAGACCATGTTCATGGGTGCCGAGACCATCCGGCCGCTGCTGCGCCGGCTGGTTCCGGGGGTCGAGTTCGTCGTCCGTCCGCGGTTCTCGGCGCTCACCCATGCTGGCCCGTGCAAGCTTACCCGGCTGCCGCGGCGCACCGCCGTCGTCGCCTTCAGCGCCGCCGACGTCTACGGCATCGCCGAGCTGATCCGCCGGCAACGCGGTGGAGCGGCGATCGTGCTGGGCGCGCTCAGCCCGCGCACCCGCAACGCCCAGGTGGCGATGTATCAGGCGGGCGAGGTCGACTACCTGGTGGCCACCGACGCCATCGGCATGGGCCTCAACATGCATGTCGACCACGTCGCCTTCGCCGCCACCCGCAAGTTCGACGGCCGCGGCCCGCGCCGGCTGACCGCCGCCGAGATGGCGCAGATCGCCGGCCGCGCCGGCCGCCACACCCGCGACGGCAGCTTCGGAACGACGACGGAGATCGGCCCGCTCGATGCCGAGCTGGCGCAGCGCATCGAGGCCCATACCTTTGAGCCGCTCACCGCCCTGCAGTGGCGCAACAGCGACCTGCGCTTCGCCTCGCTGCCGGCGCTGCGCGCCAGCCTCGCCCGCCTGCCCGGCCGCCCGGGCCTGGTGCGCGCCCGCGAGGCGGACGACGAACTGGCGCTGGCTCACCTCAGCGCCGATGCCGAGATAGCGGGTCTCGTGCGCGGGCCAGCGGCGGTGGCGCTGCTGTGGGACGTCTGCCGCATTCCCGACTTCGGCAAGGTCGCCAGCGAAGCGCACGCCCGTCTGCTGGGGCAGATGTTCCGCTTCCTGATCGGCGCCGGCGGTGGCACCGCCGGGCGGCTGCCCACCGACTGGGTGGCGCGCCAGGTGGACCGGCTGAACCGCAGCGACGGCGACATCGAGACGCTGATGCAGCGGATCGCCGGCATCCGCACGTGGACCTACGTCGCCCACCAGAACAGCTGGCTCGCCGACGCCGAGGGCTGGCAGCAGCGCACCCGCGCCATCGAGGACAAGCTGTCCGATGCCTTGCACCAGCGGCTGATCCAGCGCTTCGTCGATCGCCGCACCGCCTCGCTGGTCGGCCACATGCGCAGTCGCGGTGACCTCGTCGCCGCGGTCGGTGACGGCGGCGACGTGCGCGTCGAAGGCCACTTCGTCGGGACGCTGGAAGGGTTCCGCTTCGCCCCCGACCCCTCGGTGTCGGCTTCCGCCGGCGATGCCGGCCGGTCGGTGACGGCGGCGGCGGTGCGGGCGCTGGCGGCGCCGATCCGCCAGAGGCTGAGCCGGTTCGAGGCCGACGACGACAGCGCCTTCACCCTCGCCGCCGACGGCATCGTCTCATGGCGGCAGGAGGCCGTCGGCCGGCTGCATCGGGGGTCCGACATCCTTTCGCCGCGGGCCGAGCCGCTGGCGTCCGATCTCCTCGGCGGCGAAGCGAGGGAACGCCTGCGCCGCCGGCTCGCCCGCTTCGTTGCGGCACGCCTGCGCGCCCGCCTGGCGCCGCTCTATCGGGCGCGGGAGGCGACAACCGTGGACGCAGCCGCACGCGGCCTGCTCTGGCAACTGGCCGAAGCACTCGGGGTGCTGTCGCGCCGTTCTGCCCGGGCGCAGATCGCGGCACTGTCGCGAAGCGACCGGCAGGGCCTGGCGGCGGCGGGCGTGCGCCTCGGCCGCGAAGCGGTGTGGATACCGCGGCTGCTCAAGCCAGAGGCGATGGCGCTGCGCGGCCTGCTGTGGTGGCTGCATGCCGGTGGCAGCGGTGACCCGCCGCGGCTGGCCCTTGGCCGGCCGCTGCTGGACCCGTTGCCGCAGGTACCGGCGGCCCTCCTTGCCGCCACCGGCTATTGCCGCGTCGGCGACGCCGCCGTTCGCATCGATGCCGTCGAGCGAACGCACGCGCTGATGCAGCGGGCCCTGCGAACCCCCGCTCCCGCCGCGCTGCCGGAGGCGGAGCTGGCCCGGTTGCTCGGCTGCCCGCCGGCGAGCCTTGCGCCGCTGCTCGAAGGCCTCGGCTACCGGACGACGCGAGAGGGAGAGGAGAGCCGGCTGGTTGTTGCTGCCGGCAAGGGGCGGCCGCCGCGCCAGGGCCGGGACGGCACCGCCCGGCCGGCGAGGCGCGCGCCCTCCCGCAAGGACACCTCGAACGAGGCGCATTCGCCGTTCGCCGCGCTCCGCGTGCTGGAAGCCGGCCGGTGATCCCCGCCGCGCCGGCCATCCCGCGCCTGCGCCTCGACAAATGGCTGTGGTTCGCCCGCTTCCACAAGAGCCGGTCGCTGGCCACCGCCGCCTGTGCCGCCGGGCGAATCCGGCTGAACGGCGTGGTGGTGGACAAGGCCCATCAGAAGATCGCGCCGGGCGACGTCCTGACCTTCCCGCTGGGAGCGCGAATCCGCGTCGTCCGGGTGGTCGCACTCGCCAGCCGCCGCGGCCCCGCGCCCGAGGCGCAAGCCCTTTACGATGATCTGACACCCACGGCCGAGGCCGCCGCGGTGCCGCCGGCGGTCGCCAGCCGCCCCGCCGGCAGCGGCCGGCCCAGCAAGGCAGAGCGGCGGGCACTGGACCGGCTGCGAGATTCCGATGGAGACGGCAGCACCGGGTGATAACCCCTCGGCGGGTGGTATTGAGCCATCGGCGGCGGTTGTGCTACCCATGAACATGTTCCGACGCTTCCTTGCGCTGTTCGAAGACGCAGAGACGACGGCGCCCGCGGCGGGCGGTGTCGATCAATTGCAACGCGCCGCTGCCGTCCTGCTGGTCATCGCGGCGCGCCTCGACGGCACAATGGATGCGGCGGAACAGGCGAGCATCGAGCGGCTGCTGACCGAGCGGCTGAAGGTGGAGGACGCAAGGGCGCTGGTCGAGGAGGCAGTTGAAGCCGCCGCCGAGTCGACCGATTTCTTCAGTGTCACCCGCGTGATCAATGATCGGCTCGAGCCACCGCAGCGCGTCGACATCCTCGAGATGCTGTGGGAGGTGGTCATAGCGGATGGTACCGTCCACGACTATGAGGCGAACCTGATCCGCCGCGTCGCCGGACTGCTGCATATCAGCGACCGCGAAGCTGGCGACGCGCGGAAGCGGGTGATCGGAAGCTGACCTGGGGAATCGGGGGAGCGGCTGCCTGCACCGGAACGACGCGATGATGCGCACGCCGGCCGCCGCCAGGAACGGAGAAGGGAATGACCTATATCGTCACCGAAAACTGCATTCGCTGCAAATACATGGACTGTGTCGAGGTGTGCCCCGTCGACTGCTTCTACGAAGGCGAGAACATGCTCGTCATCCATCCCGACGAATGCATCGATTGCGGCGTGTGTGAGCCCGAATGTCCGGCCGAAGCGATCGTTCCGGACACCGAACCGGGGCACGAGAAATGGCTGACGAAGAACACCGACTTCAGCAAGATTTGGCCAAATATAACCCGCAAGGGCCAACAACCCGACGATGCCGACGAATGGAACGGCAAGCCGGGCAAAGAGGAATATCTCAGCGAAAATCCCGGATCGGGTAGCTGATGCGCCCAGAGCAGGTCTGCCGCGCCCGAAGCTGACCACTTGACCGTTTGAAAAATGCTGCGTTTGCGTGGTATAAGGGGAAACCGCTGATCGAAGATCAGGGGGGTCGGGCCGTCGGACACGTCATGTTCCAGTAGGGGCGGCCCATGCCTAATCGGGTGCTCGCAAGATCCAATCCGTCATCGTGCGCGGCGGTTGATCCTGTCCACAGGAGATGCCGCGCGTCCGGGCACCTTAACACTGATGGAGAGAACGGAGAAAATGCGGGAAGATATGGCCTTTGGCTCCGGTGACTATGTTGTATACCCAACCCATGGCGTGGGCAAAGTCATCGGGATCGAAACCCGAGAAATCGCCGGCCAAGAATTGCAGCTCTTCGTCATCGCCTTTGATCGCGATCGAATGACGCTCCGGGTGCCCATCGGCAAGGTCGCGCATGCTGGTTTGCGCCGCCTCAGCACCCGCAAGGTCATGGAGAACGCCCTGACCAAACTGCGCGGCCGCGCCCGCGTCAAGAAGACCATGTGGAGCCGGCGGGCGCAGGAATACGAGGCCAAGATCAATTCCGGCGACCCCGTCTCCATTGCCGAAGTGGTTCGCGATCTTTACCCCAATGTCGGCCAGCCCGACCAGTCGTTCAGCGAGCGCCAGATCTACGAGGCCGCCTTCGACCGCCTGGCGTGCGAACTGGCTGCCCTGGAATCGATCGATAAGGAACGGGCGACGGAGAAGCTGGAGGAGTTGCTCAGCGCCGCCTGAGCCCTCGTTGCCGAGCGCGCCGGCGGTGCGCACCGCCGGCTGCCCATGGATATGCCAGTGATGACCGATCCTTCCGTCTTCGCGGTACTGCCGGAAGGGCGACGCTGCTGGGCGGTTGCCTCGGTGTTCGGGCAGGCCGACAGGCTGGCGGCCTTGCACACCCTGCTCGGCGCGCGCATCACCACCGCCGACAACCTCATCTACCTGGGCAACTTCACCGGCCGCGGCGACGTCGCCGCCACCATCGACGAGATGCTGCTGTTCCGCCGCGCCCTGCTGGCGGAGCGGCTCGATGACGATGCCGGCGCCATCGTCTACCTGCGCGGCAGCCAGGAGGAGATGTGGCACAAGCTGCTGCAGATGCAGTTTGCGCCCAATCCCGGCGAGGTCCTCGAGTGGATGCTGGCGCAGGGCGTCGGCGCCACCCTTGCCGCCTACAGGGGCAGCGCCACCGAAGGACGGACCGCTGCCCGACTCGGGTCGGTGGCACTCTCCCGCTGGACCAACCACCTGCGGGCCGAAATGCGCGCCACCGACGGTCACGATCAGTTGATGAGTGCCCTCCGCCGCGCCGCCTACACCCGCGACAACGCGCTGCTGTTCGTCAACGCCGGCGTCGATCCGCGCCGGCCGCTGTCGGCCCAGCGCGACTCGTTCTGGTGGGGAAGCCGCGAGTTCGAGACCATGGCCGAGCCCTACGACGGCTTCCGCCGCGTCATTCGCGGGGCCGATCCCCGGCGCTCCGGGATCGTCGTCAGCGAAACCATCACATCCATCGACGCCGGTTGCGGCTTTGGCGGCCCGCTGATGGCTGCGTGCTTCGATCCGGCCGGCGCGTTGATCGATCTGATCGAGGCGTAACGAAGACGGTGGCGTCGCTCGTCCGCATCGTCTCCGGCGGACAGACCGGCGTTGACCGCGCCGCTCTCGACGCCGCGATGGCGCGCGGGATCGCCTGCGGCGGCTGGGTGCCGCGCGGGCGGCGCGCCGAAGATGGCCGGGTACCGGACACTTATCCGCTGCGCGAGACGCGCAGTGCGGCTTACGGCGAGCGGACCCGCTGAACGTCCGCGATGCCGATGCGACCCTCATCCTCACCCGCGGCGCGCCTTGCGGCGGTACGGCGCTGACCATCGCCAGCGCCGAGCGGCTGCATCGCCCGCATCTCGTCATCGATCTCGCCGCTCCTGCCGATCCGGCGCTGGTGCGCACCTGGCTCGCGGACATTGCCGTGCGCGTGCTCAACATCGCCGGGCCGCGGGAAAGTGGCTGTCCCGGCATCCACGCGCAGGCGACCGCCTACCTGGGTGCGCTCCTGGACACACCCGATGCGCAATTGCAAGCCGGTCGCTGATGCCGCCCTTGCCGGAACGGCCGGCTTTCGCTACAACCCCGGCAGTGCGAACCCCCTTCGGGTAATGTTCGCCGCGCCCAGGCGCGCTGGAGTTATTATTCTACGATCGTGCCGCCCGCAGCCTCCGATGCTGGACCGTGGCCGCTGATCGTTGCGAAGCGCAACCACGGAGGATCGAGGTAATGGCGGAGGCGATGGCCGGCTCTGCAATGGAAAAGACTGTGTCCAGCGAGGCGCCGGCCCCTCTCCCGGGCTTCCCGCGCAGCGGCGTCCTGCCGCTCGGCTCCACCGGTGTCGCCACGACACCGGTCGCCATGGGCGCCCGCAACGGCAATAAGCGCCGGGCCTTCTCCCTGGTGATGTCGACCATCGGCCGCGGCCCGGAGATCGGGCTGTTCCTGGAAAGCCTGAAGCGCCAGACCTGCCAGGATTTCGAGGTCATAGTTGTCGACCAGAACAAGGATGACCGGGTGCGCAGCCAGTGCCAGCGCTACCCCGAACTCGACATCCTCTACATGACCTCGCCCGCCGGCGCCTCGAAAGGCCGCAACGTCGGCCTGGAATATGCCTGCGGCGACATCATTGCCTTCCCGGATGACGACTGCGTCTACGCTCCGTGCGTCCTGGAACGGGTCAAGAACCTGATCGACGGCGGCATCGCCGACTTTGTCATGGCGACGAGCGTCGATATCCCGGATACCTCGGGAGCATTGACCGAGCCCGCGTCCGCCAAGCACCCGCTGCACATCAAGCGGCTCAACAAGTACACCTTGTGGTTCCGCGGCACGACATACGTTGTCTTCCTCACCCGACGTTTCGCGATGGCGGTTGGTCCGTTCGACGAGCGCATGGGTGGCGGCAGCGGCACCCGTTACGGGTCCGGCGAGGATGCCGACTACATCGTTCGCTCCTGCTTTGCCGGCGCCCGCATGGTGCGCTCCGACGATGTGCGCATCCATCATCCGTCGCCGGACTATTCGGATGCCCGCCTCGCCGAGAAAACCTACACCTACGGGATCGGCCGCCGGCTGGTATTGGAAAAGCACAAGTACGGCCCAATCTTCATAGGCCTCAACGTGCTATGGCCGATCTATCACTACCTGCGCAACATCGGGAACGGCCGGATGCGTTATTACTACGCGCAGATGTTGAAGGGCCGCCTCGTGCGCCCGGCGCGCGAAGACGTCGCATAAACGTAACCGGGTGAAGTTCGAAACGGCAGACGGGCCCCAGCATGGAACCGACGATCACCGGCGTAGTCTTGGTGCTGTTGTTTATCATGGTGACGTGGAAGGTGCGGAATGGCGCCCTCTACATGGTCACCTTCTTCGTGCCGTTCGCTTCCACGGCGATCATCAACGTCACTGCCTTCACCTTCAGTGCAACCCCCTATCACATTTTCGGCAGTGTGCTCATCGGGCTGACCCTTCTGCAATGGACCGCGCGCCCGATCGACGGCAACGATCTCGACAGCCGCTCGCCATTCCTGTGGATGATCGGGTTTCTGGCGATGCTGATCGCGTCGACGTTCGAGCTCGCCACCTCGCACGGCGTGACCAAGTACGTCGTCTTTCAGTCGGTCATCCTGGTGTTGGGGTTCCTTTTCTCCTGGGCAGTGGCGAACAACATTACCAGCACCGAGATCACCCGCCGCTTGATCACGATCTACTTGTGGGGTGGGCTGTTCGCCGCCAGCTGGGGCCTGTTCCAGTGGGTGTGCCTTAACACCGGCCTGCCCTATCCGGCGGAAATCTTCAACAATTCCATCAGCGATTCCGGCGCGCTGTTCGATCAGACGCTGAAGCAGACGACCTACGTTGTCTACCGGCTCAGTTCGGTTTCGATGGAGCCGTCGCACATCGCGCGATACCTGCTGTCGGTGCTGCTCATCGCCATCGTGATGATCGGCGAGGGGATCGGGCGGGTGCCGTTCGGTCGCCTCTACATCTATCTGGTGTCCGGCGTCATCGCCCTGACCACGTCATCGACCGGCCTGATGGGGTTGGTGCTGGTCTATTCGTTCGCCATGGTGGTGTACACGCGGGTATTCCTGCGCGATGTCATCATCATGGGGATGACGGGTCTGTTCCTGCTGCTGCTGTCGCCGAAGCTGGCAACGATCGCTGCCTCGGTGACCGTCGATAAGGAAGACACCGGCTCCTTCGACCTTCGCGCCGACTCGATGGTCTTCGGCTACAAGGCGTTTACCCAGGCGCCGTTCTTCGGCCACGGCTGGGGATGGTTCAAGGGCGGCTCGACACTGTCCCAGATCCAGGACCTGCTGTTCAAGCTGCTGTCGAGCGTCGGTCTGATCGGGTTCACGCTGTTCCTGATCTTCTGCGTCAGTGGAATCATGGGCGCATGGGTCGCCCTGCGCCGGGTCGATGCCCGCCTTGTTCACGGCCGCCTGTCCGAGGAGGAACGCGACACCGGGCGGTTCCTGCGCGCGGCAACACTGGCGTTCATGGGCTGCTTCCTGCTCAGCCTGTTCCTCGACGCCATCGCCTCCTTCATCTACTACGCCGCCTTCTTCTGGTTCATTTTCGGTGCGATGGTCGGCATTTCGCGCACCGCGACAGCGTGGGCCCGGGAAGAGGCGGTGACGGTACCGCTTCCCGCGCCGTTGCGCCGGGCACCGGCGGAGGCGCATTGACGGAGAAGTTCCCGCAGCCGCCTTGCGGGAGCTGCGGCTCCCGCTTACGCTCTCTGACAACGCGGGGACGATCGGACCGGATATGGGTACGCGCTTTACAGGAACCGCCAGCTACGTTGCGACCGAAGACCTGATGGTCGCGGTCAATGCAGCGGTCGCTCTGGAGCGGCCGCTGCTGATCAAGGGCGAGCCCGGCACCGGCAAGACCATCCTCGCCCATGAGATCGCCGCAGCATTGGATCTCCCGCTGATTCAGTGGCACATCAAGTCGACGACGAAGGCGCAGCAGGGGCTCTACGAATACGACGCGGTGGCGCGGCTGCGCGACAGCCAGCTCGGCGAAGCCCGCGTCCACGACATCGCCAACTACATCGTCAAGGGCCGGCTGTGGGAGGCCTTCTCCTGCGACGTTCGTCCGGTGCTGCTGATCGACGAGATCGACAAGGCCGACATCGAGTTCCCCAACGACCTGCTGCTCGAACTCGACCGCATGGAGTTCCATGTCTACGAGACGAGGCAGACCATCGCCGCCCGCCACCGGCCGATCGTCGTCATCACCTCCAATAATGAGAGGGAGCTGCCGGACGCGTTCCTGCGCCGCTGCTTCTTCCACTACATCCGCTTCCCCGACCGCGAGACGATGCAGCAGATCATCGAGGTGCACTACCCGGGGATCCAGAAGCGGCTCGTGCACGAGGCGCTCACCGTCTTCTTCGAGATGCGCGAGGTGCCGGGACTGAAGAAGAAGCCGTCCACGTCGGAGCTTCTCGACTGGATCAAGCTGCTGATGATCGAGGACCTGCCGCCCGACGTGCTGCGCTCGACCGATGCGCGCAAGCTGATTCCGCCGCTGCACGGCGCGCTGCTGAAAAACGAGCAGGACGTCCACCTGTTCGAGCGTCTGGCGTTCCTCAGCCGCCGCGACGGGCGGTAGCTCCCCAGTCGAAAGAGGCGTCGGCCATGCCGGATGCAGGCGCCAGCGACTGGCCGATGCTCAGCTGGCTGGCTCAGCTGTGGACGCCGTTTGCGAGCTGGATCGCGGCCAATGTGCAGATGCCGGTGCTGCCAAGCCTGCCGCATTTCCTGCTGCAGCTTGCGGCCGTCACCACAACTCTGGTGGCCGCACGCCTGTTCGCTCGCCGGCTGACGCCGAGGGCGCGTGCCTTCGTGGCCCATCGCGCCGAAAGGCAGCCGCTGCTCTCCTGGCTGCGACCCGCCGCTTTTCCCCTGCTGTGGATCCTGCTGCTGTGGTTCGCCGCCGTCGCCCTGCACGAGGCCGGCCAGCCGGCAAAAGTCGTCGAGATCGCTCTTGGCCTCGTCGCCGCCTGGATGGGCGTCCGCCTCGCCGCCTCCTTCGTCGCATCGCTGTTCTGGTCGCGGGTGCTGGCGGTGGCCATCGTCGTCGTCGCGGCGCTGAAGGCCTTCGGGCTGTGGGTCGTGACCGTCTCGATCCTCGATCAGATGGCCTTGAACATTGGCTCGGTGCGGGTCACCGCCGCCGGTCTCATCGAAGCGACGGTGATCCTGGTCCTGTTCTGGTGGGCGGCGAGTCTCGGGTCGCGCCGCCTCGATCTGTGGATCGCCCGCCTGCCCGGCATCTCCCCCTCCGAGCGGGTGCTGCTCGCCAAGGTCACCAGCGTCCTGTCGTGGACGGTGGCGGTCTTCGTCGCGCTGCACGCCATCGGCATCAACCTCACCACCCTTGCCGTCTTTTCCGGCGCCGTCGGGCTCGGCGTCGGCTTCGGCCTGCAGAAGGTGGTCTCCAACCTGATCAGCGGTGTGATCCTGCTGCTCGACCGTTCGGTCAAGCCGGGCGACGTCATCGCCGTGGGTCCCCACTACGGCTGGATCAACGCGCTCGGCGCCCGCTACGTCTCGGTGGTTACCCGCGACGGCATCGAGCACCTCATTCCCAACGAGGACCTGATCACCGACCGGGTCGAGAACTGGTCGCACAGCAACAACCTGTTGCGGCTGCATGCCCCGGTCGGCGTCGCCTACGGCTCCGATCTCGACCAGGCGATGGCGCTGGCGGTCCAGGCGGCAAGCGACATCCCGCGGGTGCTGGTCGAACCGCCGCCCCGCTGCCTGATCCTGGAATTCGGCGACAATTCCATCCAGCTCGAGCTGCGCTTCTGGATCAACGATCCGCGGGCGGGCATCCACAACGTCCGCAGCGATGTCTTCAAGCGCATCTGGGACCTCTATAATGCCAACGGCATCGCCCTGCCGTTCCCGCAGCGCGATGTCAACCTGAAGTCAGCGGCACCACTGCCCGTCCGGCTGATCGGCGACC
>JBDHSN010000102.1:0-11619 GCA_039808105.1 Rhodospirillales bacterium
TCACCGTCTGTGCCATGCCGACAGAGTCGCACAGCCGCACCGGCTTGTGAATCATCCGTTTATGTCAATGCACTAGCGCATTCATTTTGCTTCCATCATTTTCGGTCAAGCTCTTAGAGGATCCAAATTATCTGATTGAATTATAAGATTACATGATGGAGTGTTCCAAAGCCCCAGTCGGCACTCGAGTTCTTCTAGCACAACGTCCATCACCGCCTGCTTGGTCAGTAGGCAGAACATGGTTTTGGTGCTCGCGAAGCTGCCGTTCTCGAACAACTTGTTCGACGGTGCGCCACCGCGACATACTCGGAAATAAGGACATGTCTCCGCGCATCTGCGAACGCCGGCAACAATATCGCTATGAATCCGCTGAAACGCAGGTTGATTGAGGACCGATAGAAGCGGTGCCGCATGAACATTGCCGAAGGTGAATCCTCCGTACACGGGGTGGCGCAGCCCCAGCAACTCCGGCGAGAAGGTGCCGATGTTGCCGTCTACGTCGACGGTGAGAATCGACAGCGGCTCGGTCTGCTGATTGGCAGAGGCATCATTCGTTTGGCCGACGATGGCCGCTAGCGCCCCTGCCACCTCCCGCAACTCTAAGACTTCCGGCTCACTGCTCATGCGCTCAATGAAGCGGCGCAGAAAACGCTTGAAAGCGGGAACTGCTTCCAGACGGTTGAGCGAGGATCGGGCATTATCGCCCTCGATCTCCTCGACATTGAAAGCGACATTGCGGATGCCGTGATCCCGGTAGAAGTCGAACAGCAGGTCTGGGTCCTGCAGCGATTCCCAGCCGAGGACAGTGATCACGTGAAAGTCGATGCCAAACCGCTGCAGCCGTTCCACCGCCCGCATCGCCCCATCGAACGTGCCGCGGCCGCTCCGGGTGCGGCGGCGGGCGTCGTGCAGCACGCGCGGCCCGTCGATGCTGAGCCCGATCCGAAAGCCTTTCGCCCGGATGAACGCTGCCCAGCAGTCGTCGAGCAGCAGCCCGTTGCTCTGGATGTTATGCCGCACC
Source organism: Rhodospirillales bacterium (assembly GCA_039808105.1). GTDB lineage: Bacteria > Pseudomonadota > Alphaproteobacteria > Rhodospirillales > Defluviicoccaceae > Defluviicoccus. The sequence goes on from JBDHSN010000102.1 coordinate 1,022, forward strand.
GGGATGCGTGCGGTATTTGAGCATCGAGGATATCACAAGCGCGCCCATACCATTCGGGCGGCAACACCAGTGGTTCGCCGGCGTGCCAGACCACGGTGAATCCGCCATTGCCGATGCCACTTTCGAAGACCCGCCTGAAAATTCCTGCGAGGGTGTTCTCGCTCATCGTCTTCTTGACGGTACGATCTGGGAGGTAGCAGTAGCTGCAGTTGATGTTGCAGAAGGGCGTGGGCTGGAGAACCAGAAGTTCCAGTGAAGGAAGAGAGCTTGGCATCTTCCCCAACTTTTCGCCGGGCGCGTCAACTCGGGAGAATCATGCTCACCAGTTGCGCCAATTCGGGAAATTAGGAAAATTCGGGAAGTTGCGCCATTGCGCGACTTCCTGCGAGCTTTCTTCCGCCGGCTCAGCGGAGTCGGCAATCCGCGCTGTGAGCGCTTCGCGGACGGCCCGGATGCGAGTTTCTACCGAAGGGGGATCGGTGGTCGCTGGAGCCGACGCTGTGTCGGTGCTGGCGTTACTGCTGGTGCTCGCCAGACCGGCGCAGAGGGTTGTAATCAGTCTCGCCCATGTCAGACGGCTTGTTCTGCGGTCGCTACCGTCGCCCATTATGTCCCCCGCCTTAATGCACGCGATTTTTCGCTTTGGGATAACCTGCCCGCCGGTAATGCTGCCCGGAACGGGTACTCAACAAGATTTACGTAAATCACTACTTCATAAGTCTAAGAAAAGTCCCTCATCAGGTCAACGTCTATCATTCGCATCCGTCCAGTCAATCCGCCGGCCGTGAAGGCCGCCGTGCCGGTCGCACCGGCACGGAGCATCTTGGGCGCACCTGCCACTTCCCACGGTACCACCCGTACCGCCACAGCGGTGCATGTAGCTACCCACAGTATCGCAAGATATTGTTTCGGTTGGCGCGCCCGGCAGGACTCGAACCTGCGACCTACTGCTTAGAAGGCAGTTGCTCTGTCCGGCTGAGCTACGGGCGCCTTTCCGGACGGCGGGGCCCCGGCACGGCCCGTCCGGCGCCGATCGCATCAAAGCCGCGGGCCGCCAGGACCAGCGGTCGCGGCATGTGCCGATCGCAAGAGAGATTAGCTGCTCGCGGCGTTTTCGGCGAGCACCGAACGCGCGACGCCGGCCGGCGGCTCGCCGCCGGTGGCCCAGTCGAGCAGTTCGACCACGTGGACGACCGGTACTCCTGAGTGCGGCGCGATGTGGGCGATGCAGCCGATGTTGCCGGCGGCGATGATCTGCGGCGCGGTCGCCGCGAGGTTCGCCACCTTGCGGCGGACGAGCCGGTCGGCGATCTCCGGCTGCAGCACCGAGTAGACGCCGGCCGAGCCGCAGCAGATGTGGCCTTCGGCGGGCTCGGCGACGGCAAAGCCGGCCTGGGTCAGCAGGGTCGTCGCCAGCGTTCCCAGCCCGAGGCCGTGCTGCATGGTGCACGCCATATGGTAGGTGACGCGCTGGCCGGTGCGCACCACCGGCGGGCGCAGGCCAAGCTCGAGCACCACCTCGGAGATGTTGCGGCAGAGCGCGGCGATGCGCGCCGCCCGGGCCGCCCAGGCGGGGTCGTCGCCCAGCAGGTGGCCGTAGTCCTTCAGCATCACCCCGCAGCCCGAGGCATTGAAGACGATGGCATCAAGGCCGCCGCCGGCGATCACCCGCTCCCAAGCGATGATGTTCGCCCTCGCCGCCTGCCGGGTGCGCTCCTGCCAGCCCATGTGGTGGAAGATGCCGCCGCAGCAGCCCATGCCGGCCGCCACCACCACCTCGCAGCCGTGACGGGCGAGGAGCCGCACCGTCGCCTCGTTGATCTGCGGGCGCAGCGCCTGCTGGGCGCAGCCGCTGAGCAGCGCCACCCGCATCCGCCGCGTTCCCGCGGCGGCGATGACCTGCGGCCGGTCGACCCAGGAGGGGGCGCCGATGTGGCGGGGTGCCGATGCGACCAGGGGGCGCAGCCGTCCCGGCAGCAGCCGTGCCAAAGGGCGGGCGAGCCGGCCGGCCAGCGCCATCAGCCGGAACAGCGCCGGGTGGGCGACGACGGTGGCGATGAACTGCCGCAGCGCCCGGTCGGCGGCCGGCCGCCGGTAGGTCTTCTCGATGTGGATGCGGGCGTGGTCGATCAGGTGGGCGTAGTGCACGCCGGAGGGGCAGGTGGTCATGCAGGCGAGGCAGGTCAGGCAGCGGTCGATGTGCTTGACCACGCTCGCCGACGGCACCCGGTCCTGCTCCAGCATCTCCTTGGCGAGGTAGATGCGGCCGCGCGGACTGTCGAGCTCGTCGCCCAGCAGCAGGTAGGTGGGGCAGGTGGCGGTGCAGAAGCCGCAGTGCACGCAGGTCCGCAGGATGGTGTTGGCTTCCGCGATGGCGGGATCGGCGAGGCGTGCCTCGGCAAAGCTGGTTCGCATGCTCTAGACGTCCGCATACATCCGCCCGGGGTTGAGCACCCGGTGCGGATCGAAGCTTTCCTTGATCCGGCGCGTCAGTGCCGCGAGGGCGGGTGGCTGCGGCTGGAACACCGGCACCTGCCGCCGCACCGCCGGTTCGGCGCGGATCAGCGTGGCGTGGCCGCCGACGGCGGTGACGGCGGCCCGGACGGTATCCGCTGCCGCCGCTGGCGTCGGGTCGAGCCCCAGCCAGACCAGCCCGCCGCCCCAGTCGTAGCAGGCGTCCCCGGCGTGGGATGCGAGCACCTGCCGGACGACGGCGGCTCCCTGCGTCGGCGGCACCGAGAGGCGCCAGACCTGACGCTCCCGGCCCATCGAGAAGGCGACGACGTCGCGCACTGCGCGCCACAGCACCAGGCTTTCGTCCCGCGGCAGAGCCGCGGTCTCGCCGAAGCGGCGCAGCAGCCGCGATAATCCTTCGGCGCGGGCGGCAACCGAAGGCTCCGGCCCCTCCAGCCTGAGCAGCGTCGCGCTGGCCGCCGTGCCGGCGAGCGCCGCGACCGTCGAGGCGGCGGCGACAGTGGCCGGCAGATACGCGGCAGCGGCGATGTCTGCGGCGCTCGACAGGGCGGCGGTCATCGCCTGCACCGCGGCTGGGTCGTCGAGGCCGCGGACGACCAGCGTGCGCGTATCCTCCGGCGCCGGCAGCGCGCGGACCGTGAGCTCGGTGACGACGGCGAGCGTGCCGAACGAGCCGGCGACCAGCTTGGCGAGGTCGAAGCCGGTGACGTTCTTGACCACCCGGCCGCCGGCCTTGAAGACCTCGCCACGGCCGCTGACGCCGTGGAAGCCAAGGACGTGATCGCGGGCGGCACCGACCTTGACGCGGCGCGGACCGCCGAGGTTGCACAGCACCGCGCCGCCGAGAGTCCCGTCACTGGAAAAAATCTCGCCATTGCCGCCCAGCAGCGGGCCGAAGTCGGGCGGTTCGAACGCCAGATGCTGGTGCCGCTCGGCCAGGACTGCCTCGATCTCGGCCAACGGTGTCGCCGGCCTGGCGGTAAGGATGAGCTCCTCGGGCTCGTAGGCGACGATGCCGCTCAGCCCTTGCACATCAAGGGTGTCGGCGGCTGCCGCCGGCCGTCCCCACGCCCGTTTCGAGCCGCCTGCGACCACCTCCAGGTGCCTGCCCTCGATGATCGCGGTGCGGATGACCTCGGCCACCTGATCAGCGCTCTCGGGCCGGAAGCTCACCGTCATGACTGGTTCCGTGCCCCTTGCCCTGTCAGAACCGCGGGATGTCCGGAAAGCGCACCGCGCCGCGATGCACGTGCATCCGTCCGAGCTCGGCACAACGATGCAGTGTCGGGTAGACCTTGCCGGGATTGAGCAGGCTCTCCGGATCGAAGGCGCACTTCAGCCGCTGCTGGTGCTTGAGGTCGTCCTCGCTGAACATCTCGCCCATCAGGTCGCGCTTTTCGATGCCGATGCCGTGCTCGCCGGACAGCACGCCGCCGGCCTGCACGCAGGCGCGCAGAATGTCGGCCCCGAAGGCCTCGGCCCGCTCCAGCTCGCCCGGGTTGTTGGCGTCGTAGAGGATCAGCGGGTGCAGGTTGCCGTCGCCGGCATGAAAAACGTTGCAGCAGCGCAGGCTGTGCACCCCGCACAGCTCGGCGATGCGGCCGAGCACGTCGGGCAGGCGGTGGCGCGGGATGGTACCGTCCATGCACAGATAGTCGGGCGAGATGCGGCCGACGGCGGGAAAGGCGCCCTTGCGGCCGGCCCAGAACTTCAGCCGCTCCGCCTCGTCGCGGCTGACCTGAACATGGGCGGCGCCCGTGGCCCGCGCGACCTGCTCGACGCGTGCGATCAGGTGGTCCACTTCCGGCGCCGGCCCGTCCAGCTCAACGATCAGCAGCGCTTCGACGTCGAGGGGATAGCCGGCGTGAACGAAATCCTCGGCGGCGTGGATGGCATCGCGGTCCATCATCTCCATGCCGCCGGGAATGATGCCGGCGCCGATGACGTCGGCGACGCAGCGGCCGGCATCCTGCGCGGAGGCAAAGCCGATGAGCAGGGCGCGCGCGGTCTCCGGCTTGCGGATGATGCGGACGGTGACCTCGGTGATCACCCCCAGCAGCCCTTCCGAGCCGGTGATCACGCCGAGCAGGTCGTAGCCCTCGCTGTCCAGGTGGCGGCCGCCGAGCCGGACGATCTCGCCATTCATCAGCACCAGCTCGCAGCCCAGCACGTTGTTGGTGGTGAGCCCGTACTTCAGGCAGTGCACGCCGCCGGAGTTTTCGGCAATGTTGCCGCCGATGGTGCAGGCGATCTGGCTTGATGGATCGGGGGCGTAGTAGAAGCCGCGGCCGGCCACCGCCGTCGAGATGGCGAGGTTGGTGACCCCCGGCTGCACGACGACGCAGCGGTTGTCGTAGTCGATCGCAAGGATGCGGTTGAACTTGCCGAGGCCGAGGATGATGCCGTCGGCGAGCGGCAGGGCGCCGCCGGACAGCGAGGTGCCGGCACCGCGCGGCACCACCTTGACGCCGTTCTCGTGGCAGTATGCCAGCACCGCGGCGACCTGTTCGGTCGTATCCGGCAGCACCACCAGCATCGGCGGCTGCCGGTAGGCGGTCAGTGCATCGCTCTCGTAGACCTTGAGCTCGTCGGCATCGGCGATCACCCCCTCGCCGGAGACGATCCCGGCCAGGGCCGCGGCGATCTCCTGGCGCCGGACGAGCACGCTCGCGTCCGGTTTCGGCATCAGCATGGCCGTTCCCTTCCGACCCGGCGTCGTTCGGCGCGCCGAACCGTTATGCTTTACCGGAAAGATGAGACATTCGCGCGAAAGTGCAAGCGGGCAAGCTGCCTGGCGTGCGCCGGCAGGGGGCCGACAAGTCGTCCGTCGGTGGCAGAGATTAAGGTTCACTGCTGACAGGCCGTGGGCTGCGGCCACAAATCAGCTTTGAAAACAGTAGCAACTGTTGATGAGCGCGCCCATTGGAAGTACCGTATTTCTATGAAAGATTCGCCGCTAACATAATGCGCGCAAAAAAAAGATCGCAATCTTTCTCACACATAAAATCAATTGTCTTTATTGGTGACACAAGATCTGAAACAATTATTTCAACAGCGTAATGATATTGTTGCACGCGCTTTATTTTCTTATACTCAATAATATCATTATCTTTATGATGTCCAGTACGAGATAATATGATCCAATATTGAGTAATAACATAGAATGGCGGACAAACGTTGGACGGATTGTCGTAGTAGAATATTTGAAAAGAACCACAAACTATACTGGATATATGGCTTTCTACAAGTTCTTTCATACGGTTACGCTTCCTATTCTCATATTGTTCAAAATCTAATATCAATAGTCTTGCAATAATAAATAAAAACACAATTACTGATACAACAATGGAAAGTATAACTAAAACAATGTGCATACATATTTCTCTATATTTGTTTTCGGAGCGGAGCGGCGAGCTACCTGCATCGCCGCTCCTGTATGGATCGTCAGCCGCCGTACTTGTGGAAGCCGCGACCGGTCTTGCGGCCGAGATAGCCGGCGTCGACCATCTGCTTGAGCAGCGGGCTCGGCCGGTACTTGGAGTCCTCAAAGCCCTCGTAGAGGGTCTGCATGACGTTGAGGGTGACGTCGAGGCCGATCAGGTCGGCGAGCGCCAGCGGGCCGATGGGATGATTGGCGCCCAGCTTCATCACCTCGTCGATGTCCTCGGGACCAGCCAGCCCCTCGTAGAGGCAGTTGATCGCCTCGTTGATCATCGGGATCAGCACCCGGTTGACGACGAAGCCGTAGGAATCCTTCACCAGGTGCGGCGTCTTGCCGATGGTGCGGCTGGTCTCCAGCACAGCATCGCAGGTCTCGTCGTCGGTCTGCAGCGCGCGGATCACCTCGATCAGCTGCATCACCGGCACCGGGTTGAAGAAGTGCATGCCGATGACCTTGGCCGGCCGCTTGGTCGCCGCCGCGATCTTGGTCACCGAAATCGACGAGGTGTTGGTGGCAAGGATGGCGTCCGCCTTGCACAGCTGGTCCAGTTCCGTGAACAGCTTGGTCTTGAGATCGACGTTCTCGAGCGCCGCCTCGACGATGAGGTCGCAGTCCTTGAGCGAGGCGACATCGACGCTGCCCTTGACCCGCGCCAATGCCGCATCCTTGGCGTCGGCGGTGATCTTGTTGCGCGCGGCCATCCGCTCGAGGCTCTTGCGAATGGTGGCGACGCCGCGGTCGACGAACTCCTGCTTGATGTCGCGCATGACCACGTCGTAGCCGGATGTGGCGAAGGCTTGCGCAATGCCGTTCCCCATGGTCCCGGCGCCGACGACGCCGACCGTCTTGATCTCCATAGCGTCTTTCCTCCCCTGCCGCCCAGCTGAGTGCTGTGCTGGCGTCAATCCGGCCACCGGTACAACCCCGGCCCCGGCGGCGCTCCCATCTTGCACGGCCGCCTCCGATGTGGAAGGAGAAAAGTTCCACCGGTGGTGCCGCCTGATCGAATCACCGTGTGGTCCCGGCGGCCGCTCGGCGGGCAGGCGCGGGGGCATTCGGGGCGGCGCGAATTCTCCGGCTGCCGCCCTGGCTGGCCGGCCGGTCCTCCGCTGCCGGTCCGCCGGGCAGGAACGCACTTGCCCTTGCAAAGGCTGACGGCGGGCCTACCATCAGCGGGCCAGACGGCCGGATGGCCGCCTTCGCCTGCCGGCTCTCGCCGGCAGCGGGGGAGGAAAGTCCGGGCTCCACGGAAACACGGTGCCGGGTAACACCCGGCGGGGGCGACCCCAGGGAAAGTGCCACAGAAAGCAAACCGCCGGCCGGGGCCTCCGGGTTCGCCCGCGCCTGCCGGCAAGGGTGAAAGGGTGCGGTAAGAGCGCACCGCGGGCCCGGCAACGGGAACGGCACGGTAAACCCCACCGGGAGCAAGACCAAATAGGGACGGCATGCCGGCGGCCGCGGCCTTTGGGGCGCGGAGGCCGGCAGGCGGTGTTTTCGCGCCGCCGTCCGGGTCGGTCGCGCGAGGCGTCCGGTAACGGGCGCCCCAGATGAATGGCCATCGTCCGCCCTACCGGCGGAACACAGAACCCGGCTTACAGGCCGCCTGGCAGCTTCTCCCCGAACGCTCTCTCCCTGCATTCCGGCTGCGCATTCCGGCTGCATTCCGGTCTTGCCGGCGCAAGAAGAAACATAACAAGAACAAAAAGAGATCATCGGCCGGCCGCCGTAATCGTCGGGCGTCGAGGCGGCGTCGAGGCCACTGGCAAATTCCGCGGCGGCTCCGTCCCGATGCCGCCGAGCATCCGTCGGGATCTGTTGCTTTCGCCGTACGGACAAACCTTGCGTCTCGCTGAACAAGGACTTGTTCATCCACGCGGTTCCATGGCGTCCCATTGACCCCCATCGCATCCCATGGTATCCCATTATTCACCAGCGTGATGAACTGAGGGCCCATCGGCGGGACGCTGCCGATGGGGGTGCGACCGGGGGTCGGAACCGGGCGTTCCGCGGGAGCCGCTATGCCGTTATTGGTCGGCCAGCACACGAACAGGATCGACCGGAAAGGGCGGGTTTCCGTGCCGAAGCAGTTCCGCGACTACTATCAGGCAAAAGGCGGCTACTCCGGCATCTACGTTTATCCGTCGCCGCGGCTGTTGGCGATTGAGGGATGCGACGAGCAGTTCATGGAGCGGATGAGCAGCAGCCTCGATGATCTTGCCCTGTTCTCGGACGAACAGAATGATCTGGCGGCGGTCATTCTGGGCAGCGCCCATGCGCTGCCGTTCGACCCCGAGGGCCGGATCGTGCTGCCGGCCGATCTCGTCGCTTACGCCGGCCTGGACGGCGAGGCGACGTTCGTCGGCCGGGGCACCACCTTTCAGATCTGGAACCCGGCAGCCTATGCGCAGCGCCACGCCGAGGCCTTCGAGCGGGTGCGCGAGCGCGGCGCCACCCTGACCCTGCGCCGGCCGGCGGAGACGGGGCGATGACCGCCGCTGCGCACATCCCGGTAATGCTGGCCGAGGTGCTGGAGGTCCTCTCCCCGCGCGCGGGCCGTCTTTATGTCGATGCGACCTTCGGTGCCGGCGGCTACGCCGCTGCCGTCCTCGACGCAGCGCCTTGCCGGGTTCTCGCCATCGACCGCGATGCCGAGGCGTGCCGCCGGGCGGAAGAGCTGGTCGGACGCTATGGCGGGCGGCTGACACTGGTGCACGGCCGCTTCGGCGACCTGTGCCAGCTGGCGGCGGAGCAGGGCGTTGGCGGCATCGATGGCATCGCCTTCGATCTCGGCGTCTCCTCGATGCAGCTCGATGAGGCGGAGCGCGGCTTCTCGTTCCGCTTCGATGGCCCGCTCGACATGCGGATGGACCCGAGCCGCGGCATCTCCGCCGCCGATGCGGTGAACCGGCTGCGGCAGGACGAGCTGGCCGATGTGATCCGTGAGTTCGGCGAGGAGCGGTTCGCCCGGCGCATTGCCGCGGCTATCGTCCGGGCACGCGGCGTGGCGCCGATCCTGCGCACGATGCGGCTCGCCGAGATCGTCCGGGCCGTCCTGCCGCGGGCTGCCGATGGCATCGATCCCGCCACCCGCACCTTCCAGGCGCTGCGCATCTATGTGAACGACGAGCTGGGCGAGCTGGAGCGCGGCCTTGCCGCCGCCGAAGCGCTGCTGGTGCCCGGCGGTCGCCTGGTGGTCATCGCCTTCCACTCGCTGGAGGACCGCACGGTGAAGACATTCCTGCGGCGGCGTAGCGGCGCCGAGCCGCGCCTCTCGCGGCATCTGCCCGCGGCGCCCGCCACTGCGGCGGCCCCGTCGTTCCGGCTGATCACGCAGCGGCCGCTGCAGCCGTCGGCGCACGAGGTGGCGGCGAATCCGCGGGCCCGTTCGGCGCGTCTGCGTGCTGCCGAGCGCACCGCCGCACCGCCGCTGGATGCAACGGATCGGAAGAGGAGGGCCGCATGAGCAGCTGGGCGACATTCGTAAGACAGGCGACGGTCGTTTGCATGCTGCTGGCGGTCGCGCTGGGGGTGGTGCTGATGACGGTTACCCATCAGGCCGAAAGCCTGGAGAAGGAGCTCGGGACCTTGCGTCACGACATCGTCGTCGAGAAGCAGAAGATGCACGCGCTGAACGCGGAGTTCAGCGTCCTCGCCGAGCCGGAACGACTGCGCCGGCTGGCCAAGGCGCACCTCGGCCTCGTCCCGATCGATCCGTCGCAGATGGGGACGTTCGCAACACTGGACGAGATGATCTCCCCGGAAGCCGGGACAACCGCCAGGCCGTCCGGCGTGCAGAGCGCCGTCAGCAAGGGGCACCACCGATGAGCGTCCCGCCGCATGCGCCCGTCGATCCGCCGGCGCATCGGCTGCCCGGTACCCGTCATCGGGCGCTGGAGACGGCGCGCACCCGGCTGCTGACCTGCGGCGTCGTCTTCACCCTTGCCTTTACGGTAATGGCTTTCCGCGTCGTCGATCTCACCGTGCTCGACAAGGAGGTTGCCGCCCGTCCGCTGCCGGTGGCCGATGGAGCGGGCGCCGGGCGAGGCGATATCCGCGATCGCAATGGCGAGCTGCTGGCGACCACCCTGCTCACCGATTCCGTCTGCGCCGACCCCAAGGAGATCACCGATCCCGAGGCGGTGGTGGCCGACCTGATGAAGGTCTTTCCGGATCTCGACCGCAAGGTGCTGCGCGCCCGCCTGACCAGCGAGAACCGCTTCGTGTGGATCCGGCGCGGCATCACGCCGCCGCAGCGCGATCAGGTGTTCGCGCTCGGCATTCCCGGCCTTGCCTTCCGCAAGGAGCCTCGCCGCATCTACCCCAAGGGCCGCGCGGTGGCGCATCTCGTCGGGGCGACCAACATCGACGGCCGCGGTATCGCCGGCGTCGAGGAGACCTATAACGACTCGCTCGCCGCCGGCGAGCCGCTGCGGCTCGCCGTCGATATCCGCGTCCAGAACATCCTGCGTCGCGAACTGGCCGATGCCCAGCGCGAGTTCAGTGCCCTCGGCGCCGCCGGCATGGTTCTTGACGTCGAGAGCGGCGATGTCATCGGCATGGTCTCGCTCCCCGACTTCGATCCCAACGAGCCGGCGCCCGACTCGGACGACGAGGCGCGGTTCAACCGCGTCACCAAGGGCGTCTACGAGATGGGCTCGACAATGAAGCTGTTCACCGTCGC
>JBDHSN010000103.1:0-11611 GCA_039808105.1 Rhodospirillales bacterium
CGCTACTCGCGCGCCGTGCGCAGCAGGCGGGACTTCTGGCGCTGCCAGTCGCGCTGCTTGATCGCCTCGCGCTGGTCGGCCTTGCGGCGGCCCTTGGCGAGGCCGAGGGAGACCTTGGCGATGCCTCTCGCATTGAAGAAGATCGACAGCGGTACCAAGGTCATGCCGTCGCGGCGGATGGCGCCGGTCAGCTTGTCGATCTCGCGCCGGTGCAACAGCAGCTTGCGCGGCCGCTTCGGCTCGTGGCCGAAGGTCTTGCCCGGATCGTAAGGGGCGATGTGGGCGTTGAGCAGCCACAGCTCGCCGCCCTTGTCGGAGGCGTAAGACTCGACGATCGAGGCCTGGCCGCGGCGCAGCGACTTCACCTCGCTGCCGGTGAGGGCAACGCCGGCAACGATGGTGTCCTCGATGCTGTAATCGTGCCGCGCCCGCCGGTTCTGGGCGACGGTCTTGCTCTTGTCGTCGTCGGCCTTGCCTGCCATGCCCGCCTTCAGTTCAGCAGCCCGGCGCCCTGCATCGCCCGGCGGACGGTCTCGCGGCTGGCATCGGCCAGCGGCGCCAGCGGCAGCCGGGTATCGGCGGCGCACTTGCCGAGCAGGCTCGCCGCATATTTCACCGGCCCGGGGTTGCTCTCGCAGAAGAGAGCGCCGTGCAGCGGCATCAGCCGGTCCTGCAGCGCCATCGCCGTTGCCACGTCGCCGTCGCGCCAGGCGTGCTGCATCTGCGCGCACAGCGACGGTGCGACATTGGCGGTGACCGAGATGCAGCCGACGCCGCCGGCGGCGAGGAAGGGCACGGCGGTGCCGTCCTCGCCGGAGAGCTGGCAGAACTGCGGGCCGATGGCGAGGCGGGTGCGGATCGGCCGGTTCAGATCGGAGGTGGCATCCTTCACCCCGACGATGTTCGGCAGCTTCGCCAGCCGTGCCATGGTCTCGACGGTCATGTCGATCACCGAGCGCGGCGGGATGTTGTAGATGATCACCGGCAGGTCGACGGCTTCGACAATCGCCTGGTAATGGCGAAACAGGCCTTCCTGCGTCGGCTTGTTGTAATAGGGAGTGACCACCAGGGCGGCGGCGGCGCCGGCCTCCTTGGCATGGCGGGTGAGGTCGATGGCCTCGGCCGTGCAGTTGGAACCGGTGCCGGCGATCACCGGCACCCGGCCGCCGGCGGCCTCGATGCACACCTCGACGATGCGCTTGTGTTCGGCATGGTCCAGCGTCGGCGATTCGCCGGTGGTCCCGCACGGCACCAGCGCGTCGGTTCCCTCGCTGATCTGCCAGTCGACCAGGGCGCGGAACGCCGATTCGTCGAACGCGCCGTCCCTGAACGGCGTGATCAAGGCGACGATGGAGCCGCTGAACATCTTCGAGAACTCTCCTTCGGCGAAACTGCCCGCCCGACAGGCGGCGGGGCGCGACCTTAACCGCGGTTGTCTGCTTTGCAAAGCGTGGTACGCTGCGGCCTGGGAGACACACAACGATGGTGACCCATTAGGGTGTATTTGCCACACGCTTGCCGCAAATTGTCTGTGGTTTTAAACTTCGCTTCCGGCAGAGGCGGGCCGGCGGACGAACCCACGCCTCTTATGTAATCTTTACCAGGAAGGGTTGGAGCGGTGATTGTGCGACCGGGCCGCTGTTTCCTGAGCCTCGGGCTCGCCACCGGGATCTTCGTCGCGGCGCTGGCACTGCCGGCGCGGGCAGACGATCCGTCTGCCGCCTACGCCGCCCTTGCCGCCGCCGGTCGCGGCGACTGGCCGTCGGCGCACAGCATCGCGGCCGGCTCGTCCGATCCGCTGCCGGGCAAGCTCGTCGTCTGGCTGGACGCCACCCGCAGCAACGGCGGCGGCTCGTTCTATGAGATCAGCAGCTTCGTTGCCGACAATCCGCAGTGGCCGGCGCAGCGCACCTTGCGGATGCGGGCCGAGCAGGCCATCGACGAAAATGTGCCGGACGACGCCGTCATCGCCTGGTTCGCGCGGAACGAGCCGCTGACCTTGGCCGGCGCCCGCCGCTACGCCGAGGCGCTGATTGCCGCGGACGAAGCGGCGCGGGCAAAGCAGGTGGCGCGCGCCGCCTGGGCCAGCGCCGATGCGCAAACCGTCGATGAGGAAGACGCCTACTATACCCGGTTTATCGACGTTCTGACCGATGCCGATCATGCCCGCCGCCTCGACCGGCTGCTGTGGGCAGGCCGCATCGCCCCGGCACAGCGGCTGCTGCCGCGGCTGTCGCCGGACCAGCAGGCGCTGGGCGAAGCGCGGATCGCGTTGCGCCAGAATAGCGCCAGCGGTCCCGACCTGGCGGCACTGGTTCCCTCCCAACTGCAGGGCGATCCGGGGCTCGTCTACGACCAGGTCCGCTGGTACCGCCGCAAGGGGTACGACGAGATGGCGGTCCAGTTGCTGACGACGTATCGGGTGGATTATGCCCGGCCGGAGCAGTTCTGGCAGGAGCGCTCGCAGCTGGCCCGGCAGGCGCTGAGCCGCGGCGATGCCGCCGGCGCCTACGCGCTGGCGAACGCGCACGGTTTCGTCGACGGCAGCGAGCGCGCCGATGCCGAGTGGTTGGCCGGCTGGATCGCCCTGCGCTTCCTGCAGCAGCCGGACGTCGCCTCCACCGACTTCCTCGATATGTTCGAGAACGTCAGCCACCCGGTCAGCCGGGCGCGGGGTGCGTACTGGCTGGCCCGCGCCGCGCAGGCGCGCGGCGACGCCGATGCTGCGATGCTGTGGCACAAGACCGCGGCCGAACACGGCTACGCCTTCTACGGCCAGCTCAGCGCCGCCGAGATCCGGCCGGGAGAGCCGCTGCGCCTGCCGCCGGAGCCGCCGCTGGAGCCGGCGCAGGAGAGCCAGTTCCGCGACCACGAGCTGACCCGGGCGGTTGCCCTGCTGGCGGTGGCAGGCCCCCGAGACGCACAGCGCACGTTCCTGCTGCGCCTCGCCGAGCTTGACGACTCGCGGGCGTGGAAGAGCAGGACGGCGGCGCTCGCCGGCGAGGTCGGGCGGCCGGACCTCGGCGTCGCGGTGGCGCGGCAGTCGATCCGCGGCGGCAAGCCGCTGATCGGTGCCGGCTACCCGTTGCTGGCGGCGGCGGACGGGGCTTCGGCCGGGGTCGAGACGCCGCTGGTGCTGGCTGTCATTCGCCAGGAGAGTTCGTTCGATACCGGCGCCACCAGCCCGGCCGGAGCGCAGGGGCTGATGCAGCTGATGCCGGGAACGGCACGCGATGTTTCGGCGAAGCTCGGCATCGCCTATGCCCCGAGTTCCCTGACCGCCAGCCCGGAGTACAACATCAGCCTCGGCAGCGCGTACATTTCCGATATGCTGCAGCGCTTCGATGGTTCCTATATTCTTGCGCTTGCCGCCTATAATGCCGGGCCTTCACGGGTGAACCAGTGGCTGGCGACCAATGGTGATCCGCGCAGCGGCACGGAGGTGGCGGTCGACTGGATCGAGCTCATTCCGTTCAACGAGACACGGAACTACGTGCAGCGGTGTCTGGAAAATCTGCAAGTCTATCGCGCCCGGACGGACACGGTGCAGCTGGCGCAGACGCTGGCCGGCGATCTGGTGCGATGAGCACGACGGCCAGGGACAGCCTGTCGCTGGCCGGGATCCGCACCGTCGTCTTCGATGCCTACGGCACGCTGTTCGATGTCGGCTCGGCGAGCGAGCGCTGCCGCGATGTGCTGGGCGATCGGGTCGACGGCCTGTCGGCCCTGTGGCGGACCAAGCAGCTCGAGTACACGTGGCTGCGCAGCCTGCGCGGCGACTTTGTCGACTTCTGGCATGTCACCGGCGAGGCGTTGGACTACGCCATGGCGGCCTTCGGCCTGGACGATGCGCTGCTGCGCTCGCGGTTGATGGAGCTCTACTTCGCCCTGCGCGCCTACCCGGAAGTTCCCCGCGTCCTCGGCGACCTGAAGGCGGCGGGCTTGCGCACCGGCATTCTCTCCAACGGTTCGGTCAGCATGCTGGTCGCAGCGGTGCAGAGCGCCCGGCTGCAGGAGCTGCTGACTGAGATCATCTCGGCTGATGCCGCCGGCATCTACAAGCCGCACGCCAGCGTCTACCAGCTGGCGGTGGAGCGCTTCGCCCAGCCGGCGGAGAAGATCGCCTTTGTCTCGTCCAACACCTGGGACGTCGCCGGCGCCGCCCACTTCGGCTTCCGTGTCATCTGGGTGAAGCGCGGCGGCGGCAGGCTCGACCGGTTGCCCGGCCTGCCGGTGGCGACGGTCGGCTCGCTCGCCGACCTGCCGGGCCTGCTGGTCAGGCCGGAAGCCGGCGTGGAAGCGGCGGCGGCCACGCCATGATCGTCGAGCCGCTGCTGCTGCAGCTTGCCGCTGACGTTCTTCACCGCTGCCGCGAAAGGGGCTTTCGCCTCGCCACCGCCGAGTCCTGCACCGGCGGCCTGATCGCCGGCTGCCTGACGGCGGTGGCCGGCTCCTCGCTGGTGTTCGACCGCGGCTACGTGACCTATTCGAACACCGCCAAGACCGCCGAGCTGGGTGTCCCGGCCGACCTGCTGGCGGCGAAGGGGGCGGTCAGCGAGGCGGTCGCCCGGGCGATGGCGGAAGGCGCGCTCGCCGCCGCCGGCGTGGATGTCACCGTGGCGGTGACCGGCATCGCCGGGCCCGACGGCGGCAGCCCCGGCCGGCCGGTCGGGCTGGTCCACTTCGCCGCAACCCGCACCGGCGACGGGACCCTGCACGAGCGCCACGTCTTTGCCGGCGACCGCCAGCAGGTCCGCGCGGCAACGGTGGAGACGGCGCTGCAGCTGCTGCTGCGCCGCCTCGCCTGAGCGGTCCCGGCACGTCGTTCTTGCTGCCGCGCCGGCCGCGGCGTACCTTGCCCGCCCTTCAGCACAACCCAGGTCCTCCGATGCGCCCTTCCGGCAGAGCCCCCGATCGACTTCGCGCCGTCTCGCTGGAGCCGGGGGTCAGCAAGTACGCGGAAGGCTCGTGCCTTGCCCGCTTCGGCGATACGCACGTGCTGTGCACCGCCTCGGTAGCACAGCGGGTGCCGGCGTGGCTGCGCGACAGTGGCCGCGGCTGGGTGACCGCCGAATACGGGATGCTGCCGCGGGCGACCGCCGAGCGCACCGACCGCGAGGCGGCGCGGGGGCGGCAGACCGGACGCACTCAGGAGATCCAGCGGCTGATCGGCCGCTCGCTGCGCGCCGTCACCGATCTGCCGGCGCTGGCCGAAATGCAGATCCGCATCGACTGCGACGTGCTGCAGGCGGACGGCGGCACCCGTACCGCCGCCATCACCGGCTCGTTCGTCGCGCTGCATCTCGCCTGCCAGCGCCTCGTCGATCTCGGCCTGCTCACCGCGGTGCCGCTGATCGATCAGGTCGCCGCCATCTCGTGCGGCATCTGCGACGGCGTCTGCGTACTCGATCTCGACTACCAGGAGGATTCCGCCGCCGAGGCCGATGCCAACTTCGTGCTGACCGGCAGGGGGGCGATCGTCGAGGTGCAGGGCACCGCCGAGCAGCGGCCGTTCTCCGAGGCGCAGTTGCTGGAGCTGCTGGCGCTCGCCCGCGGCGGCATCGCCGAGCTGGTGGTGCTGCAGCGCCGCGCCATCGGTCTCGCCTGAAGGGCGCGGCAATGCATCGGCACTTCACCTCCGACCAGCTGGTCCTTGCCACCCACAACCCCGGCAAGGTGCGGGAGATCGGCGATCTGCTGCGGCCGTTCGCGGTCAGCGTCGTCTCCGTCGGGGAACTGGGGCTGCCGGAGCCGGAGGAGACCGGCACGACGTTCATCGCCAATGCCGAGCTGAAGGCGCTGGCCGCCGCCCGCGCCGCCCGGCTGCCGGCCCTCGCCGACGACAGCGGCCTCGTCGTTCCGGCGCTGGGCGGCGCTCCCGGCGTCGTCTCCGCCCGCTGGGCCGGCCCGACCAAGGACTTTCGCATCGCCATGCGCCGGGTGGAGATGGACTTGGCGGCGCTGCCGGATGCCGATGCGCGGGCGTTCTTCGCCTGCGCGCTGTCGCTGGCCTGGCCGGATGAGCACATCGAGACCTTCGAGGGGTTCGTCCACGGCCGGCTGGTGTTCCCGCCGCGCGGCGATCACGGCTTCGGCTACGATCCGATCTTCATGGCCGACGGCTACGACATCACCTTCGGAGAGATGGATCCGGCCGAAAAGCACAGGATCAGCCACCGTGCCGATGCCTTCCGCCAGCTTGTCGACGCCTGCTTCGGGTAGCGCCGCACCGCTGCATCCGGCCGATCTGGCCGTCTATATCCACTGGCCGTTCTGCCGCTCGAAGTGCCCATACTGCGACTTCAACAGCCACGTCCGCGGGGGCATCGACGAGGCGCGCTGGCTGGCGGCGTACCGCGCCCAGCTCGCACGCCTCGCCGCGGAGACGGCCGGGCGGACGGTGCGCAGCGTCTTCTTCGGCGGCGGCACGCCGTCGCTGATGGCACCCGCCACTGCCGCGGCGATCCTGGGTGAGATCGCCCGGCTGTGGTGCCTTGCCCCGGACGCCGAGGTGACGCTGGAGGCCAACCCCTCGACCGCCGAGGCCGGCAGGTTTCGCGACTTTGCCGCCGCCGGCATCGGCCGCCTGTCCATCGGCGTGCAGGCCCTGGACGATGCCGCCCTGCGCTTCCTGGGGCGGCGCCATTCGGCGGCAGAGGCGGTGGCGGCGGTGGCGATGGCGAGACGCGCCTTCCGCCGCTACTCCTTCGATCTGATCTGGGGCCGGCCGGGGCAGCGGCCGGCCGAATGGCGCCGCGAGCTGGGGGAGGCGGTGGCGATGGCCGGCGACCACCTCTCCGTCTACCAGCTCACCATCGAGCCCGGCACCGCCTTCCGCCGCGACGGCGTCGCCGCCGCCGGCGAGGAGACGGCGCTGGCGATGTGGCGGGCAACCGAGGAGGTGCTGGCGGCGGCGGGATTGCCGGCCTACGAGATCTCCAACCACGCCCGCCGCGGCGGCGAATGCCGGCATAACCTCGCCGTCTGGCAGGGCGGCGACTACCTCGGCGTCGGGCCGGGCGCCCACGGCCGCATCACCGGCGGCGGGGGCACCGTTGCCACCCGCGCCGGACGATCGCCGGAGAAATGGCTGGCGGCGATCGAGGCTGGCGGCGATGGACTGGCCGAGCGGGAATGCCTGAGTGCGGCCGAACGCCGCGAGGAGCTGCTGCTGATGGGGTTGCGGCTCACCCGCGGCATCGACCGGGCCCGCTTTCACGCCGCCGCCGGCGGTGAACCGGAAGCGGCGGTCGATCAGGCAGCGCTGGCAACGCTGATCGAGGGCGGCTTTCTGGAGGCGGACCGCGAGGGGTTGCGGGCGACGGCGACGGGACGGCTGCGTCTGAACGCGGTGCTGGCGCGGCTGCTGGCGTGACCCGGCTGATCCCGCCGGCGACGGGCTCTGTCGCCAGCCCGCGCTCGCGGCCCTATATTGCCGCCATGGACTGCGCAGTCGAAAAACCCATCGGCGAGAACCGCCAAATCGTCGTCGCCATGTCGGGCGGCGTCGACAGCTCGGTGACCGCGGCGCTGCTGGCTGAGGCCGGCTGGGAGGTGATCGGCGTCACCCTGCAGCTCTACGACCATGGCCGCGCGGTCGGACGGCCGGGAAGCTGCTGCGCCGGACAGGACATCCATGACGCGCGCCGGGTCGCCGACCACCTCGGCATCGCCCACTATGTCCTCGACTACGAAGCCCGCTTCCGCGCCGGCGTCATCGACGACTTCGCCGATGCCTACCTCGCCGGCGAGACGCCGATCCCCTGCGTGCGCTGCAACGAGCGGATCAAGTTCCGCGACCTGCTGGAGACGGCGCGGAGCCTCGGCGCGGCGGCGCTGGCGACCGGCCATTATGTCGAGCGCCGCGACGGACCGGCGGGAGCGAGCCTTTATCGCGGCGCCGATGCCACCCGCGACCAGAGCTATTTCCTGTTCGCCACCACGCGCAGCCAGCTCGATTTCCTGCGCTTTCCGCTCGGCAGGCTGGACAAGGAGGCGACCCGCGCCGCCGCCCGCCGCTTCGCGCTGCCGGTGGCGGAAAAGCGCGACAGCCAAGACATCTGCTTCGTGCCGAACGGCAGCTATGCGGAGGTGCTGCGCAAGCTGCGCCCGCAGGCGCACCGACCGGGCGAGATCGTCGATGAGGCCGGCCGGGTTCTCGGGCATCACGACGGCATCGCCGGCTTCACCGTCGGCCAGCGGCGTGGCCTCGGCATCGCGGCGGCCGAACCGCTGCACGTCATCCGGCTCGATGCGGAGCGCGCCCGCGTCGTCGTCGGGCCGAAGCGCGCCCTGCTCGGCCACGCGGTCGCCTTGCGCGCGGTCAACTGGCTGGGCGACGAGGAATTGCCGGTGCAGGGGCGGCGGGTGACGGTTAAGCTGCGTTCGGCGATGGCGCCCGTTGCAGCCCGCATCGAGCTTGCCGCCGATGGCAGCGGACGGGTCCTGCTCGATGCCGCCTATCCCGGTCCGGCGCCCGGCCAGGCCTGCGTTTTCTACGACGGCGAACGGATGCTCGGCGGCGGCTGGATCAGCCGCTGACCTTGTCGATTTCCGCGGCGGCGGGGGCCGCCCGAGTCGTCGCCGGGCAGCCGGCCGCAACCAGTCTGTCGATTTCCGCCTCGCTTAGATCGGCCAGCGCCGCGATCGCGCGGCCCCAGTCGGCGACGTCGGTCCATTGGTGGCGGTACAGCAGGCGATGGAGGCCGGGCAGGTCCTGGTCCAGCGTGCTCATGGGTCTCGGGTCCGGTCTCAGGAAGCGCAAGCCGATCATTACAGGAATATGCGGACGCTGTCAAGACTAATTACCTATATAGGGCCAAGGATATCTCGTATGGGTCCGTTCTTGGGTCGGTCCGGCGTGCCGAGAAATGCACCCGTCGGCGGGCCATCCTCCTCCGCCAATGTCTAGCTCTCATAAGTTGCATGTAATTCCTATGTAAACTAATAAATTGTATCACCAGGACATGACGCGCTATAGTTGCGGCACTCGGATCGAAACATCCGCAGTCATCGCCTAGAACAGGAGCACCGCCGCCATGTCCGATACTGTCATCAACGCCTCGATGCGTGCCAATCTGCTGTCCCTGCAGAGAACCACGTCGCAGATGGACAAGACGCAGATCAATCTGTCGACCGGCAAGAAGGTCAACAGCGCCGTCGACGACCCCGTCTCGTTTTTTACCGCCAAGTCGCTGACCAACCGGGCCAACGACCTCAACAAGCTGCTGGATGCGATGGGCCAGAGCATGTCAAGCCTGAAGCAGGCGTCCACGGGTATCGAAAGCATCACCAAGCTGGTCGAGCAGGCCACCGCGATTGCCGGGCAGGCGCGCGATGCGCTGGCCGCCGGCACCCAGGAGGCCAAGGTCGAAGGCACCGTCAACCTGCGCGACGTCAAGGACCTGACGTCGCGCTCCGGGATCTCGGCGACGAGCCGGCTGACCTTCACCGTCAACGACAAGGACGGCAACGTCGTCCTCAATGCGCAGAACATCGACATCGCCGCGAACGACTCGACGGACCAGTTGGTCACCAAGATCAACGACCTCAACCAGGGCCTGGCCGACCCGGTGATCGAGGCCAAGGTCAACGACGCCGGCAAGCTGGAGATCAAGGCGCTCGACGGTGCCAGCTTCTCGCTGAAGTTCACCGGCGATACCGCGACGCCGACGACCGCCGAGGATCTCTCCTTCGCCCAGGCGCTCGGCTTCGGCGATACCGCCCAGAAGGTCGCCGACGGCACGCTGACCGGCGGGGTGCAGAACTACGCGGTGCAGATCACCGCCGGCGCGACGGCATCGCTGAACTCGCTTGCCCTCTACAGCGGCGTCAATACCCTCGCCCAGGCCAGCGATACCCTGTCGTCGCTGTTCAACGAGTCCACCGCCACGACCAATCTCGTCAGCGGCACGGTTGATGCGGCCGACAAGTTCGTCGTCGGCTTCAACGGCGGCTCGCAGAAGACCTACAACATCTCCGGACTGAGCATTCAGGGCCTGGTCGACAAGATCAACACCGACTTCACCGGCAAGCTCGCCGCCAGCTTCGACGGGACCACCGGCAAGATCAACATCCGCTCGACCGACGCGGCGGTGCAGACGGTCGAGTTCGGGGTCCACGACGAGACGACGACGGACGGCCTCACCGCGCGCTTCGGCTTCGGGGTTGCCAGCGCCATCACCGCCACCGCCGCCACCGCGGACGCGACCAACATCGAGTCCATCCAGCTCGGCTCGGCGGCGTCGGACCTGGCCGCCTACGAGGCGGACTACAACAAGATCCGTGACCAGATCGACTCGCTGGTCAAGGATGCCGGCTATCGCGGCACCAACCTGCTGAATGGCGATACCCTGACGACCGTGTTCAACGAGGACCGCAGCACATCGATCGCCACCAAGGGTCAGGTGGTGACGTCGGTCGGCCTCGGCCTTGACAAGGCCAACTTCGGCAATGCCGTCGGCGTCGATGCGTCGCTGGAGCAGGTGCGGACCGCGGTCAACAGCCTGCGCAGCTTCGCTTCCAGCGTCGCCAATGACCTCAACGTCATTCAGACCCGCCAGGACTACACCAAGGAGACGGTCAACACCCTGCAGGAAGGCGCCGACAAGCTCACCATCGCCGATCCCAACGAGGAAGGCGCGACGATGATGGCGCTGCAGACCCGCCAGCAGCTGGCGGTCTCGGCGCTGTCGCTGGCGTCGCAGGCCCAGCAGAGCGTGCTGTCGCTCCTCCGTTAGCGTTCCGGCGACAGATCAGGGGCCGGCGGTGGTTCTAGCACCGTCGGCCCCGGCGCTTTTGCGGGACGGTAATAAATGAAGAAAATCATGTTGTTAACCGGACGCTCACCGGCTTTCGCGATAATCGGCGGATGACGGCCTTCCGCCGCTTCACCGCAAGAGAACCCCGATGACCGATCCCTGCCGCCGTGCCGCCCTCGCCTACAGCCGCGGAAATCGCGCTCATACCGATCCGCGCCGCCTGGAAGGCCATGTCCTGCTGCAGGCCGCGCAGCGCCTCGACGATCTGCGCCGCCGCTGGTCGCCCGAGCTATGCGGCGAACTGGAACCGGCGCTGCTGCATAACCGCAAACTGTGGGCGATCTTCGCCGCAGCGATGGCCAACGATGCCGCCGGCCTGCCGCTCGAGCTGCGCAGCAATGTCGCCAGCCTGGCCGTGTTCGTGTTCAAGCGCTCGCTGGAGCTGCTGGTGAATCCGGCAGCCGAGCCGATCGCCGCGCTGGTCGAGATCAACCGGACCGTCGCCGCCGGCCTGCTGGCGGCCCAGGGCGCTGTGCCGCCGACCGCGGGCGCTCCCGCCGCTGCCTGAGCTCCGCTTGCGGCCGCTGCCTTGCCGGGGCGTTTCTGCGCTTCGTCATCGCCGGCCGCCGGTGTAGAAGACGCGCCATGTCGATGCCGTCGTCCCGTTTGCGGTTCGCCCTTGCCGCGGTGGTGATCGCCGCCAGCACCGCCGCCTGCTCCACCGACAAGGCGCGCCTCGCTGGCGCCTGCCAGGTCCAGCGCTGCGTCTGCGCCCCGGGCGGCTGGTCGCCGGCTTCGGCCGGCGGGCAGTCAGCAGTCGTCTGGCAGCCCGACGGCACCGCCTCCTGCCC